>NZ_JBNYXT010000001.1:0-458670 GCF_051380795.1 Janthinobacterium leeuwenhoeki
ATTGCAGAAAGACGCGAAGCATCGCGTCAACTTGAACGAAAAATGGGCTTGAACGGCTCATCGGTCGCCCATTTGGCGCGCCAACCTCGCCAGAAAACCGAATTGATCAGCGCTTCCCTAGGGGCCGACGGCCGCGTTCGGCCAGAAGCGGACAGTCGGCAATTGACCAATCAAGCTTTACTCAGAAAGTCAGCATGTCTTACCGTGATCCTTTTGATGTAATTTCATCCACCGTTGATCTGGATGATCCGGCAGAGCACGATGATGCTCAACGCTTTATGGTTAACGCCCTGGCTCGGGTGATCGAATGTCTACCCGTTACCGCGCAATCTTCTGTTTTGGCTGCTAAACGATATCTTGAGGGCGCGGCAACGGATAGCGAGGCCTTGGCTGTCCGGGAGAGGCTTTGGGAGACCATCCGAGGACGCGATATGTCGAATGACCCTGAGGTGTTGCGTGTCAGAACCACGATTTGTGCGCTGCACGGCATGGACGCTGAAGCTCCTTACGACAAGTTGGAATACTTTCTGATGTTTTGGGAGCGCAGCGGCTTAAGTATGGTCGAGCTAGCTGGAGCGATGTTCGACACATACGGCGTTGTTTATCACGACGTTTAATCGGCTGCGGTGTCATATGTCGAATGCGTCAGATCTATGTCTGCTTTGGGGCGGACCCCGCCAACAGCGGCAACCGGCCAGAAGCAGACAGTCTGCCTTTCAACTTAGTGACCACAGAATGATACTTTTCTTAGACTTTGATGGTGTACTCCATCCATTTCCGATGACGTCGACCAGCAGTCATTTTTCAGCGACTCCGTCACTATGGACAATCTTGGAAAAAATTCCTGAGATTTCAGTAGTCATCACATCAACCTGGCGTGAGCAATTTTCTTTGGCACAATTGGTAGAACTATTGAAAGGTCATGGAGGTGAGCACTTCTCTAATCGTTTCATAGGCGTTACTCCAATCATGGAAAGTACGACTGACTATGTACCCGGTATCCGTCAACGAGAGATTGAGTCGTGGTTGGTTGAAAACGAAGTTACCGACGAACCTTACATAATTTTGGACGACATAGAAGAATATTTCGATTCAACCTGTCCAAATTTGTATCTTGTCGATGGGGTCAGCGGACTCACTGATCATGACACTGCAATGATCCCAATCTGGTTGGGTATTTCAAAGTGAAATTCAAACGATGCATGTGGACCACCGTCTGCTTTGGGGCGAAAGCTGCCGCCCACAAAAGGTCCTGCTCGGCACAAACAGCCATGCGCTACGGATCAGTCCAGGCAGCCAACGGTATTTATATGCGAAATGCCGCCACGACCACGGTGCTGCGGCCGGACGAGCTCTGGGCGCCATCCAGTGTCACTCCAGTACCTGTACATGCCTCGCAAAAGGCTAGTCACGCACCAGTGATCGGACGGCAGTGACTTTCCCTGTTCAGGGTTCCGGCTTGTCAAACTCGATGCCATCTTCCGTGTAAGAAAACTTGGCTGACTCGCCGGTACATTCCCCCTGCGCCACGTCGGCAACATAGCGGCATTCGCTTTCCACACTACCGTCCGCACGCCAGTGCCGCGTCCAGCCCTGGCGCTCGCCATCCACGTATTCGATCAGTTGCCGGGGCTTGCCATCGGCATACCAGGAACGCAGCGCGCCCTCCTCGCGCCCGTCTGCGTTCCACTGCTTGTGCACGATCAATACGCCGGCCCGGCTGAAGCGCTGTTCGCTGCGCATGACATAGTGGCCGCTGTGCGTGCGCTTGCTGGCGACCTTGCCGTCCGGATAATACTCGACGCTTTCGCCGGCAGGCTTGCCGTCGACATAGTTGCCTGTGCGATGCACCTTGCCATCCGGGAAATAACTGGTGCTCGGCCCCGTCTGGATGCCGTTCACATACAGGCTGCGGCTTTCTACTGTGCCGTCCGGATAGAACAGCAGCAATTCGCCCTCCGTCTGGCCCTTGACCCGCGTCATGCGCGTGCGCAGCTTGCCATCCTTGTCGAACGTTTCCACCAGGCCATCGGCACGGGCGCCGTTGCGGTAGGTGCGCGACTCGATCAGCTTGCCATTCTGGTGATAGGTCTGCTCTTCCCCCTCCTGCACGCCGTTGCGCCACGTGCCGCGTATGGACATCTTGCCGTCAGGGTAATAGCGGGTCTGCGTCCCCTGCTGCACGCCTCGCCCATCTTGCTCAACCTGCATTTCCAGCTGTCCATGCGGGTAATACATGCTGTAGTTGCCCACCAGCTTGCCGCGCAGGTAATCGCGATCGTTGACCTGGCCCGTCAGACGCTTCGGCTCGCCTTCGCGCACATGATAAACCTCAACTTGCCAGGTGCCTGGCGTCTTGCCTGGCGGCAGCGGCAGGACCAGCGCATAGCGCGCATGTTCCTTGACTTCGCCGCTCGACAGATTGTGATTCAGGTACAAACGCGGCTTGCCGTCGGCACAGGCCTGCGGCTCGCAGCGGCCCAGCTTGCCAACTTCGGGCATGGCGAGCGCTCCCGCTTCGCCTCCCACCTTGCCTGGCGCGGGACAGAATGTGATACGCATCAACAAGGGCGTCTTGTTGCGGATCAAGGGAGCCAATTGATGCTTCATGGCGACATACTGATCCTTATCCAGGCGCACGGAAACGGCATTCATCAGCACCTGCCTGCCGCCGCAGCCGCTGTCGCTGGCGAGGGCCAGCACATCGCCGTCGGGCGTCGCCTTGATCGCGGTGACTACTTGCCGCTGCTCAATCTCGGCGCTGGCCAGCGCCGGCAACAGCAGCATGGCGCCAAACAAATGTTTCAAAGTGCGCGCCATGCCTGCTCCCTGCGCAACAGCTCCCGCGCTGGCGGCGCTTCGCCGCAGTCGCCCTGGGCCTTGCCGGCTACATACTGGCATTCGATTTGCAAGCTGCCATCCTCGCGCCAACTGCGGCGCCAACCATCGCGCTCGTCGTTCACGTAGTCGATGGAATGCTCGGGCTTGCCGCTTTCGTACCAGGAGCGCGACGTGCCCTGCTCGCGCAGTTGCTGGTCCCATTTTCGTTCCAACACCAGCACGCCCCGGGGGCTGTAGCGCTGGACGCTCAGCAGCACGCCCTTGTCGCCATACTGCTGGCGGCTTTGCACCTTGCCGTCAGGATAGAACCCCAGCGCCTCGCCCGTGGGTATCTTATTGACTTTCGAAATGGTGCTGCGCACGGCGCCATCGGGATAGTAACTCGTCGTCAAGCCATTGGATTTGCCCTGCTTTACTTCCGAGCGGCTGGAGATTTTCCCATCAGAGAAATACGTAAACATTTCGCCTTCGATGCGCTCGTCGCGCATAGTGTAGCTGGTGCTCAGCTTGCCATTCTCGTCGAAGGTCTGCACGGGCCCGTCGACTTGCTTGCCGTCGCGGTAGACCGTCGCCTCGCTCAGCTTGCCCGTCGCGTGATAGCGCTGGTGTTCTCCCTCGGGCAAGCCATGGCGCCAGTCGCCGCGCAACTCCAGGGTGCCATCGGGAAAGTACTCACTGCTGATGCCGTGCTGCTGGCCCTGCCCATCCTGCGCTACCCGTTCTTTGATCTTGCCATTCGGGTAATACGAGACATAACCGCCCACCAGTTCACGGAATACATAATCGGCCTTGTTGACATGGCCGGACAGGCGCAGCTTGTGGCCCGCCACGCTGTAAACGTCAACCTTCCACGTGCCCGGCAGCTTGCCTTTTGGCAAGGGCAACAGCAGTACATTCGGTGCCTTTTCCTGCTCGATGGGAAAGAAACGTTCGTGCAGGTACAGCCGCGCCCGGCCATCGGTGCAGCTGGTGGGTGTACAGACGGCGATCTGCCGCACGATGGGCACGCTCCCATCCTCCGGGCATTTTTTCAGGCCGACGAGCATGGGCGTCCTGGCGCGGATGTGCCGGGCCAGATCGGCTTTCAGCGCCTCGTACGGTGCCTCGTCCAGCCTGACCGAGTGGGCATCCATGCGTATCTGCTTGCCGCCGCAAGCCGTCGTGCCCGCAATAGTAAACACATCGCCGCCCTCGCTATCCTTCTCGCTGGCCATGCTTGCCAGCACCTGGCGCTGCACGATTTCCGCCTGCGCCAGGCTGGGGCACAACAAGCAAGCGCCCAATAGCGCGCATAAGATCTTGATTTTCATGCTATTCCTTTAATTTTCCGCCGTGACGGCCACACCGCCCGGCACGAAGCTGACCCGGCCATCGCGGTAGCGCACCAGCACCACCACCTCGGCATCCCGCAATTGACCGTGCTGCACGGCCGGCAAGTAGGTCCAGCGCTTGACGCTATCGAGCAGCACCTTGTTAAGCATCGGCTCCATCGGCAACTCGGCCGCCGCATAGGTCAGGGTGCCGTCGGCCGCGATGGTCAGGGTCAGGCGGTTTTCACCCCTTGCGTGCTTTTCGTCCAGCACGCCATACGCAACCGTCGTCATCGTCTCGCGCTGTACACTGCCGACCTGGTCCCGCAAGGGCGGCAAGGCCTTCAGCCTGGCTGCCAGCAGCGCACCATCGGCCAGCACCTTCTCCCAGCGTTTCTGGTAAGCGCCCGGCTGCGCCAGACGCAGCACCTTGGCGTTCATATCCATGCGCTGCGTCATGCGCGCGACGCCATTGTCGGCCGGCTGACCCGGCTCGGCCGGCAAGGCATGCTCCACGGCGTAGCGGTAAGCCGTCAGTTGCGCCAGCGCCACCAGGTTGACGGCATCGCCCTCGTCGCCGCCGCGCAGCTGCGCCGCGGCCGCGATGCCCAGCCAGGCCGTGCCATCCGTTGGGTGCGCCCACACGGCTTGCTCGAAGTACTGGCGCGCCGCCTGCGGTTCGTTCAGGCTCAGATGCATGCGGCCCATGGCCGCCGCCACCAGATGGTCGCGCGGGTTCGCTTGCAGCAGGTCAAGATAGGTCGCGACCAGCCCCGGCTCATAGCCGGGCACCCAGCCCAGGCCCTCCAGCAACGAGGCGCGCAGTTGCGCTTGTGTGCTGTCGCCGCCGTAGCCGGACGGCTTTTCCTGGCCGGAACGGTACAACAACTGCAAGCGGCGCGTCACGGCGTCATCGTCGCCCTTGCTGATCGCTTGCGACAGGCTGCGCACGGCCTTGCGCGCGTCCGACGGCTGGAAACCGGCCGCCTTGCGCGTGCGCCAGCGAAACACTTCCAGGCCAGCCGCCTGCTCGGCTTGCGCCTGCAAGCTGGCCTTGGCCTTGGTTTCATCGGGCGACGAGGTCCAGGCCGTAAAGCCGATCAGGAACAGCACGATCAGCACCACCACCACGGCCCAGCCCTTGCCCGTGATGCCGCCGCCAGTGTTGCCCGCCACTGGAATGGCGGCGGGCGCCTGCCCCGGCGCCGTGCGGCGCGTACTGCGCTGCGGCGGCTGAGGCTGAGACTGCGCCAGTATCTGCTGCTGCGCCTGCACGGACGCCTGCCCGGCCGCGACGATGACCTTGTCGCGCGCGCAGGCCGCGCAGCCCTGGCCCGCAAAATGCTGGTGTTCGGGATTCACGGCGCAAACGGTCAACTTGCCGCCGCTGCGCTGTGCATAGCCGCGCAGCAACTGTGCCCAGTCGGCCGCCGACGGCCGCTGGGGATTTGGCGACTGGGAAAACGCGCGGTCGAACATGGCGCGCAATTCGGGCGGCATCAGCGCGTGGCCGCTGGTGGCGTTCGGCGCCAGCTGCTTGTGGCGTTTTATTCCATACGCATAGCAGCCGTCGCGGATGCGCCCGGGAATATCGGTCGCCACTTGCGCATTGCCGGGCCGCCCGCTGTACGGGTGGATGCCGAAGTTGAGCAACTGGAAGATGACGACGGCCAGCGCAAAGCGGTCTTGCGCCATTTCCGTGCCCGCCGGCATGCCCTTGCGCTGGAATTCCGGCGCAAGGTAGTCGGCTGTGAATTGCTCGGCAGGAAAGCGCTCGGCATGGCCCTGGATGCTGAAACCGTCGCAATCGAGCATGGCGATGTACAGCGAATCGCGGTAAAAGCGCAGGTTCACGGGCTTTAAATCGACCACGTAATGCTGCTGCTGGTGCAGCGCATCGATGACGGCGGCCAGGTTGGCAGCCAGCGTCAGCTTGGGACCGAGCCCCGTGGGCAAGCCGGCCGCGCGCGCCTGGCGCTCCTGCATAATCTGTTCCAGCTCGGCCGTCTGCGCCATGTCCAGCAAGGGCATGACGAAACCGGCAAAGCCGCCCTGGCCGTCGAACACGGCCGCTTGCGGCCAGGCGATCTGCACGTAGCGCTTGCCGTTTTCCAATTGATCGGGCAGCTCGGGCGACAATTCCAGCATCGCTTCGAGCTTGCGCCGGTTGGCGGCCCGGTCCAGGTGCGGGTGGTACAGCTTGGCCACCTGCGCGGGCGCGCCGGGCAACAGATACACGCTGCCCGCGCCGCCGCTCTTGACGAGTTTGCCCAGGATCAAACTACGGACTTTATCCAGCCAAATTTTTCCACCCGGACTCAGGCCCGGTGTCACACCCTGCTTCTGGCTCATGCGCGCAAGGCCAGCAGCAGGGTCTTGTCGTCGCCCGTGATCTGGTGCGTGCGCGGGTCGGCCAGGGTGGACGCCAGCGCTTCGTTGCCCAGCTCGACGCTGTCGACCGTGCGCAGATAGCCTTGCACGGCATCCATGAAGGGCGCGTACAGGGCCGCATTGTTCTTGCTCATGGCAAAGGGCATGCAGCCGTCCGACATCAGCACGACGCCGCGCACGGACTGGGGAATCGGCAACAGGCGCAGCTGTTCGCGCCAGCGCTCGCCGCTGATAAAGTAGGTTTCGTTCGCGTATTCGCCGTTGGCGGGTAGCGAGATCAGTTCGCCTCCATCGCCCAGCTGCGCCACGCCCAGGCCGTCGCCCAGGTGAAAGAAGAAGCCGGTATCTTGTCCCATGACCACGCCCACCACGGTGCTGGCATAGTCGTCGAGCGTGGCGTTGGCGGCGCGGGCGATGTCGTCCAGCGCGGCGCGGATTTGCGCCAGGGTGCCTGCCAGCGCGCCATCATGTAAATCCTGCACGCTGGCACCCTGCTCCAGCCGTCCAGCCAGCGCCTGCACGGTGTGCGTAGCAACAAACTGCGCGCCCTGCTCGCTCAACCGCGCCGAACCGGCGCCATCGCAGACGATGGCCACCAAAACGTCGCCCACGACGGCGTGCGCGTGCGCATCCTGGCATGGGATATCTTTATCCAGGTGCGCCTTGCCCGTGACGGACGCGCCAAACACGCGCCAATGCTTGTCTACTGTCGCCATGGATCAGCGGGCTTTCACGTATTCACGACAGACCAGCCGTCCGTCGAGGCCAGCTGCGCCTGCGCGCCGGGACGCGATTGCGACACCACCTGCATGCTGGCGCTCAGCCACAGGAACAGTTCGCGGAACTGCAAGCCTTTCAGCTGCTTCACGCCGCGCTCGCCACGGCTGGAAAACTGTCCCAAGGTATCAATATTCGCGTGGTCGCCCACGGCGATGGGGAAAATCGCCACTTTATTCGCCTGCTCGCCCGCGCGCGCCTGTTCGGCGCCGTGCTGCCAGCGGTCCGTCGGTTCGCCGTCCGACATCAAAAACAGCCACGGCCGCGTGTAGGCCACGCCTGCCTGGCGGAAGCGCTGCTTTTCCTGCTCGATTTCGGCCAGGGCCAGTTCGACGGCCGCACCGGTCGGCGTGGTGCCGTTCGCTTCCAGGTGGGGCGCCGTGAAATCCATGGCGTCGCACCAGTTGCTGGCGACCACGGCTTCATCGTGGGCGCCATATTGAATCACCAGGATGCGCACGCGCTTGGCAGCGATCACGTCGGACTTGAGTTCCTGTTCCAGCAAGGCCAGGCCTTCGTTGAGCAGCGAGACGGGTTCACCATCCATGCTGCCGGAGCAGTCCAGCACCAGCACCAGCGGCGTGCGTTGTTCGGTATTGTCGACCAGGGCGACATCGGGAATCATTATTGAACTCATGGGCAATCGGTAAATGTGAAATCGAACATAGTGCGAATCTTACATCATGGACGTGTTTTAGCCGCGCGAGTTTCCTACAGAACACTATCCAGGCAGATTTGCGCGCACCATTGCAGCACCGATATCTTTGTACTATCTTGATAGTGGCCCAGGACAGATGGCAGCGACCAGTCCCTTCCTCACAAAGGTGGAGTGCTTCGCTGCGCAACACCGCCCTTACCCAGTTCCGCACCTGCACGCCGGCGGCACACTGATGTCATCAGGATTGGGGGCACGCATGGACACAGGTACGGCAACGGCGGATGTGGGCAAACTGATCGGCGCCATGTACGACTCAGCCTGCGGCGCAGGCGACTGGCCGCAGCTCGACAGCGCGGGCCTGAGCGGCCAGCAATGGCAGGAACTCTTGCCGCATCTGCAACGCGCACTGTGCCTGCAGCAGCGCCTGCGCGAAGCGCAACTGGCCAGCCACTGCGCGCTGGCGGCGCTCGACGCCATGGGCGCCGCCGTGCTGATGCTCGACGCCAACCTCGGACTGCGTTTCGCCACCCCCGCCGGCCACGCCTTGCATGCGGCGCAACTGGAACCCTCCGTGCCGCCCGCCCTGGCGCGCGCCGTGCGCCTGATTATCGCCAGCGCCAGCGCCGGCGGCGCACAGCAATGCCAGTCGCTGCGTCTGGCGCGCAAGCAGCAAGCGGCGCTGGCCCTGAGCGTCACCGCGCTTGCCGATTGCCAGCCCCCATGCGCACTGCTGATCGCGCGCGACCCGACACAAACGTGTACCTCCGTTCCTGCCCTGCGCCAGCTGTTTGACTTGACGCAAGCCGAGGCGCAAGTGGGCAAGGCGCTGGCGCAAGGGGCCACCATCGAGGAAATCGCGGCGCAGGGCGGCATCAGCGTCAACACCGTCAAAACCCATCTGCACCACACCTATTTGAAGACGGATACGCGGCGCCAGGGCGAGCTGATCGCCCTGATCCACGGCGCCACGGCGCACCTGGCCGTACTTGATGCATGAGGCCGTGTCATCCGATCGGATGATGCGCGGTGCATATTGCCTGCCTACACTGGCAAGACCGGTAGGCCGCACCTTGCCAGTGTGACAGCAGCGCTTGCGGACCAGCCGGCTCGGTTTCCCTGGCACCCACATCAACATCGCCGCGCTGGCAGCGGGCGGCACCACACTTCGAGGATGGGCTGGAAAATGAAAACATGGATCTTGGCCGGCACCCTGGGCGTCTGCGCCCTGCTGGCAAATGCGCAAACGCTCCCGGAGAGCCAGACCGTCACCATTCCCGGCGGACGCCTGCACACGATAGAACTGCCGGCACACAGGCATTTCATGAATGCGGAGACGTTTGCCCCGTTCCGCGGCGGCTATGAGCTGTCGAACGGGCAAGTGCTCTACCTGCGCAATACCAGCAGCATCGGCGCCATCATGTATGCGCGCATCGATGACCAGGAAGAACACCGCATCATCGCCACCGGCCGCGACAGCTTCGTGGCGCTCGACCGGCAACTGGCCATGCGCATCGACTTGCGCGACGATGGCAGCGTGGGCGGCGAAGTGCTGATGCGGGTGCCGGCCGAAAAACTGGCCAGCGGCGAGATCGTGCCCGCCCACGTGCAAAGCATGGGCCTGGCATCGCGCTGAGGCTGCTAGCCGCATTCGACATGGGTGGCAGCCATGAGCAAACAGTATTCTGTGCAACAGCAAAACGCGCTGACCCTGGCCGCCATCAAGCAGACGGCGGCCTGGTGGCGCGCCCGCCCCTTGCCCGACGCCTTGCGCCAGTGCGCCGCCAGCCATGGCGTGGCGCTGGGCACGGCCCTCATGTTTGAGCTGCAACTGGCCTGGCCCGACATGCCCGCCGTGGTCGGCAAGCTGCTGAGCGCCGACGGCCACTTCATCCATTTCGAGATGGATCTGGACGACAACTTGCGCCCCTTGCCCGGCAGCGTGGCGTGGGACGACATCAGCGCCGGCGTCGACCTGGCCGCACACAAACGGGGTACTGGCGTGGGCTATGGGGTGTTGTGCAAGAAAGTGTTACAGGAATTGAATCGCGGCGCTTCCTAGCGAAACCTCTGCCTTCGCATGCTATGATCGGCGCCCCGTTCATGACACAAATGGCAACGCCACATGCAGCATCCATCCCGCAACAACCCGATCTCAACGCTGCTGCGCGGCGGTCTGCGCCTGCTGGCCTGGCCCCTGCTGGCCCTGGTCAGCGCCGCCTGCACCAGCACCACGCGCCATCCTGCCAGCGAGCCCACGCAAGTCATCTTGCGCTTTACCTATGACGATGGCAAGCCCATGCGGCATGACGATTACCTGGCCCAGGCGCGCCAGGAAACGTATATCAAGGATTGCAGCAAGATCGGCAGCACCCGTGTCTGCGACATCGGCTCGGATGTACTCTTCATGGGCGGCGACGCCCCGCTGGACGCCAATGGCGAAGTACGCGTCACCCTGCACTCTACCGGCCCCATCGGCAACAATCCGACCGACCTCTGCATCAAGGGAAAAGGCTACGTCTTTGATTCCGGCAACTGGCGACGCGGTCCGTTTCACCATGGCCAGGTGATCGAGATACGCTACAGGATCAGCGAAGTGGAGATGGCGTGCCCCTGGTCGTCGGGCACGCCGCCGTGGTGGGACAAGAGTTAAGCCAGCCGGGGCCGGCTGGCCCGGCTTTATTGCAACTCGAACTCCGCAGGAGTCAAGCCCAGCTCGCGCGCGATCTTGCTGGCCACGCGCTGCTCGTTGGCATCGAAATTGCCGTCCGACGAAGCAACGGCGATAATCATGCGCACCAGCAGGCGCGACGCCTCCACATTCGACTTCATCTTGCCCAGCGCCTGATACGCCTTGGCTTCGCCGATATCCTTGTCGAATTCCAGCTGACCGACATAGTCCTGGAAAGCCTTGATTACGTCCGTGGTGGTAAACACGGACAGCGCGTCATTGCTTTCAATAAACTTCACCATCTTCTGCTTCTCTTCCGCACTGACGCTGCCATCGGCCATGGCGATCAAGGCCGAGCCCGCCATCGCGGCGTTCAGGAAATCCTTGTTCTTGTACTTCAGTGCTTCGGTTTTCAGTTCACTTGCTTTGGACTTCAGTTTGGACAAAAAGGAATCGAAACTCATGGTGGTTCTCCGGGTTGGTCATTCATCAGTGCGGCAAGACACGCCGCCATGTGCGGTAGTTGAGGGTGCAAGCTTGAAATACAAGCAATGAACTACGCCATACGCTCACTGGCGGTATTTATCTCACCCACAGGCAAAAGCCGGGGTCAGACCCGTCGGGTCTGACCCCAGTTTCTGCCTTGGGGTGAAATTCAGCCAACTCTACGCAAACCCGCACAAAACACCGTAAAACCCCAATCACATAAAAATCATCTTCTTTGCAGTTGAAAAATAAGTAACTTCATGGCAGCATGGAATGACATTTTCTTTACTGCAAGGTTGTGATGGACAAGCAATTGCTGTTGATTTGCGCACTGACGTTCATCATCCACATCATCGGCACCCTCGCCTATTCCGTGCGCATCGCCGGCATCCGCACGCGGCGCATCGCCGTGTCGCTGGCACTGTTCAGCATTTTGATGCTGCTGTCACGCACTTCGAACTCTTTCCTGGGACCATTCCTCGCCAAGCGGGTGGAAACAGGCATCGACCAGCATGTTGCCGCCAGCACGCTATTGATAGACTTCCGCTGGCTGCTATTCTCCGCCAGCCTGGCGACCATCCTCGGCGCGATACTGATCCCCACGTTCCAGCGCGCCTTTTGCCGCGCCGTCGAACACTTCCAGGTGCACCGCTCCGTGCCCAAACTGCTGTTGCACGCCGTCTTCAAAGGCGGCTTGTCCTACCTGAAGACCTCCGCCAGCCTGCCCAAGCCCGCCAACGTCACGGGCCTGCGCGAAAAATCCGGCGTCTCCGTCTCCATCGTCATCGCCACGGCCCTGTGGACGGTGGGCGCATCTTTATCCACCTTACACCGCCGCCCTGTACGCGGGCGTGCTGGACCCCAGCGTGCGCGTCACCTCCAGCACGCTTTCATCGATCATCAACGGCGGCGCCACCATCATGATGGCCGTCTTCATCGACCCGCACATGTCAGGCATGACGGATGACGTCATCGAGGGAAAGATCGAAGAATCGCAATTCCGGCGTGCGGTGGTGTGGCTCGTGGGGAGCAGATTGGCTGGGACGCTGATTGCGCAGTTTTTGCTGGTGCCGTCGGCGGTGGTGATTGTGGGGGTGGCCAATAAGTTGTAAACGCAATTTTCTGAAATACAATTTTATTAAAGAAATTTAAAGGCAAACATGAAGGTTTTTCTTAGCTGGTCAGGCATAACAAGCCATAAGACTGCCATAATTTTTAGAGATTGGTTACCATCAGTCATTCAGTCCATTGTCCCTTATGTGTCTTCTGAGGACATTGACAAGGGAGCAAGGTGGAGCACGGACATTGCTCAAGAATTAGAGGATTCCAGCTTTGGGATATTATGCGTAACAAAAGAAAATGTTCATGCTCCGTGGCTAACATTTGAAGCAGGGGCGCTATCAAAAACAATGGAAAAGGCATCTGTTAGCCCTTTCTTATTCGACATAAAACGGTCAGAAGTTAGCGGCCCAATTCTGCAATTCCAGTCGACAATTTTCGAAAAAGAAGATATTAGGAAGTTAATATCATCATTAAACAGAGCGTGCGCTGCTGAAAGCTTAAGCGAAGAACGGCTAGAAAAAGCATTCTCAGTATGGTACCCAACACTTGAAGAACAACTTAATTCGCTGCACAAAATTAATATTGAGTCGTCATTCAATGAAGAAAAAGAAGAAATCATTGATACGACAGGGAAAATACTAGAAGAAATATTGGATTTAACAAGAAGCAATCAAAAACTCTTAAGAAATCCCGATGGGGAATTCACTAAAGAAGTCGAGTCCATAAAAATAGCTGTAGACAAAGTGGCAAAGCGAATGGATTTTGATGGAGAACCACGTAGAATGAGGAAAAATCGCAGATTTCATCCGATGTTCTTTGAGGAATTATTAAACAACAGCCATACGTTCCTGGATAAATTCACTGGATTTCAGATTGCAATAAGTTTATTAAAAGAAGATTTCCCCTGGCTTTACGATTCTGGAATGGAAACCTTAAAAAGTCTTCGTAGTTTAACTCTATCAAGAGAGAAAAAAGAAAGAACAATAGAAAAATTCTCTCAGTTAGTAAGTTTTACCTTTGAAAATCCAATGATGAGAGATATCTATTCCCCAGACAAGGATATATGGATGATGGGCAGAGAACTTCCATATTTTTTACGCGCATTAATTGAAAGAGATAATTTTTGAACGTGCAATACAATAAAAATTATGTTACTCAATAAAAATATTTAAATCATTGAATTATGGAAAATAGAAAGCCGCTGTCTCCCGACAGCGGCTTTCTCATTCCTACCCCAGCAGCAGCGTCTTGAACCAAGACGCTGCGCCGCAAATAGCAAATTACCCCACAAACTTCCGCGCATTCCTGAACATGCGCATCCAAGGCGAATCCTCGCCCCACGCTTCAGGGTGGTAGGACTGTTGAACGCTGCGGAACACGCGTTCCGCATGCGGCATCAGCACCGTGAAGCGGCCGTCTGGCGTGGTGACGGAGGTAATGCCTTCCGGCGAGCCGTTCGGGTTGTACGGGTACGCTTCCGTGGCGGCGCCCTTGTTGTCGACGAAGCGCATGGCTTTGGTGACCTGGGTGATGTCGCCCGTTTGCGAGAAGTCGGCGTAGCCTTCGCCGTGAGCGATGGCGATGCCGGCTTGCGTGCCGGCCATGCCGTTGAAGAAGATCGATGGGGAATCCATCACTTCGACCATGGCAAAGCGACCTTCGAATTTCTCCGACTTGTTGCGCGTGAATTTAGGCCAGGCGTGGGCGCCGGGGATGATGGATTTCAGGTTGCTCATCATCTGGCAGCCGTTGCAGATACCGAGACCGAAGCTGTCCGTGCGGTTGAAGAAGCGCGCGAACTGTTCCGCCAGGCTGGCGTTGAACAGAATCGTTTTCGCCCAGCCTTCGCCCGCACCCAGAACGTCGCCGTACGAGAAGCCGCCCACGGCGATGACGCCCTGGAAGTCGTCCAGCTTCACGCGGCCTGCAATCAGGTCGCTCATGTGTACGTCGACAGCCGTAAAGCCTGCCTGGTGCATCACGTACGCTGTCTCGATGTGCGAGTTGACGCCCTGCTCGCGCAGGATGGCGACGCGCGGACGCACGCCGGTGGCGATGAATGGCGCGGCGATGTTGTCGTTCTGGTCGAAGGTGACGATCGGCGACATGCCCGGGTCTTGCACGTCCAGCAGGCGGTCGTATTCGGCGTCCGCGCAGGCCGGATTGTCGCGCAGGCGGGCGATGCGCCAGCTCGTTTCGCTCCACAGGCGGTGCAGATCCGCGCGCGGCTGGGTGTAAATCAGCTTGGCGTCGCGCGTGAATTCGATGACGTCGCGGTCGTTCAATTTGCCGATGATATGGCTGCAGGCGCCCAGGTTGAAGGTGCGCAGCACGTCCATGACGAGCGACTTTTCTTCCGCGCGCACCTGGATCACGGCGCCCAGCTCTTCGCTGAACAGGGCGCGCAGGGTCAGTTCATTGCGGCGTTCCGCTACCTGGCCCGTCCAGTTCTTGGCGTCGCCCCAGTCGCTGGAGTGCTCGCCTTCCATGGTCAGCATGTCCAAGTTGACGGACATGCCCGTGTGGCCGGCGAAGGCCATTTCCGTCAGGGTGGCGTACAGGCCGCCGTCCGAACGGTCATGGTAGGCCAGCAGCTTGTCGTCGCTGTTCAGCTTTTGAATGGCGGCGAAGAAGCCTTTCAGGTCTTCCGCGCTGTCCACGTCCGGCGTCTCATTGCCCAACTGGCCCATGACTTGCGCCAGGGCCGAAGCGCCCAGGCGGTTCTTGCCGCGGCCCAGGTCGATCAAGATCAGCGAGGTGTCGCCCTTGTCCGTCTTCAGCTGCGGCGTGAGCGACTTGCGCACGTCGCTGACTGGCGCGAACGAGGACACGATCAAGGACACCGGCGACGTGACGGATTTGGCCGCGCCCGTGCTGTCGTCTTTCCACGTCGTGCGCATCGACAGCGAATCCTTGCCGACGGGGATGCTGATGCCCAGCGCCGGGCACAGGTCCATGCCGACGGCTTTTACCGTGTCGTACAGGGCTGCGTCCTGGCCAGGCTGGCCGCAGGCGGCCATCCAGTTGGCGGACAGCTTGATGTCGGAGATGTCGGCAATCGCTGCGGCGGCGATATTGGTGACGGCTTCGCCCACGGCCATGCGGCCCGAGGCGGCGGCGTCGATGACGGCCAGCGGCGTGCGTTCGCCCATGGCCATCGCTTCGCCCAGGTAGCCTTCAAAGCTCATGGTGGTGACGGCGCAATCGGCCACCGGCACTTGCCATGGTCCCACCATCTGGTCGCGCACGGTCATGCCGCCCACGCTGCGGTCGCCGATGGTGATCAGGAAGGATTTGTCGGCCACGGTCGGCAGCAGCAGCACTTTTTGCGCTACATCAACCAGGTCCATGCCCGTCAGGTCAATCGCCGGGAAATCGTTGGCCACGTGGACCACGTCGCGCTGCATCTTCGGCGGCTTGCCCAGCAAGACGTCCATCGGCATGTCGACTGGCTCGTTGCCCAGTTCCGGGTCGATCAGTTTCAGTTGACGCTCTTCGGTGGCCACGCCCACGGCGGCGAACAGACAGCGTTCGCGTTCGCACATGGCTTTGAACAGGGGCAGGCTTTCCGGCGCGATGGCCAGGACGTAGCGTTCCTGCGACTCATTGCTCCAGATTTCCTTCGGCGCCATGCCCGATTCTTCCAGCGGGATCTTGCGCAGGTCGAAAATCGCGCCGCGCTTGGCGTCGTTGGTGATTTCCGGGAAAGCGTTCGACAAACCGCCCGCCCCCACGTCGTGGATGGAAATGATCGGATTGTCGGCGCCCATTTGCCAGCAAGCGTTGATGACTTCCTGGGCGCGGCGTTCCATTTCCGGATTGCCGCGCTGGACGGAATCGAAGTCCAGGTCGGCCGTGTTGCTGCCGGTGGTCATCGACGAGGCGGCGCTGCCGCCCATGCCGATGCGCATGCCCGGGCCACCCAGCTGCACCAGCAGGCTGCCGACGGGGATGTCGTTCTTGTGCGTGTGCTGCGCCGAGATATTGCCGATGCCGCCCGCGATCATGATCGGCTTGTGGTAACCGAATACGGCGTCTTTGTCTGTACCCACGTTCTGTTCATACGTACGGAAATAGCCGCCCAGTACCGGACGGCCGAATTCGTTCGAGAACGCGGCGCCGCCCAGTGGGCCTTCGATCATGATTTGCAGGGGCGAAGCGATGCGTTCCGGCTTGCCATACTGATCTGCATCAGTACGCGAGGCCAATGGCGCCGTCACGGAAGCGGCCGTTTCCCAGCTGCGCACGGCGTCCGGCAACGACAGGTTCGATACCGTGAAACCGGTCAGGCCAGCCTTAGGCTTAGCCCCGCGACCGGTTGCGCCTTCGTCGCGGATCTCGCCGCCCGCGCCCGTGGAGGCGCCAGGGAACGGAGAAATCGCCGTCGGGTGGTTATGCGTTTCCACCTTCATCAGGGTGTGCGTCAGTTCCGTCGATGCCGCGTATTCGTGGTTTGCACCGCGCGGGTAGAAGCGCGACACGGTCGCGCCTTCCATGATCGAGGAGTTGTCGCTGTAGGCGACGACGGTGCCCTTCGGCTGCAGTTCATGCGTGTTCTTGATCATGCCGAACAGCGACTTGGGCTGCGCTACGCCGTCGATGGTCCAGTCGGCGTTGAAGATCTTGTGGCGGCAATGCTCGCTGTTCGCCTGCGCGAACATCATCAGTTCCACGTCCGTCGGGTTGCGGCCGGCCTTGGTGAAGGCGGCGTCCAGGTAGTCGATTTCGTCTTCCGACATCGCCAGGCCCAGTTCCGTGTTCGCCGTTTCCAGGGCACGCTTGCCCTGCCCCAGCAAGTCGATCGATTCCAGTGGACGCGCTTCCAGGGTGCGGAACAAGTCCTTGGCGTCGTCGGCGCTGCGCAGCACGGATTCCGTCATGCGGTCATGCAGCAGGTCGGCCACAGCTTGCACCTGCTCGTCCGTCAATTTGCCGGCGCCAATGGCGCTGCCCAGGATGCCCGATTTCAGGTTGATGCGGAAAGCGATGCCGCGTTCGACGCGCTTGATGTGCGCCATGCCGCAGTTGTGCGCAATGTCGGTGGCTTTCGAAGCCCACGGCGAAATCGTGCCGAAACGGGGGATGACGAAGAATTCTTCGGCAGCGCCTTCCGTATTGTCAGCGTGGGCTGGCTCGCCGTACGTCAGCAAGGCGCCAAGGCGCGTGCTATCGTCGTTGGTGAGAGGCGCGCTGGCATCGATGAAATGGACATAGCGTGCTTGTACGGCAACAATCGCAGGCGAAACGGCTTGCAGTTGGCTTAACAGACGGTGGCTACGGAATTGGGACAGGGCATTGGAACCCGGCAGTATCAACATGATTGGAAGGTGGTTGATGCAGCGTGGCTGCGGGTTAAAGGTAGGTATGACAATATCTTTCGTACGGCAAATTTCCTTTGCGCGCATTATACCCGTTTTACCCCTGCCTTATGACCGCAACTTGGGGCTTTGCCACCCTTTTGCCCCGCACAGCGGCCATTTTTGACACGACAACAACACCCTCAGCCGTACCTCAGGCGATCACGTAGCGGTTCTTGCCCTGGCGCTTGGCCAGGTACAGCGCCTCGTCTGCCAGCCGGTAGCTGTGACCCAGTTCCTTGCCCCGGTCCAGCTCAGCCACACCCACGCTGATCGACACGAACTGCGCCGCATGGAAAGCCTGCCTGACGGCCTCGACCAGGGCGCCGGCGAAGTCGCGCACAGCCTCGCTATCCCCCGCGTAGACGACGCCGAATTCCTCGCCGCCCAGGCGCCCGCACAAAT
Source organism: Janthinobacterium leeuwenhoeki (assembly GCF_051380795.1). NCBI lineage: Bacteria > Pseudomonadati > Pseudomonadota > Betaproteobacteria > Burkholderiales > Oxalobacteraceae > Janthinobacterium > Janthinobacterium leeuwenhoeki. The sequence goes on from NZ_JBNYXT010000001.1 coordinate 17,956, forward strand.
GGCCTTGCGCCTTGTCGGCGATGATGGCGGCCGTGCGCACCAGCACCTCGTCGCCCGCATCGTGCCCCTGCTGGTCGTTGATGACCTTGAAATCGTCGATATCGATCATCAGGAAATACAGCATGCCGCCGTGGGCCGCGCCATGCATCTGCTGGGCGCGCTGCGTGAACATGCGGCGGTTGTTGAGGCCCGTCAGGCCGTCCTGGAAGGCCAGCCGCGTCAACTCCACTTTGGCGTGGTAGTTGCGCAAACGCAATAAGCTGAAGCTGACATTCAGCGCCAGCCCGAACAGGACGCTGACGGCGATCATCAAGGGCGCCCAGGATTGGTCTGGCAAGCCCGCGTTCACCGGGTACAGGCCGTGGCCCACATTCCACCACACGCCCGCCACCACGGCCAGGTAGCTGAGGCCGCCATTGAAGATGGAGGCGATCGCCAGGGTCATGAAGACACCCACGGGCAAGACCCAGAAACTGGCGTGCAGGACGGCGTCGGCCATGGTGCGCAGGCCGAAGGTCAAGGTCAGCACAGCGCAGGCGCCGGTAATGGTCAGCACGGGCAAGGTGGTGCAGCGGTAGCGCACCACCAGGCTGGCCAGCATGCCCAGCAGCGCCAGCAAGGCGTGCACCAGATTCGGATGATAGGGCTCGGGCATCAGCAGCCAGGTCATGCTGTAAGCGATGATGCCCAGCAGCTGCGTAACCATGCCGACACGGTGCAGTTCCGCAAAATAGGTATGCTGCTGTTCGCTGTTGCCGCCAAATGCCAGCGGAACGGCAATGCGTCGCAGGGTAGACAGATCAGGTAAGCGCATGACGGGTATCAATACCAGAGAGTGAGAAGGCGCCCATACAGCCTGCGCATGCCTGGCCGCGACATGGCGCGGTATGCAACACTTGTTGCATTTATAAAATACTATCACGCTAGTCACTAAATAAACGAAAAAACAGGTGCTGGCACCGCCACAAGTGAAGCCTGTGTCATGAAATACAACGCTGGACGACGCCGGACGCGCCTGCCCTCGCGCAGCGCGCCCGATTGCGTGCATTTTGCTGGCAGTGCCAGCCAGCTTTGCAGTATGCTGATAAGAAATAATGTTGCCGGGCAGAGACATATAAGAGAGTTCCCGCAAATGACCGAACAGATGAACGAGAGCTGAACCATGCCAGAAACTAGCGACTTATCTGTCCTGATCGTCGACCCGAACCCCAGCATGCGGGGCAATCTGCACAATATGCTGAACCAGGCGGCCATCACCAAGGTGGAATATGCCGTCAATTCCGGCACGGCCATCCGCTTACTGACGAAGAAACCGTTCGACATCATCCTGTGCGAATACGATCTTGGTAGCGGCACGGACGGTCAGGACGGCCAGCAATTGCTGGAAGACCTGCGCCACCACAAGCTGATCGGCCTGTGGACGATCTTCATCATGCTGACCTCCGAAGCCATCCACAGCAAGGTGATCAGCGCGGCCGAACTGATCCCGTCCGACTACATCCTGAAACCGTTCACCGTCGACGTGCTGAGCGGACGCATCGCGCGCGCCATCGAACGGCGCGCCATTTTCCTGCCCACGTATCAGCTGATCGACAAGGGTGACTTGCGCGAAGCCGTGAAAAGCTGCCGCACGGCCGAACTGCAACACCCGCGCCTGGCGGCCGATTTCACCCGCCTGCGCGCCGAACTGCACATCGCCCTCGACGAATGGAAGGAAGCGGAGCAGCTGTACGCCGACATGCTGGCCACGCGCCCCATGGCCTGGGCTCATTTGGGACTGGCGCGCACCCTGTTCGAACAGCAGCGCCACGAAGAGGCGCAGGATGCGCTGCTGGAACTGGTGGAGGCCTATCCCCGCTTCATGGCTGCCTACGACTTGCTGGCGCAAAACCATGAAGCCATGGGCCAGCAGCTGCAGGCCAAGAAAATCCTCGAGGACGCCGTAGCCATTTCGCCGCACATGGTGCGCCGCTTGCGCCACCTGGGCGGCATCGCCTATGACACGGGAGACATCGGCGCGGCCGAACGGGCCTACAAGCAGGTGGTGACGAAAGCGAAGTACTCCGAATTCCGGGACCCGGAAGACCACGTCAACCTGGTCAAGACGCTGGTCAAGAAAGGCGATGCGCCGCAGGCGAGCGGCGTGCTGCGCGACATGGAACGCTCGCTGCGGGGCGGCGCCAACGTGGAAGCGTGCCGCGCCATCTCGGCCGCCATGCTGCATGAATTGTCGGGCAACGACATCGCCGCCGCCAGCGAACTGCAACTGGCCGCCGCCGCCCTGGACACGGCGCGGGGGCTGTCGACGCAGCTGAAGGTGGGCCTGGTGCAGAGCTGCCTGAAAAACAACCTGGAGCAGGCAGCGTCGGACGTCATGATGAAACTCGTCAACGAAGCGGACAGCGAGGTGACGATGGAAGCAGCCGTCGACGTATTTGAAAAGGCGGGACGCCATGACCTGGCGCAAGGCATGGGCCAACAGATCAGCAACCAGGTCCAGGAACTGATGCAGGATGCGGCCAGCAAGTCGGAAAGCGGAGAACTCAAGGGGGCGGTATTCATTTTGCGCCAGGCCTTGCGCAAAACGCCCGGCAACCTGCCCGTGCTGTTTGCCTCCGTCGAGGCCATTTTGCGCCAGCTCAACATGCTGGGCTGGGAAGCCCCGCTGGCCGAACAGGCACAGCACCAGATGCAGGTGATCCGCAAGATCGACCCCAGGCATCCGAAGCTGGAGTCGCTCAAGCAGCAGTACGCGGCGACGCAGCACAAATACGGTATTGCTACCTGATCTGAGCGACGCACTGCAAACCTGCTGCTACGGTTTTCAGAGGCGTCGTGACGTGCGTTGGCGTCAAAAATGCACAGCTCATTTCCGATCATTCGCGTAGTCAGCAAGCTCGATCAGCTCCTCGATCAATTGCCGGCACGGCGGCAAGCGCATCCAGCATGCGCACGGGCTTCGGTTAACTCTCCCCCCTGAGCGTGCAGACCGGCTTCTCGGACTCGCCTTTCTCCGCCATCGCAAGCACGCGCTGCAGTTCCTTGCGCTCGTTGCCCGATCAGTTATCGACGCTGGGGGCGTGATTGCGCGCAGCGCCTTGACGTAGCAGAGAACATGATTTGCCAGGCAATGGGTTCGCTGCCACTGCATCGCCTACATCAACGCGGCAATTTATACCGTACCAGCAGCGTCGGTCCCTTGCCGCCGGGTGGCGTCAGCAGTATCTCGTCACCCGGCTGCATCTCTTCATGCATCACCGTGCAACAGGTCGGCATTGAGTGGCCGCGCGCCGGATAAATGCCAACGTCGGTGTGCAGGTTCGCAGCGCGTACGTCCACACTGGTCTTGCCGGCATTTCCTGCTTCTTGCAGCAGCTTGCGCAGTGCGATGACGAAGTCACCTTTGCTGAGCCTGACAGGTGCCTGGTTTGTTTGCGGGCGAGCGGTTGCGTCGTTTTTCATGGTAGTTTCTTTCAGTGTATACATTTCCGCCACTATAACATTCGCCCCTGGCGCAACGCGACCCGGGGGCGGAGCGAGTCCAGAGCACCTGTGAGGGAATTGCCATCACGATCAGCGCAACATGGCCGCTGGCGTCTGGCCAAAGCAGAAGCTTGCGCTGGCCACTACACTTTAGTGTGCTCCAAGTAATGAGGCGACTAGTCATTTCGGGTAGAGTATTGCATCTTGCGGGCAGTTCATTCTGGACCGTCAACCCGCAAGACTCCGCTTTATGATGATGACACTGCTTACGGCCCAGGCTGTGTGAAAACGCAGAAAAATTCTGGCCCTTCAAAAATCGCCCTCTCAAAACGCGCGCTACGCCGTTTTCTCGGTGTCGGGAATGGTTATCCTACCCACGAAGTTTTTGAGATTTGGAGTTTTCACACAGTCTGGGGCGAAAGCGGGCGTACACGGCAACATTCGAGTCGGTAGGTCGAATTAATTTGCGGCAGGTTGGACAACGAGGTATCGGGCGCGATGCGGCCCTGGGCGCGCTGCTGTTCCAGCAGGCGCAGGATCAAGGCGTGCCCCACTTGCGGGCCGTGTTCGTACCAGGTCAGGCCCACGGCCGGCACGGCGGCCGCGCCCGTGACGGATGGGTCTGACCCCAGCCTTGTGCGTCGCTCGGAGTACCCAATGATGCTCAGGGCTCAGCACCGGAAAAGCTGGGGTCGCACCCGACGGGTCCGACCCCTTGTCAAATTACTCAGCCAGCGACGCCATGTCGATGACGAAGCGATATCTGACATCGCTTTTGACCACGCGCTCAAACGCTTCATTGATATCCTGGATGCGGATGATCTCGATGTCAGACACAATATTGTGCTTGCCGCAGAAGTCCAGCATTTCCTGGGTTTCCTTGATCGAACCGATCATGGAGCCGGACAGGCTGCGGCGCGCGCCCACCAGGCCGAAGGCGTTCACGGGCGGCACGGCGCCTTCCGGGATGCCAACGATGACCATGTTGCCATCGACTTTCAGCAGATTGATGTACTGATTCCAGTCGATGGACGCGCCCACGGTGCAGATGATCAAATCAAACGTGCCGGCCAGTTTGCTGAACGTTTCCGCGTCGTTGGTGGCGTAGTAATGCGTGGCGCCCAGGCGCAGGCCATCTTCGCGCTTCGACAGGGTCTGGCTCAGCACCGTCACTTCGGCGCCCATGGCGTGGGCGATCTTGACACCCATGTGGCCCAGGCCACCCATGCCCAGGATGGCGACTTGCTTGCCAGGGCCGGCCTTCCAGTGGTTCAGCGGCGAATACAGAGTGATGCCGGCGCACAGCAGCGGCGCGGCGGCGTCCAGCGGCAGGTTGTCGGGAATCGACAGCACATAGCCTTCCTTGACGACAATGCTGTCCGAGTAGCCGCCCTGGGTGGCCGTCTTGCCATCCGCTTCGACGCCGTTGTAGGTCTGGATCAGGCCTGGCATGTACTGTTCCAGGTCCACGTTGCGCGTCTTGCAGGTGGTGCAGGAATCGACGAAGCAGCCCACGCCCACGTGGTCGCCCACCTTGAACTTGCTGACATTGGCGCCAACGGCCGTGACGACGCCGGCGATTTCATGACCGGGCACCATCGGGAAGGCGGCGCCGCCCCATTCGTCGCGCGCCTGGTGGATATCGGAATGGCACACGCCACAGTATTTGATCGAGATGGCTACGTCGTCTTCGCGCGGCGCGCGGCGCTCGAACGTGAACGGTTGCAGTGCGGAAGTCGGGCCCAGTACGGCGTAGCCTTTGGCGATGGTGGTCATGAAAACTCCTTGGGTGGTATTGCGAACGAGAGAGGCGCGTGCCGTGCATGCGATTGCACAAGTGTGCCCGAGAAGCCCGCCCGCCGTTACCGCGATCCTGCAAGACCTTTGCACGATCCTCCAAATCTGCGTAAGATCAAGCCCTGCCCTTCCTCGCCTGACGCCTACTCGCCCGATGTCCACACAGATCCCCCCGCAAGATGAAATCGCCGCCCTGATCATCCGCCACGCGCCGCGCACGGGCGACTACGCGACGGCCATCGGCAACCTGACGTTCCACCGCCAGTCGTCCGTGACGGAATCGCTGTTCCATGCGGCGCGCCCCAGCGTGGCCCTGATCGCGCAGGGCGCGAAGGACGTCACATTGGGCAGTGAAACCTTCCATTACAGCCGCATGCAGTATCTGCTGACCTCCGTCGACTTGCCGGTACAGGTGCGTGTGGTGGAAGCGAGCGTGGACAAGCCGCACCTGTGCGTGGTGCTGGGCATCGACATCGCCGACGTGGCGGCGCTGCTCGATAGCGAAAGCGCCAGCGGCGGCGGTACCGCGCAGCAGAAAATCCTGCCCGCCACGCGCGGCATATCCGTCAGCGACGTGTCGCCCGAGCTGCTCGACGCCATGCTGCGCCTCGTGCGCCTGCTCGACAAACCGCAGGAAATAGCCGCGCTGGCGCCCTTGATCCGCCGCGAGCTGACCTACCGGCTGCTGAACGGCCCTGTCGACGCGCGCCTGCGCCACATGGCGCTGGCCAGCAGCCAGTCGCACCAGGTGGGGCAAGCCATCGACTGGATCAAGCACCACTACGCGCAGCCGCTGCGCATCGAGCACCTGGCCGGCATGGCGAACATGAGCATGTCGTCGCTGCACCACCACTTCAAGGCGATTACCGCCATGACGCCGATGCAGTACCAGAAGCTGCTGCGCCTGCAGGAAGCGCGGCGCTTGATGCTGGTCGAGCAGATCGACGCGGGCACGGCCGGCTACAGAGTCGGCTACGCCAGCGAATCGCAGTTCAGCCGCGAATACAGCCGCCAGTTCGGCCGTGCGCCCATGCGCGACGTGGGCCAGGTGCGTGCGCAGCTCAGCGGTGCCAGCGCCAGCGCTGGCAAAGCCTATTCCGTCTTGCCGTAAGCACCACCGCCCGGCGTCTCGATGACGAAGACGTCGCCTGGCTGCATGCCGGTCTTGCCGATATGCGCCAGGTGCTCCACCGTGCCGTCAGCGCGCTCCACGTAGTTGCGCCCCAGCGCGCCCGGCGCGCCACCATCCATGCCGAAAGGAGGATGGATGCGGTTGTTCGACAAAATCGCCGCCGTCATCGGCTCCAGGAAGCGCACCCGGCGCACGCCGCCATTGCCGCCGTGCCAGCGCCCCGCCCCGCCCGAATCTGCGCGGATGCTGTAGCTGTCCAGGCGCACGGGAAAGCGCCACTCGAGGATTTCCGGATCCGTCAGGCGCGAATTGGTCATGTTCGTCTGCACCACGTCTGTGCCGTCAAAACCGGGACCGGCGCCAGAGCCGCCCGATATCGTCTCGTAATACTGATACTTTGCGCTGCCGAACGTAAAATTGTTCATCGTCCCCTGCGAGGCCGCCATGGCCCCCAGCGCGCCATACAGGGCGTTAGTGATGCAGGTCGAGGTTTCCACATTACCAGACACGACGGAGGCCGGATACTGCGGGTTGAGCATGGAGCCGGGCGGAATGATCACGGTCAAAGGCTTCAGACAGCCCGCATTGAGCGGAATGTCGTCGTCGACCAGCGTGCGGAACACGTACAGCACGGCCGCCATGCAGACGGCGGACGGCGCATTGAAGTTGTTCGGCAGCTGGCATGATGTCCCCGTAAAGTCGATAACGGCGCTGCGCCGCGCCGCGTCGACCCTGATCGCCACTTTGATCTGTGCGCCGTTGTCCAGGTCCAGCGCGTAGCTGCCATCCTTCAGGGTGGTGATGACGCGGCGCACGGCTTCCTCGGCGTTGTCCTGCACATGGCCCATGTACGCTTGCACCACGTCCAGGCCGAAATGCGCGACCATCTTGTGCAATTCTTCGGCCCCCTTCTGGTTGGCCGCCACCTGCGCGCGCAGGTCAGCCAAATTCTGCTGCGGGTTGCGCGCAGGCCAGCTGGCGCCCGCCAGCAGGGCCAGTGTTTCCGCCTCGCGCAACAGCCCCGTGGCGCCGTCGACCAGCTTGAAATTGTCGATCAACACGCCCTCTTCCTCGATGCGCGTAGAGTCGGGCGGCATGGAGCCTGGCGTGGTGCCGCCGATGTCCGCATGATGGCCGCGCGAGCCGACATAGAACAGGATGGCGTCGCCCGCTTCGTCAAACACAGGCGAGATCACCGTCACGTCGGGCAAATGCGTGCCGCCGTGGTACGGGTCGTTCAGCATGAAGACGTCGCCCGGCTGCATGGCGCCCGCATTGCGCGTCATGACCGTGCGGATGCTCTCGCCCATGGACCCCAGGTGTACGGGCATGTGCGGCGCATTGGCGATCAAATGACCTTGCGCGTCGAAGATGGCGCAGCTGAAATCGAGCCGCTCCTTGATGTTGACGGAATGGGCCGTGTTTTGCAGCCGCAGTCCCATCTGCTCGGCAATCGACATGAACAGATTATTGAATATTTCCAGCATCACGGGGTCGGCCTGCGTCCCTATGGCGCGCCGCTCTTGCAGAGCGGCGCCCCTGCGCAAGATCAGATGGCCGTGCGCCGTTACTTCCGCGCGCCAGCCCGGCTCGATGACGGTAGTGGCATTGGCGTCGCTGACGATGGCCGGGCCGTGTATCGTATCGCCGGGGCGCAGGCTGTCCGCCCCATACAGACCGCTGGCGCGCCACGCACCGGCGCAGTACATGGCCACCGTCTGCAGGGGCGCCAGCGCGCCCGCGCGCGTCGCATACTCCGGCGTGGCCGGCTGCGGCGCACTTGAGGCGCCGATGGCTTCCACGGATATGGCTTCGACGATCAAGGCGCGCGCTGGCATCAGAAAGGAAAAGCGTTTTTTATATGCCGCTTCGAACTGCGCCTGCATGCTGGCGGCCGTATCGAACAGCACGACGAGGGCCGAATCCGTGCCCTCGTAGCGCAGGTGCACGCGCGACACCAGCGCGATGCGCCCCTGCGCCACGCCCTGGCGCAGCAAGTCACCCCGCGCCAGCTCGCCCAGCGCCGCAAAATCGCGCGCCAGATCCGCGCCCAGTGACGCCTCGATGGCCTGTTCGCGCATGGCGCTCTGGTCGGCCAGACCCATGCCGTAGGCCGACATCACGCCCGCCAGGGTGTGGATGAAGACCGTGCGCATGCCCAGCGCGTCGGCCACCAGGCAGGCATGCTGGCCGCCCGCGCCGCCAAAGCTGGTCAGGGTGTATTCGGTGACGTCGTGACCGCGCTGCACGGAAATCTGCTTGATGGCGTTGGCCATGTTCCCGACGGCGATGGCGATATAGCCTTCGGCCACCTGCTCCGGCGTGGAGTTCACCGTGCGTGCCAGCGCCTCAAACTGGGCCCGCACGGTGGCCGCGTCCAGCGCTTCATTCGCGTCAGGGCCGAAAACGCAGGGAAAGAATGCGGGCTGCAGCTTGCCCAGCATGACGTTGCAGTCGGTGACGGCCAGGGGGCCGCCGCGCCGGTAGCTGGCGGGGCCGGGATTGGCGCCCGCGCTGTCCGGCCCCACCTTGTAGCGGGCGCCGTCGAAGTGCAGGATGGAGCCGCCGCCCGCGGCCACCGTATGGATGCTCATCATGGGCGCGCGCATGCGCACGCCGGCGATCTGCGTTTCGAACACGCGTTCGAACTCGCCCGCGTAATGCGACACGTCCGTCGAGGTGCCGCCCATGTCGAAGCCGATGACTTTATCGAAACCGGCCAGCGCGCTGGCGCGCACCATGCCGACGATGCCGCCGGCGGGGCCGGACAAAATGCTGTCCTTGCCCTGGAAGGCGCGCGCATCCGTCAAGCCGCCGTTCGACTGCATGAATTGCAGGTGCACGCCAGGCAGTTCAGCCGCCAGCTGGTCGACGTAGCGGCGCAAAATCGGCGACAGATAGGCGTCGACGACGGTCGTGTCGCCGCGCGCCACCAGTTTCATCATGGGGCTCACTTCGTGCGACACGGACACCTGCGTAAAACCGGCCTCGCGCGCCAGCTGCGCCACCCGCGCCTCGTGCGCATGGTAGCGATAGCCGTGCATCAGCACGATGGCGATGGCGCGCACGCCGCGCGCATAGACCTGTGCCAGCGCGGCGCGCGCGGCGGCCTCGTCGAGCGGGGTCACGACGTCACCGTGGGCGCCCACGCGCTCATCGATCTCGATCACGTCGCCGTACAGCAGCTCGGGCAAGATGATCTGGCGCGCGAACAGCTGCGGGCGGTTCTGGTAAGCGATGCGCAAGGCGTCGCGAAAACCGCGCGTGATGGCCAGCACGGTGGGCTCGCCCTTGCGTTCGAGCAGCGCATTGGTCGCGACCGTCGTGCCCATCTTGATGGCGCCCACCTGTTCGGCGGGCAGCAGCACGCCAGGCGCAAGGCCCATCAGCTGACGCATGCCGGCCAGCGCCGCGTCGCGGTACTGGCCAGGGTTCTCGGACAGCAGCTTGTGCGTCGCCAGGCTGCCGTCAGGACGGCGCGCCACGATGTCCGTAAAGGTGCCGCCCCGGTCGATCCAGAATTGCCAGTCCATCGTCAAGCCCCCGTACTTATGTGAGATGGCTATTGTAGCCGCCAAACAGGGACGCGTTTCAGGCGTGCGCGCCTTGCCTTTCGCCCGCTTCGGCCTTATGTTGAAGACATGCTGACTAACGGAATACACTCCATGCCCCTGATCGACTCTGCAACACCGCTGTACGCCATCGCCGAACTGCGCGCCATCGAACAAGCGGCCATGCGCGACCTGCCACAAGGGCTGCTGATGCAGCGCGCCGGACAGGCCGCCGCCAGTGCCGCCCTGAAGCTGCTGCACGCCCAGGAAGATGGCGACGGCGCGGGCCACCGGCGCGTATTGGTACTGGCCGGCCCCGGCGACAACGGCGGCGACGCGCTGGAAGCGGCTGCGCACCTGGCCGGCAGCGGCACCGAGGTGCTCGTCTGGCTGGCGCCCGAGGCGCAAGCCACATCGCCCGAGCGCGAACAGGCCCTGAGCCGCGCGCGCAACAGCACCGCGCGCTTCATGGAGGCGGCAACCTCCATGGCCTCGGCCGCAGTGGGCGCGGCGCCATGGCACCTCGTCATCGATGGCCTGTTCGGCATCGGCGCGTCGCGCCCTCTGGACGGCGAATGCCGTGAAATGGCGCAACTGGTCAACAAGCTCGCATGCCCCGTGCTGGCGCTCGACGTGCCCAGCGGCCTGCACGCCGATACGGGCGCCATCGACGGCGTCGCCATCCGCGCCACGCATACGCTCACCTTCATCGGCGACAAGCCGGGCCTGCACACGGCGAATGGCCGCGACTACGCGGGGGAAGTGGAAGTGGCGGCGCTGGCCATCGCCCCTTCCATGCTGCCGCCTGCCAGGGCCCAGCTGGGCGGCCTGCACCTGTTCGCCCGCCAGCTGCAGCCGCGCCGGCAAAACACGCACAAGGGCAGTTACGGCAGCGTGGCCATCATTGGCGGCGCGCAAGGCATGGCCGGCGCACCCATCCTGGCGGCCCGCACGGCCTTGCATGCGGGCGCGGGAAGAGTGTATATCGCCTTTCCCGACGCACCGCCAGCGTTTGACAGCGGCCAGCCGGAACTGATGTGCCGGCACGCCAGGGACGTGGATTTCTCGGGCCTGCACTTTGCCGCGCTGGTGGCGGGGCCAGGCCTCGGTGACGACGTCGATACGCTGGAGCTGCTGCAGCGGACGTTCGAGAGCGACAGCCCGCTGCTGCTGGACGCGGACGCCCTGAACCTGATGGCGGCCGAGCCGGAGCTGCAATCGGCGCTGGCCGTGCGCACGGGCGCGGGGGCGACGATTTTGACGCCGCATCCGCTGGAAGCGGCGCGTTTGCTCGACATGACGCTGGCCGAAGTGCAAGCGGACCGCCTGGGCGCAGCGCGCCAGCTGGCGGCGCAGCTGGGCGTCATCGTCGTACTAAAAGGTTCGGGCACGGTCATCGCCGCGCAGGATGGGACCGTGGTGATCAACAATACGGGCGGTCCCGCGCTGGCGACGGCTGGCACGGGCGACGTGTTGTCCGGCCTGTGCGGCAGCCTGCTGGCGCAGGGCTGGCCGGAATGGGAAGCGGCGCTTGGCGCCGTCTGGTTGCATGGCGCGGCGGCCGATGCGCTGGTAGCCGCAGGTAACGGCCCCATCGGGTTGACGGCGGGGGAATTGATCCCGGCCATCCGCAAGTTGATCAATGCCTTGTCGGTATAAGCGTATGGCGTGGGTGCCTTGGATTACGCTGCGCTAATCCAACCTACGGCCCGGAGGTCGGGTAGGTCGGGTAGGTCGGATTAGCGCGCAGCGCGTAATCCGACAACCACCACCAGCAATCACACCAGCCTGCCTGCCGCAATCGTGATGGTTCGCCCGCAGCGGGCCGCGATCGAGCTGTCGTGCGTGACCAGCACCAGGGTCGAGCCCCGTTCGCGGTTCAGCTCGAACATCAGCTGGATCACGGCTTCGCCTGTGGCCGCATCCAGGCTGCCCGTCGGCTCGTCGGCAAACAGCAGCGGCGGTTCCGTCACGAAGGCGCGCGCCAGGGCCACGCGCTGCTGCTCGCCGCCGGACAGGTATTTCGGATAGTGTTTCAGGCGACTGCCCAGCTTGACTCTGCCCAACATGGCTTGCGCCTTTTCCTTCGCGTCCGGGTCGCCACGCAATTCCAGTGGCAGCATGACGTTTTCCAGCGCCGTCAGGTGGGCCAGCAACTGGAAGGACTGGAACACGAAACCCAGCTTTTCCTTGCGAAAACCGGCGCGGCCGTCTTCGTCGAGGGCGAAGATATCGGTGCCATCGAGGATAACCTTGCCCTCGCTGGGCGTGTCCAGGCCGGCCAGCAAGCCCAGCAAGGTGGACTTGCCGGAACCGGAGGCGCCGACGATGGCCAGCGTCTCCGCCGTTTGCACGGTAAAATCGACTTGATGCAGGATGGTCAGTTCACCATCGGCATCGGGTACGCGCTTGGCCAACTGGACCACTTCGATGGCCGGCTGGGCATTTTGGCTGTTGGGTGCGGCGGGCCGCTGGGCCGCTGTCTCTGACGGGAGAAAACTGGTGGAAGTCGCTTTAGGGAATTCGGGCATGCTGATCTATCTTAAAAAATTTCGTGAACAAATAAGTGTCAAGGGCAGCAGCCGCATGCGGCGGCGCACGCTGTCCTTGCTTCCTGCGGCAGCCCTGCTGCTGGTATCCGGCATGGCGAACGCCTATTCTGCACCAAAAACGCTGCTGGTGCTCGGCGACAGCCTCTCGGCCGAGTATGGCCTGGCACGGGGCACTGGCTGGGTAGCGCTGCTGGAACAGCGGCTGGCAGCGCAAAAGAACGACACGCGCATCGTCAACGCCAGCATCAGCGGCGAGACCACCAGCGGCGGCCGCGCCCGCCTGCCCGCCCTGCTGGCGAAGCACCAGCCCGATGTCGTGCTGATCGAACTGGGCGCCAACGATGGCTTGCGCGGCTTGCCTGTGCAAGCGGCGGAAGCGAATCTGCGCGCCATGGGTGAGGCAGCCAGGAAAACGGGCGCGCAGGTGGTGCTGGTGGGCATGCGCATGCCGCCCAACTATGGCCGCGCCTATGGCGAGCAGTTTTATGGCGTGTACGGCAAGCTGGCCAAGGAATGGAAGGCGCCGCTGGTGCCCTTCATGTTCGAAGGCATCGCCGACCAGCCACAACTGTTCCAGGCCGACCGCATGCACCCAAATGCGCAGGCGCATCCAACGATCCTGAAGAATATCTGGCCGCAACTAGCGCCGTTGTTGAAAGCCAAGTAAGCCGGTTCATAAGCTCACTTAATTTTCACCCCGTTTTCACCCCGAAGGTCGAACTGCCGGGGTCGGACCCTCAGGGGGAATACGCTCCAATGGAGCGTATTCCGATCACGAAGTGACCGACCCCAGTCTTACGCAGTTGGGTTACATAAAGTGCCCGACTCGCAGACAAAAAAATAGCCGCTCTGGGAGCGGCTATTTTTATGGGCTAAAACTGATTACGGTGCTTCCGGCGCTGCGGCGGCCGGGGCGGTGACCGGCTTGACGATCTTCACCTTGGCCTTGGCTTTCAGGTATTCCACGTAATCGAACATTTCCTGTTGTGCCAGGATGCCGCTGATCTGGTCTTTCTCTTGCTGGCGACGCGCTGCGTCCACTTGCGCCGGCTGCTGCACCTTGGCGATGCGGTAGATGCCGTAGCCCAGGGCTGGCAGGTCCACGCCCACATAGGCTGGCAGCTTGCTCGTGTCGGCTTTCATGACTTGCGCGATGGCGGCGCGGTTGATGCCGTCAAGCTTGCTGCGCGATACCCATTGTGCGGCACCGAAACCGCTGGCGTCACCGGATGCCTTCAAGGCGGCCAGCTTGGTCTCGCCCGCTTTCTTGGCCAGCTTTTCCGCTTCTTCCATCGTCACGCGCTGACGGATCATCGCTTCGACTTCGGCCAGCGGACGCTTGCTGGCTGGCTTGAATTCCACCACGCGGCCAGCGATCAGCACGTTAGGTGCGACGGTCACGGCTTCCGTGTTGCGCTTGTCTTTCAGCGAGTCGTTCGAGAAGATGGCGGTCAGGAACTTGGCGTTGTTGAACGGCGCCTTGCCCAGTGCTGGCGATGGCGTGCGCGACAGGTTGGCGACGCTTTCCACTTTCAGCTTCAGCTTGTCGGCCACCGGCTTCAGGCTGTCCGATTGCTCGTAGACCGTGTTGGTGAACGTTTCCGCCATTTCCGAATACTTCTTGGCAGCAAATTGCTTGCGCAGGTCAGCCGTAATTTCGCCGCGTACTTCATCGAGTGCCTTGACGTGCTGTGGCTTGAGCGAGGTGACGGTCAGGATGTGGAAACCAAAGTCGGAAGCGACGACATCGCTGATTTCGCCTTGCTTGAGTTTCGCTACGGCATTGAGCAATGGCGTAGGCAAGCCATCCTTGCCAATCACGCCCAGGTCGCCGCCCTGTTCGGCGGAGGCCGGATCTTCCGACTTGGCTTTCGCCACGGCGGCAAAGCTGGCAGGCGTTTTGCGCACGTCAGCCAGGATGGCTTCAGCCTTGGCCTTGGCAGCTGTCTTGTCGGCGGCCGAGGCATCTTTCTTGACGGCTACCAGAATGTGGCTGGCCTGGCGCGCTTCTGGCGTCGTGTAGGCTTTCTGATTCTTCGCGTAGTAGCCGGTCACGTCGGCGTCGGTGACGTCGACTTGCTCGCCGGCGGCGCTGTCGTCCAGCACGACGTATTCGACCTTGGCTTGCTCCGGGATTTCGAAGAACTTGCTGTTCTTGTCATAGAAAGCCTTGATCATGGCGTCCGTCACTTTGACTTCCGGCACGTACTGGGCGATCGGCAGCAGCAGTTCCTGCACTTCACGCTCTTCCGAGGTGATGTCGGACAGGCGCTTGGAGACGGTGCCCGGCGCGAAGGCGGTGCCTTGCACGGCGCCAGCCAGTTGCTGCAGCGCCATGTCGCTGCGGCGGCGCGCATCGTACATCTGCGGCGTCATGCCTTGGGCAGCCAGCATGGCCTTGTAGCGTTCCAGGTCGAATTTACCGTCCGGCAAGGTCAAGCCTGGAATTTCCAGTACTTCCTTTTGCAGCGCGGCATCGCTGATGACCAGGTGGCTACGGCCCACTTCAGCAGCCACGGCGCGCTCGGCGATCAGGTTGTCGAGGATGCTCTGGCGCGCTTCCGGCGTGTCAAACATTTTCTGGTCGAACTGCTCGCCCATCATCTGGCGGTAGCGGTCGATCTGCTGGCGTTGCGCTTCTTCATATTGCTGCTGCGTAACGACCTGGTCGCCGACCTTGGCGATGGTGTTCGCTTCATCGCCGAAGCTTTGGTAGCCGCTGATACCGACCAGTGCAAAAGACGGGACGATGACCAGCATCAGGAGAAACTGCATCAAGCGTCGATGGGTACGAATAAATTCAAACATGGTCAGCCAATTCGGGATGAGTGGATCACTATAAAAAAAGGCGAACATGCGTTCGCCTTGATTTCTTCGGCGGAATGGACGGGACAGATGTCCACTTCCCCTTTAGATTCAACAACTTGGCGCTGGAACTAAAGCAGGATTCTGACGCCCAAGCCATTATCTCCTGATTCTACAATGCCCATAGCGCTATAGCAAGAGTAAATCAGGGCGCGCCCTGCCCCAGCGCCGCGCGCCGCACAGCCATGCCGGCAAGGCGCCAGCCTCGATATTAAACCCGCCGAAGCTTAAAGCGGATTTAAATACAGGCACTTTTTATTCAAAACGGCAGGATGGGATTTTAAAAGACAGCGCACCGAGATAATCTGGCGCTGAAAAAGAAAAACCCGCGCTACTTATTCAGCAGCGCGGGCTTCAATATTCTGGCGGAGCGGACGGGACTCGAACCCGCGACCCCCGACGTGACAGGCCGGTATTCTAACCAACTGAACTACCACTCCTTAAGAGCGTATTTTTTTGGCGGAGCGGACGGGACTCGAACCCGCGACCTCCGACGTGACAGGCCGGCATTCTAACCAACTGAACTACCACTCCGAAAAATACACAGTACTGCATGCATTTGCATCCAAGGTTGCGATTCGCAGAACTTCAACCCTGAAATCGCGGCACCCGGGGGCGCCGCCAAATGTTTCCGGTGATTGTCACCTCACCGAAGTCCGTTAGTTTACAGCATCCTTCAAAGCTTTACCAGCTTTAAATTTTGGAACTTTTGCAGCTTCGATCGTGATCGCTTCTTTGGTACGCGGATTGCGGCCGGTACGCTCAGCGCGTTCGCTGACCGAGAAAGTGCCAAAACCAACCAGCGTCACGCTGTCGTTGTTTTTCAAAGTTTCCGTCACGCCGCCGATAACAGCGTCGAGTGCGCGCGCAGCGGCGGCTTTGGAAATGTCAGCTTTTTCAGCAATGTGGTCGATCAATTCAGTCTTGTTCACTAGCATCCCCAATTACAAAGGTATAAAACGTTTACCGTATCGTTGCGGCACTTTTGGCACCACAGCTGTCCGGCGAAAAAAATGTGCAGGCGTATTAAACAAGCCACACTGTATATGTGTCAAGCGCTTTGGGGGCGCAATTCACGTTTCAATATAAAACAAGCGCTCTAAAAGCGCTTGTTTGGGGAAAGCAGGGGTAAAACGTTAGTGTTTTACTACCTCGCCGGCCACGTCAGGCTTGGCTGCGGCGGCCGTGACAGCCTCCACCGCAGCGACGTCCGCCAGCGCTTCAGGCATGCGTTCGAGGGCGATTTCCAGCACTTTGTCGATCCAGCGCACCGGTACGATCTCCAGTTTGTTCTTGACGTTGTCCGGAATATCGGCCAGGTCCTTCACATTTTGCTCTGGAATCAGGACCGTCTTGATGCCGCCGCGATGGGCCGCCAGCAGCTTTTCTTTCAGGCCGCCAATCGGCAATACTTCGCCGCGCAAGGTGATCTCGCCCGTCATCGCCACGTCGGCGCGCACGGGGATGCCCGTGAAGACCGATACCATGGCCACCGTCATGGCTGCGCCAGCCGAAGGACCGTCCTTCGGTGTCGCGCCTTCCGGCACGTGGATGTGGATGTCGCTCTTCTCGAACACGTCCGCCTTGATGCCCAGGCGCTGTGCCCGGCTGCGCACCACCGTGCGGGCTGCCTCGATCGACTCTTTCATGACGTCGCCCAGGGTACCCGTGCGGATGATGCCGCCCTTGCCCGGCATCGACACGGCTTCGATGGTCAGCAGATCGCCGCCCACTTCCGTCCATGCCAGACCGACCACCTGGCCTACCTGGTTTTCTTTCTCTGCGACGCCGAAATCATAGCGGCGCACGCCAAGGAATTTATCCAGGTTCTTCGAGTTGACGATGACTTTCTTGTCAGATTTCTTCAGCAGCAGCATCTTCACCACCTTGCGGCAGATCTTCGACACTTCCCGCTCGAGCGAACGCACACCGGCTTCCCGCGTGTAGTAGCGGATGATGTCGCGCAGGGCCGACTCGGCCACCGAGATTTCCTCTTCCTTCAAGCCATTGTTCTTGATCTGCTTCGGCAGCAGGTAGCGCTGCGCGATGCTGGTCTTTTCATCTTCCGTGTAACCGGACAGACGGATCACTTCCATGCGGTCAAGCAAGGCTGGCGGAATATTGTACGAGTTCGAGGTGGCCACGAACATCACGTCGGAGAGGTCGAAATCGACTTCGATGTAATGGTCGGAGAAGGTGTGGTTCTGTTCCGGATCGAGCACTTCCAGCAGGGCCGACGAAGGATCGCCACGGAAATCGGCGCCCATCTTGTCGACTTCATCGAGCAGGAACAAAGGATTGCGCACGCCGACTTTCGCCAGCGATTGCAAGATCTTGCCCGGCATCGAACCGATGTAGGTGCGGCGGTGGCCGCGGATCTCGGCTTCGTCGCGCACGCCGCCCAGGGCCATGCGCACGAACTTGCGGTTCGTCGCGCGGGCGATGGACTGGCCCAGCGAGGTCTTGCCGACGCCCGGAGGACCGACGAAGCACAGGATAGGCGCTTTCAGCTTGTCGACGCGCTGTTGCACCGCGAGGTATTCCAGGATGCGTTCCTTGACCTTGTCGAGGCCGTAGTGGTCGCCTTCGAGCACTTTTTCCGCATTCGCCAGGTCGTTATTGACCTTGGATTTCTTTTTCCAAGGCAAGTTGACCAGGGTGTCGATGTAGTTGCGCACGACGGTGGCTTCGGCCGACATCGGCGACATCAGCTTGAGCTTTTTCAGTTCATTGGTAGCCTTGTCGAGCGCTTCCTTCGGCATTTTTGCCGAAGCGACTTTTTTCTCCAGCTCGTCGAGGTCGGCACCATCTTCGCCCTCGCCCAGTTCTTTCTGGATCGCCTTGACTTGCTCGTTCAGGTAGTACTCGCGCTGCGACTTTTCCATCTGGCGCTTGACGCGGCCGCGGATGCGTTTTTCCACCTGCAGAATGTCGAGCTCGCCTTCGAGCTGGCCCAGCAGGTGCTCGAGGCGCTTGGCCACGCTGAAAATTTCCAGGATGACTTGTTTTTGCTCCAGCTTCAGGGGCAGATGCGCGGCCACCGTGTCGGCCAGGCGGCCGGCATCATCGATACCCGACAGGGAGGCGAGGATTTCTGGTGGAATCTTTTTGTTCAGTTTGACGTACTGGTCGAACTGCTGCACGATCGCGCGGCGCATGGCTTCGACTTCCGACTCGTCGCCCGGCTCGGACTCGAGCGGCGTCAGGTCGGCGATGAAGTGCGTCGGCGCATCGCTGATATGGTTGATACGGGCACGCTGCGCGCCTTCGACCAGCACCTTGACGGTGCCATCGGGCAGCTTCAGCATTTGCAGAATATTGGCGACACAGCCAATTTCATAGATATCCGAAGGAGACGGCTCGTCCTTCGCGGCTGCTTTTTGAGCGGCAAGCATGATGCTCTTGCCCTGCTCCATCGCAGCTTCCAGCGCCTTGATCGACTTTGGACGGCCAACGAACAGCGGTATCACCATATGCGGGAAAACGACGACATCCCGCAACGGCAATAACGGCAGTTGAGTTTGCTCAGTTAATTTGGAAGTTGTCATGGCGTACCTTATAGAAAGCGTGTTTACGATGTTGGCGCTCGCTGCCAAAACACAAGACCGGCGAGAATAAATAATTCTGTGAAACAAACATAAAGTCTATTTCGCAAAACACACCCGCATGACTGTAACAAATGCAGTTTTAACAGTAAAAAAGCCACGCGCAGCTAAGCGCCGCGAGTGGCTTTACGATTGAAGCCTGCACTCATTGATTTAAATTGTACTGCCATGCATTAAGGAATCAAAACCCTTTTTATGCATTTGTCTCGGCAGTAATCAATTTTCTCCGGAGGCCTTGGCAGTCTCTTGATAAATCAACAAAGGTTTGGCGCCACTGGTGATGGTATTTTCGTCGATGACGACCTTCACCACATTTTGTTCGCTCGGCAGTTCGTACATGACGTCCAGCAAAGCATGTTCCAGGATGGAACGCAAGCCACGCGCACCGGTCTTGCGCGCCAGCGCCTTCTTGGCGATCGCATGCAGGGCGGCGGGACGAATCTCCAGTTCCGCGCCTTCCATCTCGAGCAGCTTCGAATACTGCTTGATCAGCGCATTCTTTGGCTCGACCAGGATCTGGATCAGCGCCTCTTCCGTCAATTCCGCCAGGGTGGCGATGACGGGCAGACGGCCCACCAGTTCCGGGATCAGGCCGAACTTGACCAGATCTTCCGGTTCCGCTTGCAACATCAGTTCGCTGGCCGAGCTTTGCGACTTGCTGCGCACCGTGGCCGAGAAACCGATGCCGCTCTTTTCGGAACGGTTGGCGATCACTTTCGACAGGCCGTCGAAGGCGCCGCCGCAGATGAACATGATGTTGGTCGTGTCGATCTGCACGAAATCCTGGTTCGGATGCTTGCGGCCGCCTTGTGGCGGCACGGAAGCCATCGTGCCTTCGATGAGTTTCAGCAAGGCTTGCTGCACGCCCTCGCCCGACACGTCGCGCGTGATGGACGGATTGTCGGACTTGCGCGAAATCTTGTCGATTTCATCGATGTAGACGATGCCGCGCTGGGCTTTCTCGACGTCATAGTTGCAGCTTTGCAGCAGCTTCTGGATGATGTTTTCCACGTCTTCACCCACGTAACCGGCTTCGGTCAGGGTGGTGGCGTCGGCGATCACGAACGGCACGTTGAGCATGCGCGCCAGGGTCTGTGCCAGCAGGGTCTTGCCCGAGCCGGTAGGACCGACCAGCAAGATGTTGCTCTTGGCCAGTTCGATGTCGTCTTTCTTGCCCAGGTGCTTGAGGCGCTTGTAATGGTTGTACACCGCCACCGACAGGATGCGCTTGGCAGTCTGCTGGCCGATCACGTACTGATCGAGCAAGGCGGCAATTTCTTGCGGCGTCGGCAGGTCGGATTTGGTACCGGTCACCGTCTCGATGCTCGACGTTTCATCACGGATGATGTCGTTGCACAGGTCGATGCACTCGTCGCAAATGAACACGGACGGGCCGGCGATGAGTTTCTTCACCTCGTGCTGGCTTTTGCCGCAGAACGAGCAATACAGTAATTTTTCGCCGCTAGAGGATTTTTTGTCTGACATAAGGCATTTTGGTTGGAACTGCATTAACAATATTGCAAAATCGCAAGCCGGATAATGGTTGCTGCCAGCAAAGGCAGCCACCCATGGCGCAAGTCAACAACGTGCACAAGCTCCATGCTACCCGAAATAAAAGCGAAACGCCCGAACGTTTGATCGCCCGGGCGTTTACTTACAAGCTTAGCAATACCGGTAGGGGCTCATCAAGCGCGGCTGGTCAACACTTTGTCGATCAAACCATACTCAACGGCCTCGTCGGCGGACATGAAACGGTCGCGGTCGGTGTCCTTGGCGATCTGTTCGATCGACTGGCCCGTGCGCTCGGCCATGATGCCGTTCAAGCGGGTGCGCAGGTAAAGGATTTCCTTCGCCTGGATCTCGATATCGGACGCCATGCCTTGCGAACCACCGGACGGCTGGTGAATCATGATGCGCGAGTTCGGCAGCGAGAAACGCTTGCCCTTGGCGCCAGCGGCCAGCAGGAAAGCGCCCATCGAAGCAGCCATGCCCGTGCACAGAGTCGAGACGTCCGGCTTGATGAACTGCATGGTGTCGTAGATGGCCATGCCGGCCGAGACCGAACCACCTGGCGAGTTGATGTAGAGCGAGATTTCCTTTTCCGGATTTTCGCTTTCCAGGAACAGCAGCTGGGCGACAACCAGGTTGGCCATCTGGTCATTGACCGGGCCGACCATGAAAATCAAGCGTTCCTTCAGCAGGCGCGAGTAAATATCATACGAGCGCTCGCCGCGACCGCTTTGTTCCACCACCATCGGCACCAGGCCGAGCATCTCTGTGTCCAGCGCCGGATTACGGTTCATACCTGTCATTTCATTTCCTTGTGAAGCAGTTAGGGGACGCCGCCCCACCTTGCGGCAACACGGCATCCCAACACCAACTGGTTTACGCTTGTGCGTTGCTTCCCATCAGTTCGTCGAAAGCAACTGCTTTCGTCGTGACTTTCGACAGGCCCAACACGTAAGTGACGACGTTTTCTTCCAATACAAGGGCTTCGATCTCACCCAGACGACGACGGTCGCTGTAGTAGTACTTCAGCACTTCGCGTGGATCTTCGTAGCTTTGGGCGAAATCTTCGATTTGCGCTTTGACTTGCTCAGGCGTTGCCTGCAGGTTGTTGTCGCCCACCAGTTGCGACAGGATCAGGCCCAGGCGTACGCGACGCTCGGCTTTTTCTGCGAACAGTTCTGCTGGGAAAGGCACGTCCTTGACGTTCATGCCGCGCTGCGCCATGTCTTGACGGGTCATTTCGGCCAGGCGCTCGGAATCCTGAGCGATCAGCGTTTTTGGCACGTCCAGCTCAGCAACTTTGATCAGCGCGTCCATGACGGCTTCCTTGTTGCGTGCTTTTACGCGGCCAGCAACTTCACGTTGCAGGTTGACTTTGATGTCTTCGCGCATTTTGGCCAAGTCGCCATCGGCAACGCCCAAGGACTTGGCGAATTCAGCATCGACTTCTGGCAGGTGCGCCCATTCCAGCTTTTGCAGGGTGATGGTGAACGACGCGGTCTTGCCGGCGACGTCCTTGCCATGGTAGTCCTCAGGGAACGACAATGGGAAAGTCTTGGACTCGCCCACTTTCAGGCCCAGGGTCGCTGCTTCGAATTCTGGCAGCATGCGGCCTTCGCCCAGCACGAAAGCGTAGCCTTCAGCTTTGCCGCCTGGGAATTCAACGCCGTCGATCGAGCCGACGAAGTCGACGGTCACGCGGTCGCCGTTGGCAGCGATCGGCTCACCGCCGTCGCCGTGTTCGCCAGCTTCGCCCTTGGTGTGGAAGTGCACGCGCTGCTTGCGCAGGATGTCGATGGTCTTGTCGATTTCGGCTTCCGACACGTCGGCTTGCACGGTTTCGATTTCAACGGCCGTCAAGTCGCCGATGGCAACTTCCGGATACACTTCGAAGGTTGCGTCGAAAGCCAGCTGGCCTTCGGCTGCTTCTTCTTTCGGCACGATGTTCGGGAAACCGGCCACGCGCAGATTGTTTTCGTTGGCGGCGTCGTTGAACGCGCGGCCGACTTTGTCATTCAGCACTTCGGATTCAATTTGGTAGCCGTATTGTGCTGCGACCATTTTCAACGGCACTTTGCCCGGACGGAAGCCCGGTGCCTTAGCCGTACGGGCTTGCACTTTCAGGCGCTTCTCAACTTCCGTGCGGACGTCCGTCAGCGGGAAGGAGATCGTGATACGACGTTCGAGTTTGCCCAAGGTTTCGACTGCAGTTGCCATGTAAAAAATCGTCCAAAAAATAAACACTGTTGGTGCGAGAAAAGAAGACCCGACCCCTTGCGCCATCACTGGCGACAAGACATGGGTCCAGCTTCACTCGCTCGCATATTCATCTGTAAAAGCACTGAAAGCAGGACAATGGACCTGGTCTACCCGGCTGAGGGAAAAACCCGCACCAGGCACCAAACAATCCGCCGCTTCCGGTACTGCGACAGGGCTCCGAGCGTCCAGCCTTGCTTCCAAGTAAATGCAAGGCCGGCCATCATTCGGTAAAGCGTGGCATTATAACAAAGGACTTCGGGAAAGTGGCTGGCTTTGCAGCCCGGCCACAGAGGATACGAGCGGCGGCGAACGAATCGCTACAGCCTGGATGGCCCTGTCTTTACTCTTGCCCCGGCATTCTTTATTTCACCAGAGACAGGCTTTCCAGCCTGCTTCGTTCATTAGTATATGCGAACTGGCGCTCCGTCCGAAACAAAGAAATGCGCTCACAGCGAAGATTTCGGGCAAAAAACCTTTGATTTACCTCAATTTGGCCATTTTTCAGGCAAATCACCGCCCAAGCCCTGTCCTGCCGTCCGATTTCGGGCGAAAAATGCCGCAAACAACAGCATCCCGAATGACGGAAATACAGGCGAAACATCAGAAAAACAGGAAAGACGCCTGCAACGAGGCTGAAGAACAACTTGATGGTGCTGCACCTCCGGGCTGGAACAACCCGGATTGGTGCGGATGGGGAGACTCGAACTCCCAAGCCGAAGCACTGGCTTCTAAGACCAGCGTGTCTACCAATTCCACCACATCCGCATTTTGTACTACTTTGCACTACTCGCTCCCCTGATTTTAACAACTCGGGAGCGATCTGGCTACCGTGGACTGATAGAGCAAGCCCTCGGTAAAGCAAAGGCGGCATTCTACTGGATTTCCCAGAGGAATGCCGCCTTTTTTTGCTATGACTCAGAGCGCGCCACCGCTCAGTTGGCGGCATGTTCACCCCAAAAGCAAGCACTAGGGTCGTACCCTGAGGGTACGACCCCGGCATTTTCGCCGTTCGGGTGAATTGGCGTACGCGCCAGGTGGCCGCGCTCCAGGGCATTACACAGCTGGCGTACTCGCTTCTCTTGCCGCTGGCTCCGGCTTCTTGACCCGGAACCAGGCCGCATACAGGGCCGGCAGGAACAGCAAGGT
The DNA here is from genome assembly GCF_051380795.1 of Janthinobacterium leeuwenhoeki. Lineage (NCBI taxonomy): Bacteria > Pseudomonadati > Pseudomonadota > Betaproteobacteria > Burkholderiales > Oxalobacteraceae > Janthinobacterium > Janthinobacterium leeuwenhoeki. The sequence continues at coordinate 41,855 of NZ_JBNYXT010000001.1, forward strand.
CAAGGCCGTCGCCAGGATCAGGCCGCCCATGATGGCGACCGCCCTGCGTGATCCGCCCCAGAACACGGAGCGCGACAGCGGGATCATCACCAGAGCGGAGGATTTACTTCCCTAGCCCCCCCCATCCTTGTCCAGCGGCTCCGGCTTTCTGACCCGGAACCAGGCCGCATACAGGGCTGGCAGGAACAGCAAGGTCAAGGCCGTCGCGAGGATCAATCCACCCATGATGGCGACCGCCATCGGGCCCCAGAAGACGGAGCGCGACAGGGGGATCATGGCCAGCGCCGCGGCTGCCGCCGTCAGCACGATGGGGCGGCAACGGCGCACGGCCGAGTCGATGATGGCATCCCATGGGGCCGAACCATCCTTGATGTCTTGCTCGATCTGGTCGACGAGGATCACCGAATTGCGGATGATCATGCCGAACAGCGCAATGACGCCCAGGTTGGCCACGAAGCCCAGCGGACGGTGCAGCAGCAGCAAGGCAAACGCGGCGCCCGCCACGCCCAGCGGCCCCGTCAGGAACACCAGCAGGGAGCGCGAGAAACTGTGCAACTGCAACATCAGCAAGGTGAAGATGATGAAGATGGCCAGCGGCAAGTTCGCCGAGATCGACGCTTCCGCCTCGCCGCTGTCGGCCGCCACGCCTTTCACATTGATGCGGTAGCCGGCCGGCAACTTGGCCCGCAAGGCGTCCAGCTGCGGCGCCAGCTGCGTCGACACGGTGGCGCCCTGGATGCCATCGATCACGTCCGATTGCACGGTAATGGCCCATTCACGCTTGTCGCGCCAAACCACGCCCGGCTCCCACACGAAATGCACGCGGGCCAGCTGCGAGATGGGCACGGACTTGCCCGTCGCCGTCGGGATATTCGTGTCATTCAACACGGAAATCGTCGCCCGCTCCTCCAGGGGCTGGCGCACCTGGATATCGATCAGCTTGTTGTCTTCGCGGAACTGGCCGATGACGGTGCCCGACAGAATCGTATTGGCCGCCTGCATCACCGTTTTCGAGGTGACGCCCAGCGCGCGCATCTTGTCCTGGTCCAGGTCCAGGCGCAATACTTTCACCGATTCATTCCAGTTGTCATTGACGCCCAGGGTGTTCGGATTGGCGCGCAGGATGTCCTTGACCTGGTCGGCAATGCCGCGCACGCCCGCCACTTCCGGTCCCGTGACGCGGAACTGCACGGGATACGGCACCGGCGGCCCGTTCGGCAACAGTTTTACCCTGCCCCGCACTTCCGGGAAATCCTTCTTGAAGACATCGACGATTTGCTGGCGCAAGCGTTCCCGCTCAGCCAGGCTCTTCGGCAAGACCACCACTTGCGACACATTGGTCTGCGGGAATATCTGGTCCAGCGGCAGATAGAAACGGGGGCTGCCCGTGCCCACGTAGCTGGTGACGCTTTCCACGCCGTCGAGTTTGCCCACAAAAGCTTCAAATTTCTTCACCTGTTTCTCGTTCGCGGCAAAGGTCGTGCCTTCGGGCGACCACAGTTCCACCATCAGTTCGGGACGGCTGGAATCGGGGAAGAATTGCTTTTCGATAAAGTTAAAGCCGTAGATGCCCAGCGCAAAAATGACCAGGGTGGCGGCGATCGTCGTCTTGCGCCATTCCACGCACCAGGTGACGGCACGGCGGAAGCGGCGGAAGTTTGGCGTATCGAACAATTCATGGTCGTTATGCGCATGCGGTTTCACTTTCAGCAAGACGTAGCCGATGTAGGGCGTGAAGACGACGGCCACCACCCAGGAAATGATCAGGGCCAGCGCATTGACGGAGAACAAGGAGAACGTGTATTCGCCGGCGGCCGACTTGGCCAGGCCGATGGGCAGAAAGCCCGCCACCGTGATCAGGGTACCCGTCAGCATGGGCATGGCCGTCGACGTATAGGCGAAGGTGGCCGCGTCGAAACGCGACATGCCCTCTTCCATCTTGCGCACCATCATTTCGACGGCAATGATGGCGTCATCGACCAGCAAGCCCAGCGCGATGATCAGGGCGCCCAGGGAAATCTTGTGCAAGTCGATGTCGAGCAGGCGCATGAACAGGAAGGTGACGGCCAGCACCAGGGGAATGGTCAGCGCCACCACCAGGCCCGGGCGCACGTCGATGCGCAGCGGTTTCGTGTGCAAGCCCAGCGCGACGAAGCTGACGGCCAGCACGATCAAGATGGCTTCGATCAGGGTATGCACGAATTCGCCCACGGATGCGGACACGGCTTCCGGCTGGTTCGACACGCGTTGCAACTCTATGCCCACCGGCAACTCGCTCTTCATGCGCGTGACCGTCGCCTGCAAGGCCTTGCCCATGTCGATGATGTTGCCGCCCTTTTCCATCGACACGCCCAGGCCGATCACTTCCTTGCCATTGAAACGCATCTTGTCCTTGGGAGGATCGACGAGTTCGCGTTTCACGGTGGCAAAATCACCGAGGCGGAAAGTGGTGCCGTTGGCGCGCAGTTCCAGGTTTTCCAGGTCCTTGACGGTCACCATGGCGCCCGTCACGCGCACTTGCAGATTGTCCGTCGGCGTCACCAGCACGCCCGTGGCGTTGATGCTGTTTTGCGCGGACAGTTGCTGCACGATGGCGTCGAAAGGAATGCCCAGCTGGGCAAATTTCTTGTGCGAAAAGATGATATTGATCTTTTCGTCTTGCACGCCGAACAGTTCCACCTTTGATACCTGTCCCACGGCCAGCAGTTCCTGGCGCACCTTGTCCGCGTAATCCTTCATTTCCGCGTACGTAAAACCGTCGCCGGACAGGGCGAAGATGGAACCGTAGGTGTCGCCGAACTCGTCATTGAAGAACGGGCCCACGACGCCAGCCGGCAAGGTGCCCTGGATGTCGCCGATCTTCTTGCGCACCTGGTACCAGGCGGCGGCCGTTTCCTTGGGCGGCGCCGATTCGCGCAGCTCCAGCAGGATCAAGGTTTCGCCCGGCTTCGAATAGCTGGTGATCTCGTCGATATACGGCGTTTCCTGCAGTTTCTTTTCCAGCTTGTCCGTCACCTGCTCGGCCATCTGCAGCGCCGTGGCGCCAGGCCAGTACGCTTGCAGCACCATGGCGCGGAAGGTAAACGGAGGATCTTCATCCTGGCCCAGGCTGGCGTAGCTGAGCATGCCGCCGATCAGCAGCACGGCCATCAGGTAGCGCGTCAGCGGGATATGTTCGAGGGCCCAGCGCGACAGATTGAAGCCGCCCTTCATTTGGCAGCACCCACGCTGACTGCGGCGGCAGGCTTGCTGGCCAGCTCGGCACCAAGGATAGCGACTTTCTGCCCAGGCTTGAGCAAGTTGACGCCGGCCGTCACCACCGTCTGCCCCGCTTTCACGCCCGAGGTCAGCAGCAACTCATTGCCTGCCACGCCACCCACCGTCACCGGCACGAGCTTCACGGCGCCGTTTTCCACCACCCACACGGAGCTTTGCGACTTTTCATTGAACAGGGCCGTCAAGGGCACCTTGATCTGCGGCGTGGCCGTCTGCGAGGCGAACTGCACCACGGCCGTCATGCCCAGGCGCGCTTGCGGCGCGTCCGGGATGCTGACCCTGGCCAGGTAGGTGCGCGTGGCGGCATCGGCCACGGGCGACACGACACGTATCTTGCCAGGCAGCGCCTGCTTCGGGTCGGCCCACAGGCGCACCACCACATCCTTGACGCCGCGCAAGGTCTCCACCTTGTCTTCGGGAATGCCGATCACGACTTCCTTCTCGCCGCTCCTGGCCACTTGCACCACGGGCGCGCCGGGCGCCACCACCTGCCCCACCTCGGCCTCGATGCGCGTGACGACGCCATCGACGTCAGCCAGCAAGCTGGCATAGCCGGACTGGTTCGCCTGGCCCCGGTACAGGGCCTGGGCCGCTTCGACGTTCGCCTGCGCCGCCTTGTAGGTGGCATCCTTGCCATCGAGCACGGCCTGGCTGACGAAATTTTTCTCGCGCAAATCCTGGTAGCGCTTCAATTCCGCGCGCGCCAGGTCGCGGCTCGTTTCCGCGCTGACCAGCGACGCCTTGGCCTGCGCCTGCGACAATTGCAAGTCGACAGGATCGAGCTGCATCAGCACTTGCCCCTTCTTGACGCTGGCGCCCACGTCCACCTTGCGCGCGACGATCTTGCCGCCCACGCGGAAGCCCAGCTGCGATACGACACGGGGCACGACCTCGCCCGCCAGCTCGGCACTCACGTCAACATTACTGCTAGACAACACGATCGCGCGCACGGGGCGCACGTCTTCCACTTTGACGGCAGGCTTGGAACAGGCCGCCAGGGTCAGCGCCAGGGTAGCGGCGGCAATCAGCCGCAGGGCAGGAAGTGCGGATGCGCCGGTCTCGCGGCGCAGGGTTTTCAGGGCAAACAAGGTATTTTCCTTTACTATGCGGGCTGTAATATTTTTATGCGGAGAAACTTTTTGCTTGTCCTTTGGGCCAAGCCAAACTTTTTCGCACGCGATATCCTTAAATTTGTGACAATATCAGCTTGGTCGTGGCGGCGGGTACTCTGCGCCTAATGACTTTCTGGTTATTAATTATAATCGTGCGTAAAAGTTTTTAGTGACTTATGCGTCATTAATCTTGAGACGTACAACGCCCGGCCACATTCCAGTGTTTGAGTGGGTGCCGGACAAACGCAAGACTAGAGAAGTGTGTTCATGCCTGTAGACCATTACGAAAATTTTCCTGTTGCATCATTTTTACTGCCGCGCCGCCTGGTGCCCGCCGTCGAAGCCATCTATGCCTTCGCCCGCAGCGCCGACGACCTGGCCGATGAAGGCGACGCCACGCCGGCCGAACGCCTGACAGCCCTGCACGCCTATGAAGAGGCGCTGGGCCGCATCGCCCGCCACGAAGGCCATGCCGGCGAGAACGCCGCCATGTTCGAACGCCTGGCCGCCGTCATCGCCAAACACCAGTTGCCGCTGAAGCCATTCCACGATTTATTGTCCGCCTTCAAGCAGGATGTGGAAACGACGCGCTACGCCAGCTACGAAGACGTGCTCGATTACTGCGCCCGCTCGGCCAACCCCGTGGGGCTGCTGATGCTGCACCTGTATGGCGCGGCCGATGAACAGAATGTACGCGATTCCGATGCCATATGTTCAGCTTTACAACTAATTAATTTCTTGCAAGACGTCGCCATCGACCAGCAAAAAGAGCGCATCTACCTGCCGATGGAAGACTTGAGCCGCTTTGCCGTCTCCGCCGCCGCCTTCGAGCGGCCCGAGGCGCACGGCAAGTGGAGCGCCCTGATGCGCTTCGAGGTGGCCCGCACGCGCGCCCTGATGCTGTCGGGCGCGCCGCTGGCCCTGCGTTTGCGGGGGCGCATCGGCTGGGAGTTGCGTCTCGTGGTGCAAGGGGGATTGCGCATCCTCGAAGCCATCGAAGCCGTCAATTACGACGTGTTCCGGCGCCGCCCCAAGCTGGAGAAACGCGACTGGCTGATCATTTTCTGGCGCGCCCTGCGCATGTCGCGCAAAAGCTTGCATCAAGAGACACAAGTAAAAACGGCTTTTCCCCCGTCGCCCACTCTGTAAGACGATAGAATAGCGGCTTCGATCTGCAACCCTTGCTCTTTTGACTATGTCTCCCGACGAATACTGCCAACAAAAGGCCGCCCAGAGCGGCTCCAGCTTCTACTACAGCTTCCTGTTCCTGCCTGCCGAACGCCGCAAGGCCATCACGGCCCTGTACGCCTTCTGCCGCGAAGTCGATGACACGGTCGACGAATGCACGGACGAAGCGGTGGCACGCACCAAGCTGGTCTGGTGGCGCAAGGAAGTCAAAGCCATGTACGAGGGCAACCCCACGCATCCCGTGATGCGCGCACTGCAGCCGCATCTGGACGCCTATACACTGGAAGAAAAGCATTTGCAGGCCATCATCGACGGCATGGAGATGGACTTGAACCAGACCCGCTACCTCGATTACCAGGCCATGAGCCGCTATTGCTGGCACGTGGCCAGCGTGGTGGGCATCTTGTCGGCCAGCATCTTCGGCGCGACGCGCCCGGAAACCCTGCTGTACGCGGAAAAACTGGGCCACGCTTTCCAGCTGACCAACATCATCCGCGACGTGGGCGAAGATGCGCGCAAGGGGCGCATCTATCTGCCGATCAGCGAATTGCAGCAATTCAATGTGACGGCAGCCGACCTGCTGAACGCGCGCCACAGCGAAAACTTTGAAAATCTGATGCGTTTCCAGGTGGCACGTGCGCAAAAGGCGTACGACGAAGCCTTCGCGCTCTTGCCAGCCGAAGACCGCCGCGCCCAGCGCCCCGGCCTGATCATGGCCGCCATCTATCGCACCTTGCTCAATGAAGTCGAGCGCGACGGCTATCACGTGCTGAAACAGCGCATTTCGCTCACGCCGATCCGCAAACTGTGGCTGGCCTGGAAGACCTGGGTTCGTGGCTGACAGTAGCGTGAAGCAGCGCTACGCCGTCATCGGCGCCGGCTGGGCCGGCTGCGCGGCGGCCATGGAGCTGGCACGCGCCGGTCACTCGGTGAGCGTGTTCGAGGCGGCGCGCACCCTGGGCGGACGCGCGCGGCGTGTCGAAAGAGAAAATACGGTGCTCGACAACGGCCAGCACATCTTGCTGGGCGCCTACACGGAAACCCTGCGCCTGATCAAACTGGCAGGACAAGACCCGGCAGAGCTGATCCTCACCCTGCCCCTGCAAATGCGCTACCCGGCGGATGCTGGCGGCATGGATTTCATCGCGCCCCGCCTGCCCGCGCCCCTGCACCTGGTATGGGCCTTGCTGCGCGCCAAAGGATTATTGCGCGCCGACAAACTGGCCCTGATGCGTTTTTCCACCGCCATGCGATGGATGGGCTGGCAACTGTACAACGATTGCACGGTCAGCGAATTGCTGCAGCGCTTCGACCAGACGGACCGCTTGAACCGGCTGATGTGGCACCCCTTGTGCCTGGCCGCGCTGAATACCCCGCCAGAGCGGGCCTCGGCCCGCGTCTTCCTCAACGTGCTGCGCGACAGTCTGGGGGCGAGCCGCCGCAGCGCCTCCGACATGCTGATCCCGAAAGTGGACCTGACTAGCCTGCTGCCCGACGCGGCAAGCCGCTACCTGGCGCAGCATGGCGGCGCAGTGCGCACGGGCGCCAAGGTTGCCGCCTTGCACGCCTTGCCCGATGGCCGCTGGCGACTCGATGGCGGCGGCTATGACGGCGAAAGCTTTGACGGTGTCATCGTGGCCACCTCGTCCGTGCAGGCAGCCAGCCTGCTGCAAGGCTTGCAGGACGCGCGCCTCGATGATGTTATTACCAAAATGCAAGCTTTCACGCCGGAAGCCATCAGCACCTGCTATCTGCAGTACGACACCTCGGTGCGCCTGGACTTGCCGTTCTACGCCCTCGTCGATACGCCGGAGCAGCAGCATTGGGGCCAGTTCGTCTTCGACCGGGGTCAGCTCGACACGAATCAGGCGGGCTTGCTGGCTGTCGTCATCAGCGCCTCCGGCCCTGCCGCCGAGCAAGGCCACGGACCGCTGGCGCAAGCCATCGCGGCGCAGCTGGCACAGGTGTTGCAGCGTCCGGAACTGGCGCAGCCCGTCTGGACCCAGCTGATCACGGAAAAGCGCGCCACCTTTGCCTGCACCCCCGACCTAGCTCGCCCCGGCAACGCCAGCGGCGTGCCGGGCTTGCTGCTGGCGGGCGACTACACTGCCAATGATGACCGGACGCAAGACTATCCGGCCACCATCGAGGCGGCCGTGCGCAGCGGCGTGGCGGCGGCCAAGGCCATCGCCAAGGGCAAGGCGGCAAAGTAGACTTAACGGTGCATCCTCCCCTGGTGTCGCTCGCCCCCGCAAAATTGCATTCTGTCGCACCGCGCTGGTGCGCTCGCGTGCGCTTGGGTACAGTCTGATCATCGACAACGGCCATGCCACGGGGAATACCATGCACACCACCTTGCACTTGAAAAACAGCTTGAAAGCCCTGGCGCTGCTCGCTTGTGTGGTGCTGGCCACCTTGATCGTGATTCACGGACAGCAAATGCCACAAGCACCGTTGTTGCTGAGCCAGGCAAGCATGCTGCTGCCGGCCATGGGCTGAAGCGGAAACACGGACGCACAGGAAGAATATGATGAACAAGCAAGATTATCTCGACGCTCTGCGGCGCGCGCTGGCAGGCTTGCCACCGGACCTGGTGGCCAAGACCCTCGATTATTACGAACAGACCTTCATCGAAGGCGCCGCGGCCGGCCGCAGCGAGCACGAGATTGCCGACGACCTGGGCGAGCCGACAAAAATCGCCCTCACCTTGCGCAGCAGCACGCATCGCCAGGCTTTCGAACAAAAGAAAACCCCCGTCAACCTGCTGCGCCTGCTCGTCTCGCTGGTGGGCCTGGCCATCTTCAACCTGTTCATGGTCGTGCCTGCTGCCGTGTACGCGGCCCTGCTGGCCACCCTGTACGCCGTCGGCCTGAGCTTTTACCTGGCCGGCATCGCCATCACGGCCAGCGGCTTGTCCGGCGCCAACGAACTGGTGCTCGATGGCCCGCTGCGCCACGTCTTCATCCAGGACGATGAAGGCGGCAAACGGCGCGAAACGCGCATCAGCATCGGCCACACGGGCATCGAAATCGATCACCTGCCCGGTCCCTTGCAGCGTGACCCGGCCGAGCCCGAGCCCGGGGCGCCCGGCGCTTCCTCGCGCATGATGGAGCGGGCCGAAGCGCTGGCCGGTGGCGGCATCCGCATCTCCACCGACATGGACCGCGATGCGCGCACCACGCAAACCGTCTTCGGCGTGGGCATGCTGCTCGGCGGCATCGCCATCTTCCTGCTCAGTCTGGTCGTAACGCGCTATACCTTGATCGGCATCAAGCGCTACGTCGCCATGAATGTCTCCCTGCTCAAAGGTCACTAGAAAGGCTGCCATGAAACGCTTGCTCAAAGTTGGCCTGTCCATGCTCTTGCTGGCCATGGTCCTGATCGCCATGTCGTATGCGGCGCTGCGCGCCAAGGGAATCAGCAATCCCAGCAGCGCTGCCGGCCGCGCCGTGCGCAGCGAAACGCGCCCGATTTCCCCTAATATCAACAGCATCGACCTGGCCGGCCCCATCGACCTGGTGCTGCGCCGCGGCGCCACGCCATCACTGAAAGTGAGCGGCGAGCAGCGTCTGCTGTCGAACGTCGACACCACGGCCGATGGCACGACCCTGCATATCGGCCCGAAAGGCATGCTGTTCCACCATCGCCAGCCGCTGCAGGTGGAACTGGTGCTGCCCGCCCTCGTGCGCGTCGAAGTGCACGGCAATGGCGACAGCAAGATCACGGGATTTTCGGGCGACAGCTTTATCCTGGAATTGACGGGCTCGGGAGACGTCAGCTTCACGGGACGCTACAAGCAGGTTGCCGCCACCGTCAACGGCAGCGGCGACCTCGACATCAACGCAGGCAACAGCGACAGCGTGGTGCTGGAAATGGTGGGCTCCGGGCGCATCGCCGCCAGCGGCAACACGAAATTCCTGCGCGCCGACCTGAGCGGTTCGGGCGACATCGATGCCGAGCACCTGGCGGCCGACAAGGCCAGCGTCAGCCTGCAAGGCTCGGGCACGAGCACCGTCTTCGTGCGCGACGCCACCAACCTGACCCTGCGCGGCAGCGGCGACATCCACGTCCACGGCAACCCACGCCAGCGCGATGCGCAAAAAAGCGGCTCAGGCGAAATTACCTGGCATTGATGAGGACGCCAGTTCCTTAACGCGTCTCTTCCAGCCACGCCACGGCCTGCTCTCCGGCCGCCTTGCCTTGCGCCAGGCAGGCCGTCAGCAGGTAGCCGCCCGTCGGCGCTTCCCAGTCCAGCATTTCGCCCGCCACAAACACGCCCGGCATGGCGCGCAGCATGCTGCCGTCGACGCCGTCGAATTCCACGCCGCCGGCGCTGCTGATGGCTTCATCGATGGGGCGCGGACGTTTGAGCGTGATGGGCAGCAGCTTGATGGCGGCCGCCAGCCTGGCTTCGTCGGCAAAGTCGGCGGCGCTCAGGCATTCGCGCAGCAAGCCCGATTTCACGCCCTTGATGCCCAACCGGCTATTCAGGTGGCTGGACATGGAGCGGGAACCGCGCGGACGCGTCACTTCCTCGAACACGCGTTCATGACTATGGTCAGGCGCCAGGTCGAGCCAGATGGTGGTATGACCGTCGCGCGCGATCTGCTCGCGCAGCGCGGCCGACAGCGCGTAAATCAGGCTGCCTTCCACGCCGCCCGCCGTGATGACGCACTGCCCCTGGCGCTTGACCGTCAAGCCATCGATGTCATGCGCCGTGATGGCCACCGTGGCCAGGTGTTCGCCCGCGTGACGGCTGCTGAAATGCGCGCTCCAGTCCACGTCGAAGCCGCAATTGGCCGGCACCAAAGGCGCCACGGCCACACCGCGCTCTTGCAACAGCGGCACCCAGGCGCCGTCCGACCCCAGCCGCGCCCAACTGCCGCCACCCAGCGCCAGGATCACGGCGTCGAAGGCGCACAGACGTTCGCCGTCCGGCGTGGCAAAGGCCAGCTGGCCGTCGCGCCAGCCCGTCCAGCGGTGACGCATGTGAAATTGCACGCCCGCTTCGCGCAGGCGGTGCAACCAGGCGCGCAGCAGGGGCGCGGCTTTCATATCCGTCGGGAAGACGCGGTTCGACGAGCCGACAAAGGTCTCCACGCCCAGGCCATGCACCCAGTCGCGCACCTTTTGCGGGCCGAACTGGTCCAGCGCCGGTTTCAGGCGGTTCGCCTGCCTGGCGTAGCGCGAGACAAAGGCCTGATAGTCTTCCGCATGCGTGATATTCATGCCGCCGCGCCCGGCCAGCAGGAATTTGCGGCCGACGGACGGCATGGCGTCAAACAGTTCCACTCTGGCTCCCTGGTCGCTGGCCACCTGGGCGGCCATCAGGCCGGCAGGGCCGCCACCGATGACGGCGATGTGAAAGGGAGGAAGGCTGGAATGGGTCATGGCAAGCTGGAAAGACGGTGAAAACCCCGGCATTTTAGTCGAGATAAGGCCCGGAGATGGCAAGAATGCCGAAAAATGATGCATACTGCGCGGACATGCCGCAGCGATCAGTACTTTGACTTCACGAGACAACGAGACGACAAGAGGAGAAACACATGGGTGCAGGATTCTGGATTTCCCGTTATTTGCTGGCCAGCTCGATTTTATTCATCATCCTGACGGTGGTCGAGTACAGCAAGGGCACCCCCAGCCAGGCTGACATCCTCAGCGCGCTGGCCTGGTCGCTGGTGGCGTCGGCCATCTTCATCGGCTCGAAATACTGGCGCTACCGCAAAGCCGTCGCCTGCGCCACCTGCAGCGATAGCACGGCCGGCAAACCAAAAACCAAGTCGTCATGAAAAAACGGCCACTTCGATGAAGTGGCCGTTTCATTGGGCTAGCCGGATCAGCCGCCCGTCACGGGCGGGAAGAACGCCACCTCGTCGCCTTCCGCAATCACGGTATCGGCATCGCACATCACCTGATTATGCGCCATGCGCAGCGCGCGGCCCTGCGCCAGCGCATATTCCCAGTTGCCGCCTCGGGCGATCAGGAGCGTTCGTACCTCGCCCACCGTCAGCCGTGGCGCGGCCACTTCCAGCACTTCCTGGCCAGTGCCCACCAGCTCGCGCACGCTGGCGAAAAAACGCAGATTGATCTTCATCAAGGCTTCCTTAGTACAGCAATTCGTTAAACGGGATAAAGCGCAGCATGTCGCCGCGCGCAATCGACAGGCCCGGCGGACAATCGATCAAGCCATCGCCCCACACGGTGGACGTCAGCACGCCCGAACTCTGGTTGGTGTACAGCTCCAGTTCACCCTCGTCATTGACCTTGGCGCGCAAGAACTCGTTGCGCCTGTCCGCCTTCAGGCGTTCAAACGCGGCCGGCAGCTTGTAACTGCGCGGCGCCAGACTGCCCGCCACGCCCTGCAGGCGCAAAATGAACGGGCGCACGAACAGCAGGAAGGTGACAAAGCTGGACACGGGATTGCCGGGCAAGCCGACAAAGAACGCCTCCTGCACTTCGCCAAACGCCAGCGGTTTGCCCGGCTTGACGGCGATCTGCCACATGTTCAGACGCCCTTCCGCTTCCACGGCCGGCTTGATATGGTCTTCCTCGCCCACGGACACGCCGCCCGAGGTGATGATCAAATCATTGCCCTGGGCCGCCTGGCGCAGCACGGCGCGCGTCGCTTCCAGGCTGTCTGGCACGATGCCCAGGTCCGTGATCTCGCAACCCAAATTTTCCAGCAGGCCGCGCAGGGTGAAACGGTTCGAATTGTAGACGGCGCCCGGCGCCAGAGGTTCACCCGGCATGGCCAGCTCGTCACCCGTAAAGAAGACGGCCACGCGCAGCTTGCGCAGCACCGGTACTTGCGCCAGGCCCACCGAAGCGGCCAGGCCCATTTCCTGGCTGCGCAGGCGCCGGCCCGCACCCAGGATCTCGCCGCCGGCGCGGATATCCTCGCCCTGGCGGCGCACCCATTCGCCCACGTGCGGCACGTGATTGACCGTCACCATGCCGCCAGCCACGGTGCACTGCTCCTGCATCACCACGCAATCGGCGCCGTCCGGGAGCAAGGCGCCCGTGAAGATGCGCGCCGCCGTCCCCGGTTGCAAAGGCTGGCCCACGTGGCCGGCCGCGATGCGCTGCGACACGGGCAGGCTGGCCGCGCCGCTGGCGCAATCGCGCGCGCGCACGCAATAACCATCCATCTGCGTGTTGTCGCGCTCGGGCACGTTCAGGGTCGACGTCTGCGCGGCCGCCAGCACGCGGCCGTTGGCGCGCATGGTGTCGACCAGTTCCACCTCAGTCACCGGACGCGCCGCGCCCAGCATGAAGGCTTGCGCCTCGGCCACCGACAGCATCGGTTTGCGTACAGTGCTGGCGTCTGTCATCACAGTCCCGTGTTGGCGGCGATATACGCCTTCATTTTCTCGACATCGGCATCCATCACGACGAACTTCTGCGGCAAGTCTTCGATGTTCTCGAAGCCGCTTGGCCGTTCCGCGTCCACGCCCAGCGCTTCCAGGATGGTTTCGTTGAACTTGGCCGCCAGCGCCGTTTCCAGCACGATCATCGGCACGTTAGGCTCCAGGTGCTCGCGCGCCACCTTGATGCCGTCGGCCGTGTGCGTGTCGATGGTGATGCCGTAGTCGTCGGCCACGTCGCGGATGGTGTCGAGGCGGTCCTGGTGCGTGGACTTGCCCGACTTGAAGCCATATTTGGCCACCAGTTTGAACTCGTCGCCGTCGCTGCCAGGCTTGCCGGACAAATCAAAACCGCCATGCGTCTCCACTTTCGTGAACAGGGCGCGCACGCGGTCACTGTCGCGGCCCACCAGGTCGTAGACGAAGCGCTCGAAGTTCGACGCTTTCGAGATATCCATCGACGGGCTGCTCGTGTGGTACGTTTCGGCCGACTTGCGCACGCGGTAGACGCCCGTGCGGAAGAATTCATCGAGCACGTCATTTTCATTCGTCGCCGCCACCAGTTTCGAGATCGGCAAGCCCATCATGCGGGCGATATGGCCGGCGCAGATATTGCCGAAGTTGCCCGACGGCACCGTGAACGACACTTTTTGCTCGTTGCTGGTGGTGGCCGCCAGGTAGCCGCGGAAGTAGTACACGACCTGCGCCACGACTCTTGCCCAGTTGATGGAGTTGACGGTGCCGATCTTCTGTTTCGCCTTGAACGGCAAATCGTTCGAGACGGCTTTCACCATATCCTGGCAATCATCGAACACGCCTTCGATGGCGATGTTAACAATGTTCGGGTCTTGCAGGCTGAACATCTGCGCCGTCTGGAAGGCGCTCATTTTCTTGTGCGGCGACAACATGAAGACGCGGATGCCCTTCTTGCCGCGCATCGCGTATTCGGCCGCGCTGCCCGTGTCGCCGGACGTGGCGCCGAAGATATTGAGTTCGGCGTCGTGCTTGGTGAGCGTGTATTCGAACAGGTTGCCCAGCAGCTGCATGGCCATGTCCTTGAAGGCCAGGGTCGGGCCGTTCGACAGCGCCTGCAGCATCAGGGTGGTCTGGCCGCCCTTGACGACGTTTTCTTCGAGTACGCGCAGCGGCGTGATGTCGGCTGCGTTTTCGCCGGCGCGGGCGTTCTTGTAGACTGCCTTGGTATAGGTTTTCGCCGTCAATGCCTTCAGGTCCGCGGCCGGGATATCGGTGGCGAACTTCTTCAGGATTTCGAATGCCAGGTCGGCATACGACAATGTGCGCCAGGCATTGAGCTCGGCACCAGTGACTTGCGGGTAGTGTTCAGGGAGATACAGTCCGCCATCGGGGGCCAGGCCGCCCAGGAGGATGTCGGAGAATTGCTGCAGATTCGATGGCGCTGTATCAGCGCGGGTAGACACGTAGTGCATAAATTTGAAGAGTCCAGTTGAGCTGAGTGCGGTTGATCATGAATGGCAGCGGATATTATAGTGCCAGCCGCCGTCCAAGGCGAATCGCGTGGCGCCAGCCGGCTCAAGATGTGACAATTGGAGAGCCCGGGCATTATCAAACAAGCCATAATAGTCTGAGATCAAGCTAGGCGCACATGGCCGGCGTACGCACTGGCGCGCGCCGCCAATTTGCGCCACACTGTGCCGAGTGTCCCTGCCATGACTATTGATGGAGTCGAAAACCGGCCATGCCGATCAGTAAAAAACCGTATTTGCAAAGCGCCGCGCTGCGCCCCGACGCCATCGTCGACATGGACCACTATCCGTTCACCATCCCCGCCATCCGCGACTTCGTGCAGATGGACTTCCACCGCGATGTGACGTTTTTCGTGGGCGAAAATGGCAGCGGCAAGTCGACCATGCTGGAAGCGCTGGCCGTGGCGCTGGGCTTCGGCAAGGATGGCGGCACGCGCAACGTGCGCATCGCCCTGCCATCGGACGAGGAATCGGGCTTGCACGCGCATCTGCGCCTGAGCAAGAGCTACAAGAAGCCCGCGGACAGCTATTTCCTGCGCGCGGAAAGCTTTTTCAACGTCGCCACCTACATGGACGACATGCCCGAATACCTGGCCAGCTACGGCGGCAAGTCGCTGCACGCACAATCGCACGGCGAAGCGTTCATGGCGACCTTGATCAACAAGCTGCGGGGCAAGGGCTTGTATTTGCTGGACGAGCCCGAGGCGGCCCTGTCGCCCAGCCGCCAGATGGCGGCGCTATCCGTGATCCACCAGTTGGTGCAGGACGACTCGCAACTGATCATCGCCACCCATTCGCCCATCTTGCTGGCCTACCCGAACGCGAAAATCCTGATGTTTACGGGTGGCGGCATCCACGAAGTGGCATATGAAGACACGGAGCACTTCGCCGTGACGCGCGATTTCTTGAATAACTACCCCAGGAGGCTGGAGCAGTTGTTTGAGGAGGAGTGAGGGTGCAATAAGACGCAGCGGAAATCTGGGGTCAGACCCGGCGGGTCTGACCCCGGCACTTAGCAAGCGGCGTGGTTGACGGTGATCACGTGCACGGCCAAGCCGCCCAGCGACGTTTCCTTGTACTTGTCCTGCATGTCCGCGCCCGTCTGGCGCATGGTTTCGATGACTTCGTCGAGGCTGACGAAATGCGTGCCATCGCCCTTCAGCGCCAGCGAGGCGGCCGTAATCGCTTTCACGGCGCCCATGCCATTGCGCTCGATACAGGGGATCTGCACCAGGCCGCCGATGGGGTCGCAGGTCATGCCCAGGTGGTGCTCGATACCGATTTCGGCCGCGTTCTCGATCTGTTCATTCGTGCCGCCCAAGGCCGCCACCAGGCCGGCCGCCGCCATGGCGCACGCCACGCCCACTTCGCCCTGGCACCCCACTTCGGCGCCCGAGATCGAGGCATTGCGCTTGCACAGCATGCCGATGGCGGCCGCCGTCAGCATGAAGCGGCGCACGCCGCCGACCGGGTCGCTGGGGCGGCAATCCTGCGCATAGTAGCGCAGCACGGCCGGGATGATGCCGGCGGCGCCGTTGGTCGGCGCCGTCACCACGCGCCCGCCGGCCGCGTTTTCTTCGTTGACGGCCATCGCGTACAGGCTGACCAGGTGCACGGCGTCGTGCGGCAAGTCGTTGGCGCGGTTATCCGACGCCTTCGCCTCCTGCGCCAGACGCCATAATTTCGCGGCGCGGCGCTTGACGTTCAAGCCGCCCGGCAGGTTGCCCGTCGTTTCCAGGCCGTGCGCGATGCAGTCGCGCATGACGTGCCAGATGCGGTCCAGTCCTTCATCGAGTTCCGTCTCGCTGCGCTTGACGCACTCGTTGGCGCGCAGCATTTCCGGGATCGACAGGCCGCTTTCCACGCCATGCGCCAGCAACTGCTCCATGGTATCGAAGGGGAAGACGACCCGCCCGCTGGCGGCCGATTCCACGGCTGCTTGCGCCTGGGCCGAGGTTTGCGCTTCTCCGGCTTCGCGGATAAAACCGCCGCCTATCGAGTAATACACCTTGTCGACACGGCTGCCATCCGCCAGTTTCAGGGTAAAGCGCATGCCGTTCGGGTGCTCGGGCAGGGACTCGCTCTTGTGCCAGATCAAGCCCATGGCAGACGTAAACGGCACGACGTGCGTGCCCAGCAGCGCGATCTCGCCGGCCGCCTCGATAGCGGCCAGCTTGCTGTCGACGGCATCGGGTGCCACGTCCTGCGGCGTTTCGCCCATCAAGCCCAGAATGACGGCCTTGTCCGTGGCATGGCCCACGCCCGTCAGCGCCAGCGAGCCATACAGGGCCGCCTCGACGCCCACTACCTGCTCCAGCGGACCGTATTCGACCAGAAAACGCCGCGCCGCCACCATCGGACCCACCGTGTGGGAACTCGACGGCCCGATGCCGATTTTAAACAGGTCAAATACGCTCATGTCCATGTAGTGTCTCTTTATATTAGTATGTTTTTATGAATGCCTGTGTGGGCCTCAGGCTGCCTTGGCCGGCTGCCCTGCATCGACATTGGCCAGCATGTCGGTGACCATCTGCTCAACGCCGATCTGCGCCTTCCAGCCCCAGTCGGCGCTGGCCTTGCTGTCGTCCAGGCTTTGCGGCCAGCTGTCGGCGATGGCCTGGCGGCTGTCCGGCTTGTAGCTGATCTTGAAGTCCGGCACCATGTGTACGATGGCTTTCGCCAGCTGCTCCGGGTTGAACGACACGCCGGCCACATTGTAGGATGAACGGATCTTGATCGATGCCGCCGGCGCGTCCATCAGTTCGATGGTGGCGCGGATGGCGTCGGGCATGTAAATCATCGGCAAGGTGGTGTTCGCATCGAGGAAGCAGTCATAGCGCTCGCCGCGCAAGGCCGCATGGAAGATGGCGATGGCGTAATCGGTGGTGCCGCCGCCCGGAGGCGATTTGTAGCTGATGATGCCCGGGTAGCGGATGCTGCGCACGTCCACGCCATACTTGTTGAAGTAGTACTCGCACAGGCGCTCGCCGGCCAGCTTGCTGATGCCGTACATCGAGGTCGGGTCCATCACCGTCATTTGCGGCGTGTTCACTTGCGGCGTGTTCGGGCCAAAGGCGGCGATCGACGATGGCCAGAAGATGCGCAAAGGCTTGCCCGCTACACCCCGTTCGCGCGCCAGTTCCAGGATATTGAGCAAGCCGTCCATGTTCAGGCTCCACGCCTTCAACGGCGCCGCTTCGCCCGTGGCCGACAGCATGGCCGCCAGTTGGTACACCTGGGTGATGTTTTCATCGGCGATGATCTTTGCCAGGCCGTCCTTGTCCAGCACATTGAGCTGGGCATAGCGCTTGGCCTGGTACAGATTGTTCGTGCCGATGTCGCTGGCGATGACGTTGTCCGCGCCATGCTGCTGCGCCAGCGCGCCCACCAACTCACTACCGATTTGGCCGTTTGCGCCAATGACTAAGATGCGTTCCATGCTATTTTTCCTGAATTCTTGTTAATTGGTAGTGGTCGTGGTGGTCAGCAGACCGAGTTCCTTGCCTGCCTGCTCGAAGGCGGCCAGCACTTTCACCAGCTGTTCGCGGGTATGCGCGGCCGACAGCTGCACGCGCACACGGGCCTGGCCCATCGGCACGACCGGGTAGAAGAAGCCCGTCACCAGCACGCCCAGTTCATACAGGCGGGCGGCGAATTTCTGCGCCACGGGAGCGTCGAACAGCATCACCGGCACGACAGGATGGGTGCCCGGCTTGATGGTAAAGCCGATGCGTTCGATCTCGCTGCGGAAGAACGCCGTGTTGTCATGCAGGCGGTCGCGCAGTTCCGTCGACTTGGCCAGGCGCTCCAGTACCGACAGCGAAGCGCCGGCAATCGATGGCGCCAGGGTATTCGAGAACAGGTAGGGACGCGATTTCTGGCGCAGGGTGTCGATGACTTCCTTGCGCGCCGAGGTAAAGCCGCCCATGGCGCCGCCCAGGGCCTTGCCCAGGGTGCCCGTAATGATGTCGATGCGGCCCATCACATTGTGGTGTTCGTGCGTGCCGCGGCCCGTCGCGCCCATGAAGCCGGAAGCGTGGCATTCGTCTATCATCACCAGCGCGCCGTATTGGTCGGCCAGGTCGCAGATCTTGTCGAGTTGCGCAATCGTGCCATCCATCGAGAACACGCCGTCCGTGACGATGACTTTATGGCGCTTGCCGGCGGCAATCGCCGCTTTCAGCTGCACTTCCAGGTCGGCCATGTCGTTGTGGGCATAGCGGTAGCGGCCAGCCTTGCACAGGCGGATGCCGTCGATGATGGAAGCGTGGTTCAGCGCGTCCGAGATAATGGCGTCATTTTCATCGAACAGGGGCTCGAACACGCCACCGTTGGCGTCGAACGCGGCCGCATACAGAATCGTGTCCTCGGTACCCAGGAACGCGGAAAGCGCCTGTTCCAGTTCTTTATGTACGGTTTGCGTGCCGCAGATGAAGCGCACGGACGACAGGCCATAGCCATACTTTTGCGTGGCGACAATAGACGCTTCCTGCGTCTGCAGGTCGCCGGACAGGCCCAGGTAGTTGTTCGCACACATATTGATCAGGGTACGGCCATCGTCGCACACCACTTCAGCGCCCTGGCGCGAGGCGATCACGCGCTCGGGCTTGTACAAGCCCTGCTGGCGCAGTTGATCAAGATTCTGTTGCAGACCGCTGAAAAAGGTGTTCTTCGCTTGCTCGCTCATGATGATCCTTGTGTGTCCCTGTTGTATGGGTGGTATCCGGGTGACCTCAGCCGTCATAGGGAAAGTGGCCGCTTGACCGGTGCGCGCAGTATGCTGTACCGTGAAGCGCTGTTTGAAGTCTACACGTTTCCGTGTTTTTCCTCAAAATCCACTATTTCGAACTGAAATTCAATATAGTGGATATTACCCAAGCCTTTTGAACTTTGCAAGCCACCTGCCGATGAAAACCAGCGTTTCGACCAATTCCCCCCCTGAAGTGGGTGCCACCCTGCAACGGCTGCGCCTCGCGCGCGGCCTGACACTGGAGGATTTGTCGCGCATCGCGGGCGTCTCGAAGTCCATGCTGTCGCAAATCGAGCGCGAAAAAGCCAATCCCACCATCGCCATCACGTGGCGCCTGGCCAACGCCCTGGGCGTGCAGATTGGCGAATTGCTGTCCAGCGCGGAAAAAGCCGTGGAAACCATCCGCATCACGGACGCCCACGAAACCCCTACCCTGCCCGGCGACCACGCGGGCTACGTGCTGCGCATCCTGGGGCCGATGGAACTGGCCGGCAAATACGAATGGTATGAAGTGACCCTGGCGCCGGGCGGCGAACTGGCGTCGCAGCCGCACGACCCGGGCACCACCGAGCATTTGACGGTGATCCATGGCAACCTGGAGCTGGAAGTGGGGACGGCGAAGAAAAAGGTCAAGAATGGCGGCACGGCACGCTATCCGGCGGACCAGCCGCATACCATTCGCAATCTGGGCAAGACGGAAGGCAAGGCCTTGCTCGTGGTCATCCACAGGTAATAGCCCAAGGGCAAGAACTGGGGTCGTCCCCTCAGGGTACGACCCCGGCGGCAGCGGGGTTCAAGTCAGGCACTGCATTCTCCAGTGCGCAATAAGCCCCTTTCCTCATGCTAAGATTTTAGAATAGACAAGATTTCCAGGCCTGGATGTCTTCGCAGAGCGTCACGGCACCTCCCGGCTCGTCCCAGCTCCGCCACACCGCGCGCGGCACCCAGGCCTCCACTGTTTTTACGGAGCCCCCGCGATGACCATTTCCGACAGCACCACCACCTTCCACAACAAGAAAGTCGTCGAATACGACCCGGACCTGCCATTCGACGCATCGCCCGGCATCGTCTACCGTCTGTCGCTCGATTACGACGACAAGCGCAAGATGCCGGACCTGATCGCCGGCTTCCTTGAAAAAACCGACAAGAATGCGCTTGAGGCGCTGATCATCGGCATGTGGGGCGATCCGTACGAAGCGGGCGCCGACGAAGTGATCGCCGCGCTGATCGCCCACGCGCCGCAGCTGCCCAATTTGCGCGCCCTGTTCATCGGCGACATGACGTACGAAGAGTGTGAAATTTCGTGGATCGTGCAAGGCAGCTACAAGCCCCTGCTTGACGCCTTCCCGCAGCTGGAAGAACTGCGCATCCGCGGCGGCAATGAGCTCGTCATCGAGCCGTTCGCGCACCAGCACCTGCGCCGCTTCACCATCGAAGCGGGCGGCCTGGATCAAAAGATCGCCGAGGCGCTGGCGCAATCGAGCATGCCGCAGCTGGAACACCTGGAACTGTGGCTGGGCACGGACGACTATGGCTTTTCGGGCGATGTCGACCTGTACCGCAAGGTGCTGGCGCAGCTGACCGTGCCGACGCTGCGCTACCTGGGCTTGCGCGACGCGCAAATCGCCGACGACCTGGCCGTGTGGCTGGCGGAAGAACCGCTGGTGGCGCAGCTCGACACGCTGGACCTGTCGCTGGGCACCATCGGCGACCTGGGCGCCGTGGCCGTGCTCAATCACACGCAGCTGGGCAAGTTGAAACGCCTGGACCTGTCGCACCATTACATCTCGGAAGAAAACCAGGCGAAACTGAAGGCACTGCCCTTCGAGGTGGTGCTGGACGATCCGCAGGAAGAGGATGAAGACGACGGCGAGACCTACCGCTACGTGGCCGTCGGCGAGTAGTCGTGATCCAATAAGCGGATTCCCACTTTGCCCACGCCTCTCACCCTGCTGGCCACCGCCGGCAGCAAGCGCGTGCGCCTGATGCAGGCGGCGCGCGCGCAACTGCGCCTGCCGCCTGCGCACGTGCTGGAATGGCGCCACTGGCTGGCGCAGCCGGCGCGACTGGAGGAGGCATTGCGCCAACCCTGCCTGTTCAAGATCGAGCCGCCCGGCGACGATCCTGCCGCCCATTTGTCATTGCTGCAGGCGGGCTGCCGTTTGCAGGACCGCCCGCTGCCTGACGCTCCCGCACATGGCGAGCTGCTGGCGATGGATGCGTGGTTTGCGGGCTTTTCCAGCGCGATGCAAGCGCTGGCAACGCAACTGGCGGCGTTACCGGCAATACGCGTCTTCAATGCGCCGGTCGAGATTCTCCGCATGACGGACAAGCTGGCTTGCCAGCGCCACCTGGCCGCGCACGGCGTGCCCATACCCGACTTGCTGGGCCCCGTGGAGAGCTACGGGCACCTGCAGTCGCTGCTGCACCAGCATGATCTCGACCGCGTGTACCTGAAACCGCGCTACGGCTCGTCCGCGTCCGGCGTCGTCGCCTACCGCAGGAACAAGACCGGCCGCCAGCAAGCAACCACCTCGGCCAACCTGTCGCGGACGGATGGCGAGACGCGTTTGTTCAACGTCAAGCGCATGGCACGCTACGAGACGCCCGCCGACATCGCGGCCCTCGTCGATGCGCTGGCCGCGCAACAGCTGTATGCGGAAGCATGGCTGAACAAGCCGCGCTGCTGCGACAGCCATTACGACCTGCGCGTCGTGACACTGGCGGGCCAGCCCGCGCACCGGGTGGCGCGCATCGGACAGCACATGATGACGAACCTGCATCTCGACAACCGGCGCGGCGAGGCATCTGGCCTCCTGAACGCAGCCGACCTGGCGGCGCTGGAAGCAACTGCTACCCAGGCCGCGCGCGCCTTCCCCAAGAGCCACGTCACGGGCTACGACCTGGTGGTGCGCCAGGGCCAGGCCCATGTGCTGGAAGCGAATGCCTTCGGCGACCTGCTGCCCGGCTTGTTATGGCAAGGCGCGGACACTTACGCAGCGCAACTGACACATGTTTAAAGACACACCCGCCATCCCCGACATGCACGCCATCGTCGGCAGCCACGACATCGTCTTCCTCACCCTCGACACCCTGCGCTTTGACGTGGCGCAAGCCCTGTATGAGGCGGGTGAATTGCCCGTGCTGGGACGTTTTTTACCACCGGGCGGCTGGGAACGGCGCCACTCGCCCGCCACGTTTACGTATGCGGCGCACCAGGCCTTCTTCGCAGGATTCTTGCCCACGCCGGCCGCGCCGGGACGCCATCCGCGCCTGTTCGCCAGCGCTTTCGCGGGCAGCGAGACCACCTCGCCGCATACCTTCACTTTCGAGGAAGCGGACCTTCCCGCCGCGCTGGCTGCGCGCGGCTACCGCACCATCTGCATCGGCGGCGTGGGCTTCTTCAACAAGCAAACCGCCTTGGGCACGGTGCTGCCGTCGCTGTTCCAGGAAAGCCACTGGAGCGCCGGCATGGGCGTGGCCAGCCGCCATTCGACGCAAAAGCAGGTGGCGCTGGCCATAGCCCGTCTGGCAGACGGCGCCCAGCGCACCTTTTTGTTCATCAACGTGGCCGCCCTGCATACGCCGAACCGCGCCTACCTGCCTGGCTGCCGCGCCGATAACCTGGACAGCCATGCGGCGGCCCTGCGCTATGTCGATGGCGCGCTGGCGCCATTGTTTGCCGCCTGCGCCGCGCGCGCGCCCACGTTTGCCATCGTCTGCTCGGACCACGGTAGCGCGTATGGCGAAGACGGCTACCGGGGCCACAGGGTGGCCCACGACAGCGTATGGAACGTGCCGTACGCGCATTTCTTCATCGCCCCCGATACCGATACACCTCCCAAGGAATCCCCACCGTGAACCCAGCCGAACAACCTGGCACCCTGGCGCAGCGCATGCGCCACACGCCCTACCAGGCATATTCCTATTCGTATCCGCACAAGGCGGCCTACCGCGCCTTGCCGCAGGCGGCGCTGCTGGCCCCCCTGTGGGCGCGGCAAGACCGCTCCGCCCTGTTCGCGTATATCCATATTCCGTTTTGCGAGATGCGCTGCGGCTTTTGCAACCTGTTCGCCATGGCACGCCCCGGTGCCGACATGGTCGAGCGCTATGTGCAGCAAGTGCTGGTGCAGATGCGCGCACTGGCCGGCGCACTGGGCGAACGGCGCTTTGCCCGCTTCGCGCTGGGCGGCGGCACGCCCACCTATCTGTCGCCGGCGCAGCTGGACACCCTGCTGTGCGGCGCGCGCGACATTCTCGGCATTGACCTGCAACAAACACCGGCCGGCATCGAAGCGTCGCCCGAAACCATCACGGCGGACCGCCTTGCCGTCTGCCGCGCGCACGGCATCGACCGGGTCAGTCTGGGCATCCAGAGCTTTGCCGCCGGCGAAATGCGTGCGCTGGCCCGGCCCCAGCAAAACGCCACCGTCCATCACGCCATCGGCCTGATACGCGACGCCGGCTTTCCTACCCTGAACCTGGACCTGATCTACGGCATCGCCGGGCAAACCGTGGCCAGCCTGCTGGCCTCCATCGACAGCGCGCTGGCCTTCCGGCCCGAGGAAATCTACCTGTATCCGCTGTACGTGCGCGAACAGACAGGTCTTGGCAAGGTGGCGCGCCGCCAGGGCGCGCAATCGCTCAACCCCATCATGCTGGCGCAGGGCGGCGACAGCCGTCTGGCCCTGTACGCGGCCGCGCGCGACCATTTGCGCGCCCAGGGCTATGAGCAGGTCTCGATGCGCATGTTCCGCGCCCCCCATGCGCCCGACGATGCCGGCCCGTCCTACTGCTGCCAGAACGATGGCATGGTGGGACTGGGCGCGGGCGCGCGCTCCTACACGGCCAACCTCCATTATTCAAGCGAGTACGCGGTGGCGCGCCTTGATACCATCAACATCATCGAACAGTATCTGGCACTGGACGAGGCGCGCTTCGCGCAGGCCGAACATGGCTATGTGCTGGATGGTGCAGAACAGCGCCGCCGCTACGTGATCCAGTCGCTGCTGACGGAACCGGGCCTGGACCGCGACGCCTACACGGCGCGCTTCGGCAGCCACTGCGAAGAAGACTTGCCGCAGCTGGCCGAATTGCACGCGCTGGAATTGGTGCAAGAAAATGGCCCGCTGCTGCGCCTGAATGACCGGGGCTACAGCTATGCCGACACCATCGGCCCGTGGCTGGCCTCCGAGACGGTGCGCGCGCTGATGGCCGAAGGCGGCCAGGCGTGCTGACAACTGAACCTGGCACTTTGTCCCTGCTGTACCGCGGCACCCTGGCCAGTTGCAACTACGCCTGCGGCTACTGCCCGTTTGCCAAGAAGCGCGACAGCCGCGCCGCGCTGGCCCGCGATGCGCGCGAAGTGACGCGTTTTACCGGCTGGGTAGCGGCACAAAAGCGAAATATCAGCATCCTGTTCACGCCCTGGGGCGAAGCGCTGGTGCGGCGCCACTACCGCGCGGCCATGCAAACGCTGGCTGCTTTGCCCAACGTGCGCCAGGTGGCGCTGCAAACGAATCTGTCCGGCCCCTTAGGCTGGCTGGAGAACATGCACGGACTGGAAAAGCTCGGCCTGTGGTGCACCTACCACCCGGACCAGACGACACTGGCGCGTTTTCTCGCACGCTGCGCGCGCCTGGACGCCATGGGCGTGCGCTATTCCGTCGGCGTGGTGGCGATGAACGAACACCTGGACGCCATCCGCGCCCTGCGCGCGGCCCTGCCGGCGCACGTCTACCTGTGGCTGAACGCCTACGACCGCCGTGGCCCCCACTACTACAGCGAGCAAGACCTGGCCTGGTTCGACGCCATCGACCCGTGGTTTGCGCAAAACCGCCGCCCATCGCCCTCGCGCGGCAAACCGTGCCTGGCAGGCGAAGCGTCGCTGTCCGTCGATGGCGATGGCGAACTGGCGCGCTGCCATTTCGTGCACGAGCGGCTGGGGAATTTATATGTGGATAAGCTGGAAGACCTGCTGCAGGAACGCCGCTGCCCGCGCTTCAAGTGCGATTGTTACATCGGCTATGCGCAGCGCAAGGATTTGCCGTTTCAGGCGGTATTTGGGGAGGGGGTGCTGGCGAGGATAACCCCAATGCAAATACCGGGGTCGTACCCTGAGGATACGACCCCGGTTTCTGCTTCGGGTTAAAAGGTTACAGCGAGATTACTGCGCCGCCACCTTCGCCGGCTCCGCCACTGCCGGCGCCATTTTCAGCGAACGGCTGAGGAAGCCCCAGCGGTCCGCCACTTCTTCGATCTGCTTGGTGGTCGGCTTGCCGGCGCCATGGCCCGCCTTGCTGTCGATGCGGATCAGCACGGGCGCTGGGCCGCCTTGCGCTGCCTGGGCGGCGGCGGCGAACTTGAAGCTGTGGGCAGGCACGACGCGGTCATCGTGGTCGGCCGTGGTGATCATGGTGGCCGGATAGCAGCCGCCCGCCTTCAGGTTGTGCAGCGGCGAGTATTTCACCAGCGCCTTGAACTGCTCGGCGTCGTCCGACGAACCATAGTCAGGTACCCAGCCCCAGCCCACGGTGAACTTGTGGAAGCGCAACATGTCGAGCACGCCCACTTGCGGAATCGCTGCGGCGAACAGGTCGGGACGCTGCGTCATGGCCGCGCCCACCAGCAGGCCGCCATTGCTGCCGCCGCCGATCGCCAGTTTCGAAGGCGAGGTGACCTTGTTGTCCACCAACCACTGCGCCGCGCCAATGAAATCGTCAAACACGTTTTGCTTGTTCAGCTTGGTACCAGCCTGGTGCCAGGCTTCGCCGTACTCGCCGCCGCCGCGCAGGTTGGCCATCACGTAGACGCCGCCCATTTCCACCCAGGCAAGATTGGCCACGGAGAAGCTAGGCGTGAGCGAAACATTGAAGCCGCCATAACCGTACAGATAGGTCGGATTCGTGCCATCGAGCTTCATGCCTTTTTTCGAGACGATGAACATCGGCACCTTGGTGCCATCGCGGCTGGTGAAGAATTGCTGGCGCGTTTCAAAGGCGTTCGGGTCGAAGTCGACCTTCGGCTGACGGTACACGCTGCTCTTGCCCGACTTCATGTCGTAGCGGTAGATGGTCGCTGGCGTCGTAAAACTGGTAAACGAGTAAAACGTTTCCGTGTCGCCACGCTTGCCCGCAAAACCACCGGCCGAACCGATGCCCGGCAAGGCTACTTCGCGCACCAGCTTGCCGTTCAGGTCGACGATCTTGATTTGCGTTTGTGCATCTTTCAAGTAGTCGAGCACCAGCTGGTTGTTGATCAGGTTGACGGCAACGAGGGTTTCCGCGCTTTGCGGCACGATTTCCTTCCAGTCGGCGGGCGCAGGTTTGCGCGTATCGATGGCGATCACGCGCGATTTCGGCGCCTTGTTATCCGTCTTGAAGAAGAACACGGGGCCGTCATTGTCGATGAACGAGTAGGAAGCGTCGAACGCTTCCAGCAAGCCCACCACCTTGGCATTCTTCTGGCGCAAGTCCTTGTAAAACACGCGGTTCTTGCGTTCCGTGCCTTGCGTGGCCGTGATGATCAAATAATTGCCGTCGTCGCTGACGGTGCTGCCGCCAAACGCCCATTCCTTCTGGTCGGGACGGTCGAAGACCAGCACGTCGTCGCTTTGCGGCGTGCCGATTTTGTGGAAATACAATTTCTGGAAGTAATTGATATCGGCCAGCTTGGTCGCTTCGTTCGGCGCGTCATAACGGCTGTAGAAGAAACCGGTGTTGTCCTTGGTCCACGAGGCGCCCGAGAACTTGGCCCACTTGATGTGGTCCGTCAAATCCTTGCCCGATTCGATGTCGCGCACTTTCCACTCGTTCCAGTCGGAGCCGGAAGCGGACGTGGCATACGCCAGGTACTTGCCGTTCGGGCTGATCGACGTGCCGGCCAGTGCCACCGTGCCATCCGTGGACAGGGTATTCGGATCGAGCAGCAGGCGCGGCTCGTCCGTCAGTTTCTTCACCGTGTACAGCACGGCCTGGTTCTGCAAGCCGTCATTGCGGCTGTAGAAGTAACGGCCGCCCTGCTTCGTTGGCGTAGAGAAACGCTCATAGTTCCACAGCTTGGTCAGGCGCTGCTTGATCGCGGCGCGCTCGGGGATGGTGCCCAGGTACGACTGCGTCAGTTTGTTTTGCGCCGTCACCCACTCGCCCGTTTCCGCGCTGTTGGCGTCTTCCAGCCAGCGGTACGGATCGGCAATGGTGGTGCCGAAATAGCTGTCTTGCTGGTCGACTTTTTTGCTGAGCGGATACGTCACGGCAGCGCCGTCGCCGGCCGGGCACGATGGCGTCGTGGCGCTTTGCGCCATGGCATTGCCACCGAAGGCGGCCAGCAAGCTGAATATGAGGGTTGCACTACGTAATTGCATGGGTTGTTTGTCTCATTGTTGGATGTCGAGGAAAGCAGGCCGCTCACACACGCTGCGGCTGCCCATGTTGACTTTCGCCAAGAGAAATCATAGCGCGGATTGCCACTTTTAAAGCACAGTTATCTGATGGATTTGCCGTCTTTTATTTGGACAACAAACGTGAATCGCCATGATAAATATCGCTTTCGCCGGAATCGGCAAACTGACGTTCATGCAAGAAACATTATCAAAAGCAAAGTCGTTTCATCAAGCCGTCATAAATCTTCTTTACTATCGGCAACATGTTCATGGCCCGTCCAGAGGCCGTGCCGCCACATCCACCTATGCACACTCTCGCCCTCCCTACCGCCACCGCCGCGCCGCCCGGCCCGACGCCATCGAATGTGGCTTACCTGAAGCCGCCATCGGCCACCATGAGCATCGAAGGGACGGATGCCTTGCACGATATCCTGGCGGGTCGCAAGCTCAGCGCGCTGTTTCAACCGATCATCCACATGCACAGCGGCGACATCATCGGCTACGAAGGCTTGATACGGGGGCCATCCGACAGCCCCCTGCACGCGCCGATGAATCTGTTCAAGGTGGCGCGCGCGCATGACCTGACCCTGGAAGTGGAGCACCTGTGCCGGCAAGTGGTGCTCGAGCGCTTTGCCGAACTGCAGTTGCCGGGCAAGCTGTTTCTCAACGTCAGCCCCGAATGCCTGCTGCTGCGCAATGCGCGGCATGGCGAAACCCTGGAATACATCGAACATATCGGCATCAATCCGGACCGTGTCATCATCGAGCTGACGGAAAACCAGCCCACCTACGATTACGAACTGATGCGCGAAGCGGTGCTACATTACCGCAACATGGGTTTCCAGATCGCCATCGACGACCTGGGCGAAGGCTTTTCCAGCCTGCGCCTGTGGTCGGAATTGCGCCCGGAATACGTGAAAATCGACATGCATTTCATCCAGGGCATCAATAACGACCCCGTGAAACTGCAGTTCGTGCGCTCGATCCAGGAAATCGCGGAGAAATCGGGCACTCTGGTGATCGCCGAAGGCATCGAGGCGCAGACGGAATTGCTGGTCTTGCGCGACCTGGGTGTGGCCTTCGGACAAGGCTATCACCTGGGCCGGCCCAATGCGGTGCCGGCGCGCGCCCTGCCGGCCGAAGTGGTGCAGGCGCTGGGACGCAACGGCGTGGCCGTGTATCCGCAGCGCAGCAACCTGGAAAAGAACGGCGCCAGCATCCGCAAGCTGCTGCACCGCGTGGCGGCCGTCTCGCCGCAACTCAACAATAACGAGGTGTACGATATCTTCCTCAAGGACCCGAAGCTGATGATCATCCCCGTCGTCGACGACGGCGTGCCGCTGGGCCTGATCAGCCGCTTCGAAATGATCGACCACTTCGCCCGCCCCTACCAGCGTGAGCTGTATGGCAAGAAATCATGCAGCCTGTTCATGGATGCCACGCCCCTGATTGCCGACCATGAGACGAGCTTGCAGGAACTCAGCTACACCATGGTGCAGTCCGATGCCCACCACCTGTTCAACGGCTTCATCATTACCGAACACGGCCGCTACCTGGGCATGGGCACGGGCCACGACCTGATGCGCGAAATCACGCAGATGCAGATCAATGCGGCCCGCTATGCCAACCCGCTGACGCAACTGCCCGGCAACGTGCCCATCAACGAACATATCGACCGTTTATTGCACAGCGGCAGCCGCTTCTGGGTCTGCTATTGCGACCTCGACCACTTCAAGCCTTTCAATGATGTGTACGGCTACCGCAAGGGTGACGACGTGATTCAGCTGACGGGAGAAATCCTCAGCGGCCATTGCGACCCGAACCGCGACTTCATCGGCCACATCGGCGGCGACGATTTCATGATTTTGTTCCAGAGCGAAGACTGGGAAACGCGCTGCCAGGCCATGCTGGACGACTTCGCGGCCGCCATCCTCGCCTACTACAGCACGGGCGACTGCGAACGGGGCGGCTACATCAGCGAAGACCGGCAAGGCAAGAAAGTGTTTTATTCATTGATCAGCTTATCGTTGGGCGTCATCAAGGTCGAAGCGCACCAGTACTACACGCACCATCAGATCGCCACGCAGGCGGCGGAAGCAAAGAAGCAGGCGAAGAAAATACACGGCAACAGCCTGTTCCTGGACCGGCGGCAAGGCGCGGGCGTGGCGCGCATGGATGCGTAGCCAGGGCTGAGTCAGAAGCGAAACAGGGATCAGATGCGCACGAGGTCGTCAAACGCATTGCTGCTACGCGAAGCGGGCACGAATGCCAGGCTGATGCGCGCGCCATCGCGGCGCGCCTGCACGCGGTAGCTGCCTGCGGGCACGTCCACGAACAGGCCCCCGTATGCCGTGTCCGGCTCAAGTCCACCGCCCGTGACGTCTTCCCCGGCGCCGATGAAGACGCGGCCCGAGACCACGGCCAGATGCACGACCACATGCGGCTCGGCAAGTTCGGCGTGCAAGGTGAGGTCATACGCACCGTCGCCGCCCACGTTGAAAAACGCCACCTGCCCCGCGTTCACGGCAGCCAGTTCCGCACTGCGAAGACTCCACCAGTCGCAGTCATTGTCCAGCTTGTGGCGCAAGAGGGCCGGGTCAAACACGCACACGGTGGCCGTGCCGGTCACAATGGTGACGAACGTGCCTGCCGTCATGCGGCCAGCGGCGCCGGTCCCAGCAAGGGCTGGCTCTCCACGTACTGCGCACTGGCTTGCGCCTGCCACGGAAAATGGCCATCGCGCGACGGCCAGACGATCTGGTACAAGGTAAAATCATCGCCCTGGTAATACCAGCGCGCATAGCCGACGTAGTTGCGGTATTGCGCGACGGGCACGCGCACGAAGGCGCACTGATGGCCTTCCAGCAAGACATCCGTGGTGGCCGTGAAATCCGTGATGGCGCCGCTGCGCGCGGCATCCAGCGCCACGTCAAGTATCTGGTGGGCCATGGCGCGCGGCAAGCCCATGATGAGAAATTCAGGCTGGCCGAAGCTGTGGCAGGCACCTATCGTGAAGGCATAACCGGGACCTTCTTCATCCGCACTGATATGCACGCCATGCCATCCATGCGTGGCGATGTCGTCGATGACTTTTTGCTCGGATGCATCCTCGCCTGCCTGCCTTACCATAGTCTACCTTTCACTGTGCCCAAAACCGCGCCGCCTTCGCGACATGCTTGCCGGCAATTATCGCATGCAGCGCGCGTCCATGTGCGCACGGTGCCGGCGCTTCAGTCGCGCAGGGGCTGCGGCGGCAAGCGCACCTGGCGCCATTGCCGCATGCGCTGCTGCGCCTCTTGCAGCTGAGCCGGCTCCAGCCTGGCGGCAGCCTCTTCCCGCGCCCTGGCCACCCCGCTATCGCCGCCCTCGGCCGCCAGCACCAGCCACATGTAGCCGCAGACGGTATCTTTCTTCACGCCGCGCCCGCTGTTGTACATGCCACCCAGGTTGTACTGCGCCAGTGCATGGCCCTGGCCGGCTGCGCGCCCGTACCATTGCACGGCCAGGCCATCGTCTTGCGCCACGCCATGGCCGTTCGCATACATGACGCCCAAGTTGTTCTGCGCGCTGGCATCGCCCTGTTCGGCAGCCGTGTGGTACCAGCGCACGGCGCGCACCTCGTCGCGTTCCACGCCCTGGCCATTGGCATACATCACGCCCAGGTTGAACTGCGCATTCGACGCGCCCTGGTCCGCCGCCCTGGCGTACCATTCCAGCGCCTGGTGCAAGTCGCGCGCAACGCCGCGCCCGCCCGCAAACATGCCCCCCAGATTGTATTGCGCCATGCAATGGCCTTGCGTGGCGGCACGCCGGTACCAGACGACGGCGCGCGCATCGTCCTTGTCCACGCCCTGGCCGCGCGCCAGCATCAAGCCCAGGTTGAACTGGGCGTCGGCGTCATCCTGCTCGGCCGCCCGCTGCAGCCAGGCATAGGCGCGCAACTGGTCGGACGCCACGCCCAGGCCTTGCGCATACGCCACGCCGAGTTGCCGCTGCGCCAAGGCCAGGCCCTGGGCGGCGGCCTGACGGAACCAGGCCAGCGCCTGCGCATCGCTCTGCACCACGCCCTGGCCCCGCTTGTAGACGAGTCCCAGGTTCAGCTGCGCCTGCGCATCCCCCTGCAAGGCTGCCTTGCGGAACCAGGCCAGGGCCAGCGCATCGTTCTTTTTCGCGCCCAGCCCTTGCGCATAGGCTACACCCAGCATGGATTGCGCGCTGGCCACACCCTGTTCGGAGGCGCGGTAAAACCACGCCAGGGCCAGCTCGTCGCTCTGCAGCACACCGCGTCCCTTGCGGTACATCTGCCCCAGGTTTTGCTGGGCCGAGGCATCGCCCTGCGCGGCCGCGCGGCGAAACCACAGCACCGCATCCTCGTCGCTCTGCGCCACGCCGCGGCCATGGTAATACAGGGCGCCCAGGTGGTTCTGCGCATAAGCCAGCCCTTGCAGCGCGGCCAGGCGCAGCCAGACAAAGGCGCGCGCATCGTCCTGCGCCACGCCTTCGCCCTTCTTGTACATCAAGCCCAGGTTGAACTGGGCGTAGGCATTGCCCTGCTCGGCAGCCGTGCGGAACCAGACATACGCCTGGTGGTTGTCTCTGGCAGTATGGTGCTTGTCCATGTGCGCCCCCATCCACATTGCGCTTGCCGGCAGCACGCGCAAAACGGCGGCCCAGGGCGGCGAAATTGTGTGTTGCTTAAATTTTAAATTCGATGCGGGGAAAGGACTTGAGCAGGCTCAAACGAAATAACAAAATTACATCGTTTTGATGAGCCCGCTTAGAGAGGAAGCGCAGATCAGCGGCGTGACGGATGCTTTTGCAGGAATTGCGGCACTTTCGCGGCTGCCAGTTTGTTCAGCGACATCAGCAAGTCCGCGTCGACATCGGCGATGCCATAGCTGCTGCGCAAATGGCGGCCGATATGGATCAGCACTTGCGCCGCCACTTCCGCATCGGATTCGGCCCTGTGGGCAGCGCTCTTGAAGGCGATGCCCAGCTGGCTCGACAGCAAGCCCAGCTTGTAGCTGGCCATGCCGGGAAACACGCGGCGCGACAGTTTCAGGGAACACACGAGCGACTGGTGCGCGGGCGTCAGGTTCAGCCTGGCACTTTCCGCGCGCAGGAATTTTTCATCGAAGCTGGCATTGTGCGCCGACAGGGCATCGCTACCGATGAAGTCCAGTAACTGCGGCACCACCTCGGCCACGGGCGGCGCCTTGTCCACCATGGCTTGCGTGATGCCCGTCAAGCCCGTGATGAACGAGGGAATGCGGGCATTGCAGTTGATCAGGGTCACATAGCGGTCCGTGATCCGCCCGCCCTCGATGCGCAGCGCCGCCACTTCCGTGATGCGGTCGCCCATGTCAGGCGACAATCCGGTCGTCTCGAAGTCGATCATGACGATCGGTTTGTCAAACACATTCATGGGGCGCTCTTTCGTGGGTGCGACGTAGGGTGTATCGATAAAATGCGCAGGGCAAGACGCGGCCACGCCGCCATGCGCATTTTATCAAGCAAATTTGCGCACGGCGTCCAGCGCCAATCCCGCACCAATACTGCCGAACAAATCGCCTTCGACCTTGCGCGCGGCCGGCACCAGGGCGGCGATCTTTTCGCGCAGCAAGCGCACGCCACTGGAGCCGCCCGTGAAGAACACGGTGTCGACGGCTTGCGGCGCCACGCCCGCGTCGCGCAGCAGGCGCAGCACGGTTTCCTCCACCGAACCGCACAGGTGGCCGATGGCCTCATCGAATTGCGTACGTTTCAGCAACAGGCTTTGCGCGGGCGACAGGCGGTCCAGCTCCAGCTGCACTTCGGCCGCGTCGGACAGGGCGATCTTGCCCTCTTCCACTTTCATGGCCAGCCAGTGGCCGGCGCGCTCGTCGATCAGCTTTTGCAGACGCCCCATCTTGTCTTGCTCACGCGCATCGCGGCACACGTCGGCCAGCTGCACCCAGATCTTCTTCGTGTACGCCAGATTGATCGTGTGCCAGGTCGCCAGGTTGAAATAATAGCTGGACGGCACTTCGCTATTGTTGTGCAGGCGGCTGCCGTAGCCGAGCAAGGGCATGACGGAAGACAGGCTCAGGTATTTATCGAAGTCCGTGCCACCGATGTGCACGCCGCCGGTGGCGAGGATGTCCTCGCGCCGCTCGGCTTTTTTCGCCCGTTCCGGCGACAGGCGCACCAGCGAAAAGTCGGAAGTACCGCCGCCGATGTCGGCGATCAGCACCAGCTCTTCCTTGTCGATCTGCGACTCGTAATCGAACGCGGCGGCAATCGGCTCGAACTGGAAGGCGACGTCCTTGAAGCCCACGGAGCGGGCCACCTCGGCCAGGGTATCTTGCGCCAGCTGGTCCGCTTGGGCATTGTCATCGATAAAGAAGACGGGACGGCCGAACACGGCGGACGAGAATTCGCGGCCGGCGGACTGCTCGGCGCGGCGCTTCACTTCGCCAATGAATTGCGCCAGCAACATGCGAAATGGCAAGGCGCGGCCACCCACTTCCGTCTGGCCATCGATGAGGCTAGTGCCCAGCAAACTTTTCAGCGAGCGCATCAAACGCCCCTCGTAACCGGCCAGATAGCCGGCCAGCGCCGCGCGGCCAAAACTGACTTCCTCGTCTTCCGCATTGAAGAAGACGACGGACGGTAAGGTCGTCTTGCCATCTTCCAGGCCGAGCATGGTGCTCTGCCCGGGACGTGCCCAGCCTACCGTGGAATTTGACGTGCCGAAATCGACACCGCAAGCATTGGCCATGTCGACCCTTCCCTGAATAAAGGGGCGTTATGTTATCAGAAGGCAGGCCATTGCACCAGCAAAAACGGTTCGACGGGGTCAACAACACAAGCTTGCTTTGCAACAAGTGCTGGCCGCCCGCAAAAGCTACTCTTGGGCAATTGATGCCGAGCAACTCGGCCAGTTCCCGGAGACCCAGCGTGCCGCCCCTGACGCCTCCTGTCACGCCGCCGATGACGCCCCCCGTGGTTCCGCCCGTCGCGCCCTCCCGAGCCGGCCAGCCTGGCCAGCGCCGTCAACCTGGTCTTTCCAGCACTGAACTTGCCACGCAGCTATGTACAGCCGGCCAACGCTGGCGTGGCCACCCTCACGGCCGCCGTGGCCGGTGGGCCCACGGCGCAGACGCGGCTGGAATTCGTCGCGCCCTTGAGCGGCGCCAGCAAGCTGGCTGTGCTGCGCGCCAATACGAGCACTTCGACGGCCTCGTCCGACAACGCCAGCACCAGTATCAGCACCATCGGCGCCGTGGTGCGCGATGGCCCACTCAACAACCTGTTCAAGAACGCGCCCGTGCTGTTTTCCATCTTGAGCGAACCCAGCGGCGGCTACCTGCGGCAGGCCGGGCGGGTGTTGACAGGCAGCGACGGCCTGGCGCGCGCCGTGTACGTGGCGGGACCGGCCGACAGCGGCCGCGACGGCGTACTGATGCAGGCCCGCATCGAGGGCGCACCGCAAGCGGCGGCCACGGCCCTCGTGCGCCTAACGGTGGCGCGGCAAGCGCTGTCGATCAAGCTGGGCACGGGCAGCCTGCTGCGCGAATAGTCGAGCAGCGTGCTGCAAAAGGACTTTACCGTGTTCGTCTCCGACAGCGCCGGCAATGGCCTGCTCGACCCGGACATTCCCCTGACCGTCAGCTATCCGCGCAACGTCGGTTCCTGGGTGGACGTGGTCCTGACGGTGCGGGGCACGGTCAGCGGCACGGAAGCGAGCGCCACGGCGGCATTGCGTTTACCGACCCTGGCCAGCGATTTCAGCGCGAACCGCGTGGACCCGCCGGGACGCATCAGCCCCTATGGCAGTGGCCCCTGCGACAGCCCCGATTGAGGCGCAAGCTGCCACTTGCCATTAAATCAAATTATTTGCAACATGAATAAGAAAACAGTCTTGCCACATGGAAATATTTTCGCTATGCTCATTTTTCCCGCCCAGGCCGCCACAAGCGGCCTGGGCCTGCAGGAATACTTTGAGACAGATTGCTTACCAAACCAATATGCGAAAAAAGAATACTGTCATCCGGGCGCCCAGCACCGCCACCCGCCCCGTACCCGGTGCCGGACGGCGCGTGACCTCGTATGACGTGGCCCTGTTGGCCGGCGTGTCGCAATCGGCCGTGTCGCGCTGCTTCAAGCCCGGCGCCAGCATCTCGCCCGCCACCCACGCCAAGGTCATGCAGGCGGCTATCAGCCTCGATTACATCCCCAACGCTGCCGCGCGCAGCCTGATCACGCGACGCTCGAACCTGGTGGCTGTCATCATTTCCAACCTGGCCAATCTGTATTATCCGCAAGTGTTGTCCGACCTGAGCCAGCAAATCGCCCGCCAGGGCAAGCGTTTATTGCTGTTTACCCTGGAGCGCGAAGCAGACATCGGCAAGGTCTTGGGCGATGTGTGGCAATACCAGGTCGATGGCGCCATCGTGGCCGCCTGCCTGTCGGACGAGCAGATGGCCGAATTCGGCCGGCGCGACGTGCCGCTGGTGCTGTTCAACCGCAGCCCGCGCGAGCACGCCGTGCATGCCGTGCTGTGCGACCAGGGCGAAGCGGCGCGCCTGCTCGTCTCCCGCCTGGCCGAGGCCGGGCACCGCCAGTTTGCCATCATCGACGGTCCCGGCGACTCGGCCGTCGCGCAGGAACGCAAGTCCGGCATGCTCGACCGCCTGTTCACGCTGGGCTTGCCCGCGCCCATCGTCGTCAGCGGCAACTACGATTACGCCAGCGGCGGACGCGGCTTGCGCAAGGTCATCGACCGCCTGGGCCGCGTGCCGGACGCTGTCATTTGCGGCAACGACATCATGGCCATCGGCTGCCTGGACACGGCGCGCCACCAGATGGGCATCCAGGTGCCGCTGCAGATGTCGGTGGCCGGCTTCGACGCGCTGGAAGCGTCCGGCTGGCTCAGCTACGACATCACCACCCTGCGCCAGCCCGTGCAAAAGATGGCCACCGATGCCGTCGTCATGCTGGGCGAACTGATGGAACGGCGCGGCGGCAGCGCCGAGCGGCGCCGCTATTGTTCCTATCTGGTCGAGGGTAGTACGGCGCGGCTGACTGCCGAGCCCCAGCGTTTCGGCATGATGGCCGCAGCCTGAAAAACGCCTGTGGCGTTGTTGCCGGCCCCTTGCCGTACATTCGTACTGTCTTCGTGGCGGCGCCTAGCCACAGGCGTTTTTCAGACGTTAACACTGATCACCCAGAAACCTTGCACATAAAAAAACCTCGCATCGCTGCGA
The DNA here is from genome assembly GCF_051380795.1 of Janthinobacterium leeuwenhoeki. Classification (NCBI taxonomy): domain Bacteria; kingdom Pseudomonadati; phylum Pseudomonadota; class Betaproteobacteria; order Burkholderiales; family Oxalobacteraceae; genus Janthinobacterium; species Janthinobacterium leeuwenhoeki. Next base: position 78,678 of record NZ_JBNYXT010000001.1, read on the forward strand.
GGTTTTTTGTTGCTGCATCGGCTGTATCAACCGAAGATCTTACCCTTGAGCATATTCAAACCCTGGCTGACGAGGTCATTGCCTTCTGGCACTTGGCCGTTCGGCGTCAGCTTGTCGATCAGCTGCGGCAGCAAGGCTGCCAGGCCGCCCGAAGCCGCATCCGGGGCGACGCCCGCTTTTTCAGCGATCTGGCTGATCGTGTCGGCGCCCAGCGCATCCTTGATCTGGTCGCCGGAGACGGGCGCATTGGCGCCGGTGCCGATCCAGCTAGCCACCTGGTCGCCCAGACCACTTTCCTGGAATTTCTGCAGCAGGCCGGGCAAGCCACCATGCTGGTTGACCAGGTCCATCACACTGGCCATCAATCCCGATGGCGCTTCCCCATCCGCACCCTTGTTGCCCAAAGCGCTCATCGCCTGTCCTGCAAGTTGGTCTAGCAAACTCATCGTATTCTCCTGAACGCTGTCAATTAGTGCCGCGTACAGCGGCGTCCGGTAAGGTCGGCGCATAGTCTCCGACGCACACAACAATTATACTATATATAATTTAAATGCCATATTTACAATTTAACGAGCGATTCAAAAACAGACCCGGCCGTAGCACGGCCCACCTCCATCATATTTAGTTCAGCACAACTTGCAAGCGTAAATTGACGCTTCACAAAAACGTGTAAAATTAATTTTCCTACTTACTGAGGAGTATCAACACATGAACATCAATAAAGCGGTAGACAAGGCTTACGAAAAAAAGACGTTCAAGGAAATCGCTGATGCCCCCGTCGACGCGCTGCAAGGCGTGAGCGAGAAAGATGCAGAGCTGCTCAAGCAGGCGTTCAATATCAAGACCGTGCGCGACCTGGCGAACCTGAAATACTCGAAGTGGGCGCGCGCCATCGTCACCCTGGCCGATACGGAAGAATAGACCGGGCCATGCCTTTGACATCCGCGTCAGCACAGCCCGCCCCAATCGGCGGGTTTTTTCATGCCGGCCCACTATCGGCTGGCAAGCCGATAGCCGCGCGGATGCACCATTGACCACGCCGCTGACCCTGCCCGGCATCTGCTGGCCTTTGCAAGCGAGCATGGGCCACCTTGCCGTCACCACATCCCGCATCACGGGCCACTTTCGCGCCGGTGCGGGAACAGACGCCATCGTCCTGTGCAATCTGCTGCCCGCTGGAAAATTTCGCAACGGCGCGGCGCGCCACTGGTGCCGCACGCACCAATGCTACTGGGGCACCCAAGCCGACCTGGCCGACTGGCATGCAACACAGCAGATGCGTTGCCGCCAGCACGCCAGCCCCATGGGCTATGTGCTGTATCCGGCGCTGTTCGACCCCATGCAATTCCACGCCACCACCTTGCGCCTGGGCCCCAACGGCTTGCTGCAACTGCGCGCCCGCGCCGACGACGGCGGCGCCCTGCTGGCGCGCGATGCGGCCGCGCTGGCCATCGACTGCCGCGCCCTGCCCGGCCTGTTTCCTCGCGACATAGTGCAACTGAATATCACGCCACCCGCCGCGCAAGCGCTCGCCGCCGCCTTGCAGGCTGGCGCCCCGCTCGCTTGCAGCGACTGCACCCGCTGCGGGCACCCGCACCTGGACCTGGACAGCTTCGCGCTGACGCCGCACCGGCGCCACAGCTGCGGCCATTGTGGCCACGACGCCTCGCACAGCGCCACGGCCATCGTCTCGACGCCCCTGTGGCGGCTGCGCGAATACGCCGCGCGCCTGCCCGGGCGCCGCATGCAATGCTTCTGAAGGTGCGCCCGCCCACAGTCAGGCAAGGCACTGCCGGGTAGACTGGCCGCATCACCATCACGAGGACAGTCTCATGCCACCAGCGCTACACCAGGATGAAAATGATCAGCAAGGCGACCAAGGCGACTTGTCCGACCTGCTCAGCGAATTGCGCATCCTCTTGCCGGGTGCGCAGATGCTGACGGCCTTCCTCATCATCCTGCCTTTCAACGGTGGCTTCGCGAAGATCGTGCAGGCGGAAAAAGTCGTCTTCCTGCTGACATTTTTCCTTTCCATGACCAGCCTGGTGCTGCTTAGCGCGCCAGCCATCCAGCACCGCGTGATGCGGCCCCTGCAAGACCGCGAACGCTTCAAGCGCGTGGCTGACCGCATCATGATGTGCGGCGCCTTTTCCCTGGCACTGGCGTTTATTTTAGGCACCAACCTGGTGATGTCGGAAGTCTTCGGCCACATCGCCGGCATCATCGCCTGCGTGCTGATGGGGGCACTCATCATCTGCATGTGGTGGTGGTTGCCCTTGCACTTGAAGCACGCCAGGAAAATCTAGACGGCCGGACCCGCCAGCGGCTCGCTCGCTTTCTGGCGGATATTGAACGGCAGGCAAGAACCAATTCCGCCACAGCCGCGCATTCCCCGATTGCCCGCGGTGAAATCTGGCGCATTCCGTGTTATCGTTAACAACAAGCGCAAGCGCTGTCATTGCGGTGCAGCATGGTTTGCCTGCCTCCCGGCAGAACTTGCCCGAATCTTTTACAATGTTGTCTGTGGGCAGCTCTTCTGGCCCGAAATGCCGGGGCTGCTACTCCGCCTTGCCTTTCTTCACTTCGCATCCGGTAGCCCATTGCTGCCACTGCGGCTGAGCCACAGCACGCCTCTTCACCCTGTCATTCCTTACCCAAATCACAAGAACATGCACGCATCCGTAGATCCCCTGATTCCGCGCGTCACCGCGCCTTTTGGCGCTGGCTATGCCGACCTGGCCCTGGCCCTTGGCGGCCTCGCCATCGGCACGGGCGAATTCGCCTCCATGAGCATCCTGCCCGTGGTGGCCGACGACCTGGGCACGACCTTGCCGCAGATGAGCCACATGATCAGCGCCTACGCGCTGGGCGTGGTCGTCGGCGCGCCCCTGATCACCATCTTCCTGGCGCGCATGCCGCGCCGGTTGATGCTGATCTGTCTGATGCTGATGTTCGCAGGCGGCAACTTGCTCAGCGCCATCGCGCCCAATTATGGCTTGCTGGTGGTGGCCCGCTTCGTGGCCGGCATCCCCCATGGCGCGTATTTTGGCGTGGCCGCCTTGGTGGCGGCCGCCCTGGCCGAACCGGACAAGCGGGGCCAGGCCGTGGCCCGTGTCCTGATGGGCTTGACCGTGGCGAATATCTTCGGCGTGCCGCTGGCCACGTACATTGGCCAGACCCTGGGCTGGCGCTCGGCCTTTTTGCTGGTCGCCGCGCTGGGCCTGCTGACCATGCTGATGGTGCGCATCTTCGTGCCCATGGTGGCCGCCGGCGATTCGAGCCCGCGCCGCGAACTGGGCGTCTTCCGCCGCCTGCAAGTGTGGCTGACCCTGCTGATGGTGGCGATCGGCTTCGGCGGCATGTTCGCCGTCTACACCTTCATCACGCCAACCTTGCTGGAAATTACGAAAGTGTCGCCCCTGGTCATTTCCATCTTGCTGGCCATTATCGGCGTCGGCATGACGGTGGGAAATCTGATCGGCGGCTGGCTGGCCGACCGCTCGCGCCTGTGGACCATCTTTGGCGTGCTGCTGTGGAACGTGGCCGCCCTGGCCGCGTTTACTTATACCAGCAGCAATGTCTGGCTGACGGCGATCAACCTGTTCGCCATCGGCGCCGGCATCGCCGTCGCCCCCGCCGTGCAGACGCGTTTGATGGACGTGGCCGGCGACGCGCAAACCGTGGCCGCCGCCCTCAACCATTCCGCCTTCAACATCGCCAACGCCCTGGGCGCCTGGGCCGGCGGCATCGCCATCGCCATGGGCATGGGCTTGCGCTCGACCGGCTGGGTCGGCGCCATGCTGGCCTGCGGCGGCATCGTCGTGCTGGGCATTTCCGTGCTGGTGGAAAACCGCAGCCGCAATGTAGGCGGCGCGCAGCCGGCTTGATGCGGTCGCATAGGTAGGATAATTATATTTGTATCGTTATCATTTCCTATATCATGAATAGGGAGCGGATCTCGCAATTCCTGCGTATCCGACCCTTTACATGATGAAGCGTGCAAGCCATGAACAAAGCAATCATCGCCAGGTACAAATCTGAAAGCTGTCGTCTGTGAATGCAGCAACCATCTTCATTGACGAAGTCCTCGGGCGGGCGCAGCAAGGCATAACAGAACCATTTATTTGCCGCGGCGACGACGGAGCGATTTACTTTATAAAAGGCAAGGGGGCTGGTCGACGCAGCCAGATTTGTGAGTGGGTCTCGGCGCAGCTGGCGACAGAATTCGGCCTCCCCATCGCAGAATATGCGTTGGCAGAAGTGGCTGAGGAACTCATCGAGGCGAATGCATTTCCCAATATCAGCCAACTCGGTAGCGGGATAGTCTTTGCCTCGAGAGAACTTCCACATCCTCAAGAGCTGACAGCGATCACACGAGACCTTGTTCCGGATCAACTGGCAAGCGATGTTCTGGTTTTCGACTGGTGGTTGCATAACGAAGATCGTCATTTAACCGAACGTGGCGGCAACCCTAACTTGCTTTGGGACATGCAGAACTCAGAATTGGTCGTGATCGATCATAACCAGGCCTTTGATCGGCACTTCAATTCGAGCAACTTCCTGAAAACGCATGTGTTTGCAAGCAGGTGGAACGACATTTTTAGCGACCATCTTCAACGCGAGCACTACGCAAGCAAGTTAGAGGCAATTTTGCCAAGATTGGCAGGCATCCGTGCTATCATACCCGACTCTTGGTGGTTTGTTGATGATGGCGTACCAGCAGACGTGACGTGGGATGAAATCGAGACCTGCCTGCAGCGTTGCAGCCAAGAAGATTTTTGGAATACCCCATGAACAAGTTCGCCTGCCAATATGCTCTTTTACGATTTCGCCCGTTTGTGGAAACCGGAGAGTTTGCCAACGTCGGTATTGCGCTGATCGCGCCCGAAGCGCGCTTCTTCGGCTTCCGTATACTGAAGCGGTATGGCCGTATCACGCAATTCTTTCATCAGCTTGACCGTCAAATCTACTTGGATGGCCGCCAACTTTTTAAAGAAGAGATGGATCGCTTCGCTCTCGAGCTTCGTCGGCTGGCATTGGATGGAAGAAAAACACAGCCCAATATAGTACTCGCAAGAAATCTGTTTGCTGAAGTGGTTCGTCCACGAGAAGCGATGCTGCAGTTTGCCGATCAACGCGTCGTCCTGGCGGAGGATCCAAAGGCCAAACTTCTGCAACTATTTGACCATTATGTCGAACGCAACTTTGTAACCAAAGAATATCAAGAGCGTTTATTGGAAAACAATGTCCGCAAACTCCTCTTCAACGCGCAAGTCGGAGCTCGATATCAACGTGAAAAGGTTGGTACGGAAGATTTCGCCGTAAACTTTCCCTTTGTCGACATGGTGGAAGGCAAAGCTGAACGAGTGATCAAACCGCTGTACCTTGCCCAAGGCGATAGCACCAAAATCCTCACACATGGCGGTCAATGGGTCGATAAAGTACGGCGCTTACGCAAACGCAATGCACTGCCCCCGAAAGTACTGTTCCCGGTCACTCAACCGGCAGCCAACACCAAGCCTTATCATGCATTCCAAGAGATCAGGCAAGACTTGCTTGCTGAAAATGTACAGGTAGTAGCTGCAGACGATGAGCGTCAGATTCTCAAGTTCGCTACTGATAGAGGCTGACTATAAGACAGATGTCCTACTCCTCAAGGGCAAACGCCACCGCCGCCTCGCAGTGAATGGCCGTGGTACTAAATAGCGGCAAGTCGATATCGCCGGGCTTGACCAGCAGCGGTATTTCTGTACAACCCAAAATCACGCCCTGCACGCCTTGCCGCCGCAGTTTCTCGATGATGTCCAGGAAGATGTTCCGGCTGGCGTCGGTAAAGATATTCTGCACCAGTTCCGTATAGATGATGTCGTGGAGGATTTCCTGGTCGGCCGCATCGGGCGTCACCGTAGCAATACCCAGCTGCTCCAGCGCATCATGATAGAAACAGCCCGCCATCGTCTGCTTGACGCCCAGCAAGCCGACCTTGCGCACGCCTGACTGCTGCACCCGCTTTGCCGTTTCCTCGACGATACTGATAAAAGGCAAGCCGATGCGCGGCACGACGGCCGGCGCGAAGCGGTGCGCGCCATTCGCGCACAGCAGGAAGAAATCCGCACCCATGCCTTGCAGGCGCTGCCCTTGCGTGACCAGGAATTGTTCGATGGCGCGGGAATCGGCTTGCGCCGCGTGCGCAACGAAATCGGCTTGGTCCATGCTGACCAGCATGATGCGCGCGCTATGCGCGGGGCCGATGCGCGCCACCAGCATTTCATTGAGCAGGCGGTAATATTCCAGTGTGGAAGCCCAGCCGATGCCGCCAAGTAAACCTATCGTTTTGTGTTGCACGTTTATCCTGTAGAGAATATTTGTTAAAATTACATGTTCATGCATATATATTTTGCGGCAGAGATGCACGCAGGCAGCATGGCAACTAGTGTGCGCCGGTTCCCTTAGTGGTCCATGCAGCTCGCGCCAAATCCTGCACGCCATTGCTTGTAGCCGACTCCGGCGTTGGCCGCCTCCGCCAGCAAGCGCTGTATTGAATGAAAGCCGAACAGGCTGGCGCAGGCGCACAGCGCGACATCATCCACCTCATCCTCGTAGGCACTAAGAAACAGCTCTGCCAGCAGGCCTTGCAGCGATGCATAGCTGCACCACACCTCGTCAACATTCTCCAGACTGCAGCGTTCAAAGCAGTCGTTGGCGGAATTGAAGTAATCGAGCACTATGCCGCACTCCCACAGGGGCACGATGCCGCGCCCGGCAATGGGCGAGGAACGCCACGCGCGTGCCTACTGGCAGCGGTAGTCCAATAGCGGCGCAACGCTGTCGCCATCCAGATGACGCAGCATGGCCTCGGTGAGGCCCAGCGCACGTAGTACTTTGCCGTTAATTGTTCGTACTTTACTTGATGTCATGGCAATTGGAGGTCTGTCGGTTGTATTCGCGTTCGAATGCGGCCAGGCTCTCCGCCTGCGCCCACAAGCTGGCGATGTAGTCGAATTCCAGCTCGAACGGCTGTTCGAAATCCTGCACATCCGTCGCATACTCGCAATTGCGGCTCAGCATGACCAGCCAGTCGGGGTAGCCCAGCGCCGGATACAAGCGGGTAAATTTGGCATCGAGCGACTGTACGCTTTCCCGGCCGTCCAGGTAGGCGGCGCGCAATTCGACGATATATTTGCCAGCGAGGAATTGTTCCTCCAGGCGCGCGTCGCCACGATAGCGTTCGATGATCGCCTCGGCCAGCGGCAACACCTCGTCAATGCCCCGGGCGCTGGCCAGCAGCACGATATCGAGGTCGTCGCCTTCCTGATCCAGGCGCAAGCGCTCCACGGCCCAGTCCACGCAGCGCTCCGCCCGGCCATCGCCATGGCGCAACTGGAAGCATTCCAGCTCAAGTTCTGTCAATTGTTCCATTGTTATTCTTCGCAAGCGCGCAGCTATAAACGGTGCCCGGCACCTGAAAGGATGGTTGTTGCGGGCATATTATACGACAGGCAGTGTAAAGCCCACGCAGGGGATAAGGGCTGAGAAGAATGGGAGCACGCTTCGAGATGAAGAGAGGGAAAAAATAAGATGGCCGCGCAGCGGGGCATTTAATCAGAATAAGAGAAACAATAAACCAATTAGAAACATAAAACGCAAGGCTTATCGGAAAAGCATTCTTTCAAAGAGACATCAAGACAGGCCATGCGCGCGGCATGCCGAACATGGCCATCACATCGCTTATTGCGGATTCGACGCCACGATGAACGGATCGAAGGTCAGCAGCGTATTACCGGCCAGCAACAAGGTCATCGTATATTGCACATTGCTGCCTTTGGCATTCACACGGCCGCCCCATACGGTGTTGTCGTATTGCGGATAAGGCGCCGGATTGACCATGCCATTGCTGATGGCTGTGCCGCCGAAGCTGTGGATGGAAACCTGCTCGGCCGGGTCCAGCGATTCGACGTTCCAGACGATGGTGTCGCCGTTCTTGCAGGTTGTCACCAGTTCATTGCCGCCTTCGTTGCCGTTGCCCGAGTAGCCAGTCGTGTCGACCATGAAGACATACTTGCTCAGATTGCCTTGTGCCACTGCCTGACCGACATTGACCGCTACCAGTACATTAATTGTTGCCATGGTTTTACCCCTCGTTGGAATGGAATTAAACATACAACTATCCTTTGTGCGATGAAATAATGAAGACCCAGTCAAATTGCCGGCAGCACTTTCGCCGCAATCGGAACCCATCCTGGCGCATAAAAATACGCGAAATATATCAATTAAAAATACGCAGAATATATCAATAAATCACCAAATCTATCGATAATATTTATGCGCCAGGTGATCAATGATATTTTTTGATCTCCATTACCGCAACTACGAAGATAGAATATTTTATTTATTTTTTCAAGTCAAATTATTTTTAATAATATTTAAAATCTATCCATTAATAACATTTAATTTTTAAAAGAAATTTCTTTTATATTGAATATTGGGATTCAGTATTTGATTTACCGCAAACAATAGCGGTATGCCAACAGAAAAAATGGAGGGAAGAGTGAAAACAGGCGCCGGCAACGGGTGCCGCATGGGGGGGCGCTTGCGCGAAATGCAGGGCGATGGCGGTATCCGTGCGGCAAAAGCTGTTCTCCAGGTCTTGGCATGAACACCATGGTGGCTAATGTATATTAACTTCTTGCCAGCATCCTGGCATACGGATTTTATACAGGGCCGACAGCATCGTCGCTGGACAAAGGCCACGCCACGGCGGATAATGAGAACGATTCCCATTATCAAAATACCAGGCCCTGCCTGGCTCTCCCTGTGCGCCCCGGTGGCGCCTGCTGGCGGCAACAAGCCGGTTTTATGTTGAAGGTTTGTACCGCATGCGCGCTTTCTGGACTGTCATACACCGCTGGGCTGGCCTGACCATCGCCCTCTTCCTCATCGTTGCGGGACTCACGGGCGCCGTCACGTCGTGGGACCACGAACTGGATGAATGGCTCAACGCCGACATCATGGACACGCCGGGCCGCGGTCCCCTGCAGCAACCATTTGCGCTGGCGCAAGTGGTTGCTGCCGCCGATACGCGCGCGGAAGTCAATTACATGACCCTGGGCCTGGAAGAAGGCCATGCGGCCGCCTTCATGGTGCGCCCGTTGACCGACCCGGCCACGAACAAACCGTTCGTGCTCGACTACAACACCGTCTACATCGACCCCGTCACGGCGCAGATCACGGGCACGCGCGATTCGACGGCCATTTCACTGTCGCGCCGCAGCCTGATGCCGTTCTTGCGCCACCTGCACTACAGCCTGCACGTGCCCGCCTTCTGGGGCACGGACCGCTGGGGTTATTGGCTGATGGGGACGGTAGCCCTGATCTGGCTGCTCGACAGCATGGTGGCGTTGTACCTGACCACGCCGCGCCGTTTGCGCCCGCGCGCGCACGACGAAACGCCGCGCCACCGCGACGCCGCCAACTGGTGGCAGCGCTGGAAACCGTCGTGGGTGGTGCGCTGGGCGGCCGGCGACTACAAGCTCAATTTCGATCTGCACCGCGCGGGCGGCCTGTGGGTGTGGGCCATCATTATCGTCGTCGCCTTCACGTCGTTCTCGCTGAACCTGTACCGCGAAGTGTTTTATCCCGTCATGTCGCTCGTCTCCACCACCACACCGGGCCCGTATGAAACGCAGACGCCGGCGCCCTACGGCACCTACATCAAGCCCGTGATCGGTTTCGAGCAGGCCGTGGAGATCGCCAAAAAGCAGGCCGTGCAGCGTGGCATCACGGCGCCCATCGGCGGCATTTATTATGGCGGCAATTATTCGTTCTACAACGTCTCGTTCTTCGACCCGGCCGACGAATTCGGCGCCGCCGGCATGGGCCTGTCGAACCTGTACGTCGACGGCATGGACGGCAGCATCATCGGCCAGCACAAGCCATGGGAAGGCACGGCCGCCGACGTTTTCGTGCAACTGCAATTTCCCCTGCACTCGGGCCGCATCCTCGGCTTGGCGGGACGCATTTTGATGTCCTTCATGGGCATCATGGTGGCCATGCTGTCGGTGACGGGCATCGTCATCTGGGAAAGAAAGCGCCGTGCGCGCCGGCTGCAGGCGAAAAGCCATCGATAGTCACCTGAACTGGCGACTTCACAACGGCGCAGGCGGACTCATTCAGTCTGCGCCGCACACGCGCAACGCATAAGTTGTAGCGGCCATCCCATCTCCGCACTTTGCGACACAGTAGCCGGCACATGCCGGCTGGCTGCGCTTTTCACGCAACCAAATGCAACTTACTTGCATTAGTATTCCGTGCGAGCTATTATTGCAACCAAATTGCATTTACCCGCCACGCTGTGCCTGCGTCCAGCGCCAGCACCCCCATCCGTCTTTTTAGAGAGCCCCATGCGCCATCACGTATTCGCAGCTGCCATGCTGTCCACTGCCCCGCTCGCTTACGCGGCAGACGACGTTACCCTGCAGACCATCAACATCCGGGCCGACAAGCCAGCTGGCATCGACAGCGTCGTCCTGGTCGAAAATACGCAAGCCCAGAACAGGACGCTGGGCGGCATGCTCGAGCATGTTTCGGGCGTGCAAAGCAGCGCCTTCGGGCCGAATGCGGGCGCACCGGTGATTCGCAGCCTGAGCGGCAGCCGCGTGCAAATTCTCGAAGATGGCCAGTCCATCCTCGGCATGAATGCGCTCAGCGGCGACATCAACATCCCCTTCGATCCGCTGTTTGCGCGCAGCGTCAGCGTAAACAAATCGTCCGATAGTGTGCGTTTCGGCGGCAATGCCATTGGCGGCAGCGTCGATGTCGATTCCGGCCTCATTTCCAGGAAGATGGAGAGCAAGGAGAAGGACTTGGAATTTGTCCTGCGCAAGGGCTTCAACGATGCCAATGCTCAGGGCTTGCGCATGAATTTCAACGATGGGAAACACTTCTCGACGAATCTGCAGATGTCCTTCCAGAAGATCGGGCATTACGACATTCCCGGCAACAGCAAGGCGGGCGTGTGCAACAGCGAGCTGTTCCCCTTGAAGGGCGGCGTGAATACCTTTCTGGCCGACAGTTGCCAGAAAGAAGCGAGGATACAGCAAGTCTACAACAAGGCTTCGCAGCCCTTTATCGACCAGTTCATGAAGGAAAATCCGGACTGGGCGGACGGTGATTTTTCCTTCTATACCAATAACCCGACGTCCGTCTGGCAGCGCAAGACCTACGTCAATCCCGTCAACCCCGCTTACGTGCCGGGCACGCCATCGATGACCCAGAACAAGATCAACAAGGACGTGACCCCGGATTACCACGGCAGCCTGGGCAACAGCTATGCCAGCAATTCCCACTTTGCCGTCGGCAGTACCTACTTTTTCGACCGTGGCTACGTGGCCGTCAGCCTCGACACCAAGAATAGCGAGTATGGCGTGCCGGGTTTTTCCATGGAAAACAAGTCTTTCGGTTCGAATTATGCCGCGGGACTGCCCGTCGGCGTGGTGATACAGCAGGATAAATATGCGCTGGAAGCCCATCTTCGCGATCCCCTTGCCTATCTTGAAAGCGCGCAATTGCGCGTGTCCCACTTGAGCAATGCCTCGGGAGAACGCCTCGGCGCCGCCAAGGCGAATGACTACCAGTTCGACACCAATCAGGCCGAGCTCCTGCTGGCGCACCGGCGCGTGGGGCCCTTGAGCGGCTTGCTTGGCCTCAGCCATAAAGCCAGGGATATCGCCGGCAGCGGCTCGCAGCTGTACCTGCCCGATACGAGCACGGCCAGCCGCGCGCTGTTTGTCAAGGAAAGCCTCGACGTCGACTGGGCCACCTTCGATGCCGGCTTTCGCCATGAAAAAGTGGACCACAATATCCGCAAGAGCGGTTTCAAAACGTCGCGCAATGCGAGCAATTCCAAACTCGAGGACAAGTCGTTCAGCCTGAACAGCTATAGCCTGGGAGCTTCGGCCAAGCTGGGCCAGCTTTTCGGTGCGAAGCTGCGCTATGCATCCTCGGAAAGAGCGCCCGACGTCAATGAGTTGTATGCGAGCAACCGCCACTATTCGATCATGACCCAGGAAGAGGGCAATCAGGACTTGAAGGCCGAGCGCGCTCGTCATACCGAACTCACGGCCCTGTTCGGCAATCGCGGCTTTGCCATGTCGGCAACGGGCTATGTCATGCAGTACGAGAACTATCTCTACCTTGGCCACTCGGGCGCCCAGATGGCCAATCGCCTGCCATTAAAATATTGGAAGCAGACCGATACGACGGTCAGGGGATTCGAGATCGACGCCTCCCAAGTCGTTCAGCTTGGCAGTTACGGCAAGCTGAACCTCTCCGCATTTGCCGACCTGGTCAAGAACAAGGCGGACAATCCCGACAAGCTGCGCGCGCACAACGACCGCGCGTATCTGCCCAACATGCCCACCCACCGCTATGGTGCGAATCTGCTGTGGGAGAAACAGGGGTGGAAGGCCAGGCTTTCCAGCACCTGGTACGCCAAGCAGAAATACCTGGGCAAAAGCGTCAGCGAGGAAGTGCCGCTCGACGGCTACACCATGCTGAACTTCCAGCTGAGCCGCGCACTGCAGGTAGCGAATTCGCCGTTTGCAGGCATTGAGGTGTTCATCAGCGGCAGCAACCTCCTCGATGACGATGCCCGGCCGCACAATTCTCCATTGAAATACATCGCGCCCTTGCCTGGCCGTGGCTTTCAGATCGGATTGAGCGCCAGGCTTTAAGGCGCGGCGCCGCCCCGTAGCCACGCCAAACGTAGGGGGCGGCGAATAGATGGCAAGCCATGGCCACCCATCAGGCCCGCGATCCCGGCCCGCTCTTAAACAGCGCTATCCCACGGCGCCGACAACCTCACGGCGCAATTGATCAGCCCCACCATCGAATACGTCTGCGGAAAATTGCCCCACATTTCGCCCGTCACTGGGTGCGTGTCTTCCGACAGCAAGCCCAGGTGGTTACGCGCCAGCAACATCGTCTCGAAGATTTTGCGCGCCTCATCCTTCCTGCCGATGCGCGCCAGGGCGTCGATGCGCCAGAAGGTGCAGATGTTGAAGGCGGTTTCCGGCTTGCCGAAGTCGTCGGGCGCTTCGTAGCGGCGCATGTAAGGGCCGTCGCACAGCGATGCTTCCAGCGCGTCGACGGTCGCGATGAAACGGGGGTCCATGGGGTCGATGAAATTGACTTCCGCCATCAGCAGGACGGAGGCGTCGAGGTCGCGCCCTCCCAGGCTTTCCGCGAAGGCCTGGCGCTCTTCGCTCCACGCTTCGCGCAGCAGGCGTTCGCGGATCAGCACGGCGCGGCTGTTCCAGTGGTCGGCCCGGTCCGGCAAGCCCAGCTTATGCGCGACTTTCGCCAGGCGGTCGCAGGCGGCCCAGCTCATCAGCATGGACGAGGTGTGGACGCGCGCCCGCGTGCGCAGTTCCCACATGCCGGCGTCCGGCTCCGCGTGCAGGCGGAATGCCTGGTCGCCCACGGCTTCCAGCGCGGCAAACTCGGCTTTTCCCGCCCGGTGGAACAATCGGTGGTCGAGAAAGGCCTGCGCGGCACCCAGCACGATATTGCCGTAGACGTCGTGCTGGAAGTGTTCCTGGGCCTGGTTGCCCACACGCACGGGGCCGTTGCCCCGGTAGCCGGGCAAATGATCTAGCGTCGATTCCGGCAATTGCTCTTCCAGGCCGATGCCGTACAGGGGCTGGATGTGGCCGCCCTTCGAGCGGGCGACGATATTCGTCAGCCAGCGCAAATACTCTTCCATCGTGCCCACTTCCGACAGGCTGTTCAATGCCCGCACGACAAAGAAGGCGTCGCGCAGCCAGCAATAGCGGTAATCCCAGTTGCGGCTGCTGCCCGGCGCTTCCGGGATGCTGGTGGTCATGGCGGCAATGATGGCGCCCGTGTCTTCATATAAAGACAATTTTAAGGTGATGGCGGCGCGGATGACCACGTCCTGCCATTCCAGCGGCACGGCCAGGCGGCGCGTGTAGGTGCGCCAATAGTTGATGGTTTCCTTTTCGAAAATGCGCGCCGTCTCGTCGATGCCGCCGGCCAGGGTTTCATCGGGACCCAGCAGGAAGTTGGCGGTGCCGCCCAGCACGAAATACGTTTCGCTCAGCACATAGTTGAGCGAAACATCCGTGTTCAGGCGCAAGGTCTGTTCCGGCCCCACGTAACGGATGTGGTGGCTGCCCTGCGTGATCTGCGGCGCCAGTCGGCCCCAGTCGTAGCGGGGGCGCAGGCGCACCCTGATGCGCACGGCGTGATCGAGCGGGCGCACCCGGCGGATCAGCATCAGCGGGCGGAACATGCGGTCGCGGCTGAGGAATCGGGGCGCGAAATCCGTGATTTCCACACCGCGCCCTTCGGTGTCGTACAGGCGGGTGCGCAGGACGGCCGTGTTCGGCTCGTAACATTGCTCGCTGCGCGCATAGTTTTCAATGTCGATGCCCCACACGCTGCCGTTTTCCGTCGCGTCCAGCAAGCCGTTAAAGACAGGATCGCCATCGAAACGGGGCAGACAGGACCAGACGACCTGCCCCGCCTGGTCGATCAGGGCGCTGAAGGCGCAATTGCCCACCACGCCGCAGTTGAGACTAGCCTGGATGGGCGTGGCGGGCGCCGCCGCGCTGGCCGCCGCAGTGGCGCAAGCGGCCTGCGAGGCGGCAGCGCCGCTGGGCGTGTCATACGCTTGTTCTTGGGAACTCGTCATCATCTACTCCTTCTGGGGATACGGAGGCGGCCAGCAGTGCGGCGCGCAAGGCGCCCGGACTGGCCAGGCGCAGGGTGGCGGCGCTGGGGCCGCTGCCCACCTTTACGCCCTGCCCGCCAACTTGTTGTACAAAGACAAAGCCTGCCTCATCGGTGGTATCGTCGCCCGCGAACACGGGCCGACGGCCGGCGAATGGCGCCTCGGCCATGAAGGCGGCGATGGCGCCACCCTTGTCGGTGGCGGCTGGCTTGGCTTCCAGGACCATTTTGCCATGCAACAGCAACACCCCCGGGCACGCTTGCACGGCGGCCGTCATTTCCTGCAAACACAATTGCCCGAGTTCCGGCGCCAGCCGGTAATGCAGGGCCACGGCGCCGCGCTTGTGTTCCACCAGCAAGCCGGGGTGCATCGCCGCCAGCGCCCGGGCGCGCGCCAGCACGGGCGAGACATCGGGCGTGGCCGCCACATGCAGCGCGCCATCGGCGCCGCGCCGCTCCACGCCATGCACGCCCGCCACCGGCAAGACCAGAGGCGCCAGCATGGCGTCGATCTGCGCCACGGGACGCCCGGAAATGAGGGCCAGCGCGCCGCCGTGGCGCTCGGCCAGCAATGCCAGCGCTTCGACCACGCCCCCTTCCAGGCGCACCCCATCGGGCGTGGGCGCCAGGTCGACCAGGGTGCCGTCGAAATCGAGGAAGACGGCGCTGCCGGGGCTACTCAGCAGTTGCAACAGGGCTGCGCTATCGTCAGGGATATCGGCCATCAAATCCCCTTGCGCCGCTTGATGCGGCTGTGGGCGTCGATCTTGGTCATGACCTTGTCGCGCTGGCGCAAGCGGGCCGCGTCCAGCAGCATGCGCCCGGCCCAGCGGTAGACATTGAAATGTTTGACTCTGGCCCGCATGCTTTTCATGCGCTCGCGCTGCTCCACGGGCGGCATCACGAGGGCGCGGTAGAGGGCGTCGGCGCCTTGCTCGATGTGGTACGGGTTGATGATCAGCGCTTCATGCAGCTCGCGCGCGGCGCCCGTGAATTGGCTCAGCACCAGTACGCCCAGCTCGTCATCGCGGGCGGCAATGAACTCCTTGGCCACCAGATTCATGCCGTCATGCAAGCTTGTCACCATGCACACTTCCGAGGCGCGGAAATAGCGCTGCAAATCGTCCTGGCCATGGTGCTCCGCTTTCAGCAGGATGGGCACATAACTGCCGCTGCCGAAGCGGCGGTTGATGCGCTCGACCATCTTGCGCACGCGTGCGTCAAAACTTTGATATTCATCAAGCGACGCGCGGCTGGGGGCGGCGATTTGCACGAAGGTAAAATTGCCCACCATGCCAGGCTGCTGCTCCAGCATGCGCTCGACGGCCTGGAAGCGCTCGACGATGCCTTTCGTGTAGTCGAGGCGGTCGACGCCGATGCCCAGCAAGTGCTCGGGTGCCACGCCCAGCTCGGCACGGATTTGCGCGCGGCAGGTCGCCACGTCGGGCTGCGCCGGATTATCCTCGGGCCAGGCGATGGAAATCGGGTAATCCTCGACCTGCGTCATCTCGCCGCCGTAGGAAATCGTCGACGCTTCCGGTTCGATGCGGGTTTCCAGGTAGCGATCCACCGTTTCCAGAAAATTCTTGCGGTGGAACGGCGTGTGGAAGCCCAGAATCGTGCTGCCCAGCAAGCCGTCGAGGATTTCTTCGCGCCAAGGGCAAATGCCGAACGATTCCGAGTTCGGCCAGGGGATATGCCAGAAGGTAATAATCGTCGCCTTCGGCAGCGCTTCGCGCACCATGCGCGGCAGCAAGGCAAAGTGGTAATCCTGCACCAGCACGACGGGGTTGTCCGTCTTCGCCTCGGCGATCACGGCGTCGGCGAAGCGGCGGTTGACTTTTACATACTGCTCCCAGTCGGACGAGCGGAACACGGGGCGCACGTGGGCGATATGGCACAGCGGCCACATGCCTTCATTGGCGAAACCATAATAGTATCCCTGCTCTTCCTCTTGCGTCAGCCACACGCGGCGCAAGGTATAGCTGGGGTTGTCGGGCGGCACGGGCACGTGGTCGAGTTTATCCACCGTTTCGCGGTCGGCGGAACCGGCCCCGTGGGCGATCCACGTGCCGGAACAGGCCCGCATCACCGCCTCCACGGCCGTCACCAGGCCGCTGGCGGGGCGCTGCACCGTGATCCCATCTGCCGTTTTGGTGTGGATATACGGTTCGCGGTTCGACACCACCAGCACCTGGTCGCCCTGCAAGTCCGCTTCCAGCAAGGCGCGCAGCTTGTCCGGCGTCCAGTCGGACGACCAGCCGTTGTCGCCCTGGCGTTCCAAATGGTATTCCTGCAGCAATTCGCGCAAGTCGCCGATCAGCGGCTGCATTTCCGGCGGCGGCGCGGGCGCGGCGGCGGGCGCGGTGGCGGCGGTCACTGCGCCATTGCTTTTCGGCAGCAACTCGCCCCGTAAAATATCCTTCACGGCCGACAGCCAGCCGCGCCAGCTCAAGTGCGCCACGAACACGGTCATCAGGGAAATCAGCACGGCCAGCACGGCCAGGAAGGCAAAGATGAAGCGTTTGGTATCGGTATTGCGGCGCTCGACAAAGCTCATGTCCTGCACCAGCACCAAACGGCCCAGCTGCGACGCCTCCTGCATGACGGGTGTTTCGCTGATGTGGACTTGCCCTTGCGGCAATTGCGCCAGGGATTTGTACAAGCCGCCCGTGGAAGGCGTGCTCCAGCAGCCGATGGATGCTGGGTATTGCGTGGACTGGTAGAGCAAGTGGCCTGCGTTGTCGCAAAAGCCGATGGCGATCAGGCGTTCGTCGCGCGTGGCGCCCTGGAACAGTTCGCCGATGCGGGTGGCATCTTTTTCGGGCAGGTATTCGGTGAGCGAGGGCCGGAGGGTTCCAGCGAGCAATTCCGCCCGGCTGTCGAGGTCGCGCACATACCAGCGCAAGGTAATATTGTCCAACAGGGGTACCACAATATAAGCAAACAATCCCAGCACCAGGGCCAGTGGCAGGATGAAGCGCAAGGACATTCGCAGTGATCGTACTATCATCGGTTTCCTTTGCAAAAACAAAAAGCATGGCAAGTATGGCTATGTTTTCTATGCGGCGACTCGCGTTTGCTTTCCGTCATGAAACGTCAACGTGGCATGGCGCAGCGCAGCAATTTATTCCAGTATCCACTTTGATGCAGGTCTTATCCGTTCGGCAACGCACGTCCCCGCGACGCCATCTGCCCGTAAAATAGCCGCTTCCAACATCCACCTCACCCATTTCAAGGAGTTTTCGCCTATGGATCTCAGCACGTTCCACTCGCTGATGGGAGGCCCGCTGCGCTCGGCGCTGACCGTGCTCGTTTCCGCCCTGCTCGTCACCGTGGTCGCCTTCGGCGTGCACCGGGCCGGCATCGGCTTGCTGAAAAAACTGGCCAATGGCCACCCGCTGACCAGCAACCTCGCGCGCGTGGCCTTCCGCGCCAGCCAGCTGTGCCTGATCGTCTTCGGCCTGCGCATGGTGCTGGCCGGCGCGCCCGACGACACGCCGGCACTGGTGGCCATGTCGCATATCACCAGCGTGGCGCTGATCATCGCCCTGACCTGGCTGGCCATGCAATGCATCGAGTCGCTTTCCATCACGATTTCGCAGCTCAATCCCGCCGATGCGGCCGACAACTTGCGCGCGCGGCGCCGCATCACCCAGGCCCGCGTGCTGACGCGCAGCGCGCACGCCATCGTCGTCCTGCTGGGCCTATCCTTCGTGTTGCTGACCTTGCCCGGCGCGCGGCAGATCGGCGCCAGCCTGCTCGCTTCGGCCGGCGTGGCCGGCCTGGTGGCCGGTATCGCCGCCCGCCCCGTGCTCGGCAATTTCATTGCAGGGCTGCAAATTGCGTTCTCTCAACCCATCCGCATCGACGATGTGCTGATCGTCAATGGCGAATGGGGCACGGTAGAGGAAATCAAGGGTACGTACGTGGTCGTGCGCGTGTGGGATGAGCGCCGCCTGATCGTGCCGCTGCAGTGGTTCATTGAAAATCCGTTCGAGAACTGGACGCATACCTCCTCGGACATCCTGGGCACGGTGTTCCTGTGGCTCGATTTCAGCATCCCGATGGAGCCGCTGCGCGCGGAACTGGCGCGCATCTGCGCGTCCGCCCCTCAATGGGATGGCCGGGTCTGCACCGTGCAAGCGACGGATTCGAACGAGCGGGCCGTGCGCGTACGCTTCCTGATCAGTGCGAAAGATTCGGGCACGGCCTTCGAATTGCGCTGCATGGTGCGCGAGCAGATGCTGGCCTTCATCACGAGCAATTATCCGCACAGCCTGCCCCGCTTGCGCTCCACGCATGACCCCATCGAGGTGCATGGCATGCAGGCGCAGAACGACAGCGTGTCGCTGTACAAAGTGTAAAGAAACCTGCGGCGCGCTGCCCTTGCCCGCGCGCCGCTACAATGGTTCGCATGAGCACCACCGCCTGGTTCATCCTGATCGGCTGCCTGATGCTGGCGCGCGGCCTGGGCGCCGACCGCATCGCGCGCCTGCCCTTGACCTCGGCCATGGCTTACCTGGGCGCGGGCCTGCTGCTGGGGCCCATGTTCCTTGGCCTGTTTGCGTTTGACCTGGTGCAGCAGGCGCCCCTGCTGGCAACCCTGACGGAAATCGCCGTCCTCATCTCCCTGTTTTCCGCCGGCGTCAAGATGCCCGTGCCCTTCAGCCTGGCGCGCTGGCTGCCCTCGCTGCGCCTGGCGTGGCTGTCGATGGCCATTTCCGTGGCCCTGGTGGCGGCCTTTTCATGCCTGGTGCTGGGCCTGCCCCTGGGCGCGGGCGTGCTGCTGGGCGCCATCCTCGCGCCCACCGACCCCGTGCTGGCCACCGACGTGCAGCTGCGCCATGCGGGCGACAGCGAGCAATTGCGCTTCATCCTGACCAGCGAAGCGGGCATGAACGATGGCAGCGGCTTTCCTTTCGTCATGCTGGGCCTGGGCTTGCTGGGCCTGCATGAACTGGGGCCGCATGGCGCCACCTGGCTGTGGCGCGATTTACTCTGGGCCAGTGCGGGCGCCATTGCACTGGGCGCTGCCGGCGGCGCGCTGCTGGCCTGGCTGGGCTGGCAGGTACGCGCCAAGGAGCCGAAACACGCGATGCTGGACGACCTGGCGGCGCTGGGCTTGATCGCCCTCGTCTACGGCCTGACTACCTGGCTGCACGCGTGGGGCTTTTTGGCCGTGTTCTTTGCCGGCGTGGCCCTGCGCCAGACGGAACTGCGCCTGGCCGGCGCGCCCGAAGACCGCCAAGGCTTGCTGCAGGCCGGGGAAACCCATGCCGCGTCCGCCGCCAAGCCGCACGACAGCGAGGTGCCGCTCACCGTCAGCGGCGAATCGCTCGTCTTCAAGGAACACCTGGAACGCCTGTCCGAACTGACCCTGGTGCTATTGCTGGGCGGCACCGTCACGGCGGCAGCCTGGAGCTGGCAGGCGTGGAGCGTGGCGCTGTTCCTGCTGCTGGTGGCGCGCCCGGCCAGCGTGATGCTCGGTTTGCTGGCGTCGGGCACCAGCGTGCGCCTGCGGGGTCTGGCCGCGTGGTTCGGCGTGCGCGGCATCGGCTCGCTATACTACCTCAGCTATGCCATTGCGCATGGCTTGCCGCGCGGGCTGGCACGCGAACTGGCCGACATCACCGTGGTCGTCGTTATCCTCTCCATCGTCGCGCACGGCCTGACCGTCAAACCCCTGCTGGAACGCTATTGGCGCAAATAGGTAGCGACGATCCCCGATTATCATTGCTGCAAAGCAATGTTTTGTCAATTGCCCCTATGGCGGGCGGAAATATTGTTAAGATAATTAAAAATGGCTAAAGAGAGAAGCAATGAAACGAAGAAGTGTGCTGGGACTGGGCGTCTCACTGGCCCTGCTGCAAACGGGTTGCGCCACCGATCCGGCCAGGCTGGCGTGGGAAACGGCATTTGACGGCTTCATGCGCGATGGGCTGGCCCGCACGGAAACGCCGGGCATGAGCGTGGCCGTGGTGCGCGGCGAGCAAACCATTTTCGCGCGCGGCTATGGCTGGGCCGACATCCAGGCCGGCAAGAAGGCGGATACCAACACGGTGTTCCATGTCGCCTCCGTCAGCAAGCTCGTCACGGCCACGGCCGTCATGATGCTGCTGGAACAGGGCGCCTTCCAGCTCGACGACAAGGTGGCCGCCTATCTGGACTTCCCGCTCATGCATCCGAAGTTTCCCGACGTGGCCATCACCTTTCGCCATTTGCTCAGCCACACCTCGGGCATTTCCGACGCCGTGTACGAAAAGACGACGGCGTTTGCCGTGCAGGGCGACCCGCGATTACCGCTGCGCGACTTCCTCAAGGGCTATCTGTCGCGCGGCGGCGCCTGGTATGACGCGGAGGTATCATTTGCCGCCCGGCCCGGCACGGAATGGCGCTACAGCAATGTCGGCATCGCCCTGCTCGGCTATCTGGTGGGCCGCTTGAACCCCGATGGCCTGGACGCCTTTGCGCACGAGCAACTGTTCGAACCGTTGGGCATGGACAGCACGGCCTGGAACCTGGCCGGCTTGCCGCGGCGCGCCGTCGTCGCCCAGCCGTATGCACACAAGGAAGCGGGCCTGCAAGTGTTGCCGCCCGTCGGTTATCCGGACTGGCCGGCCGGCCTGCTGCGCAGCTCGGCGCATGACTTTGCCCGTTTCCTGGCCATCTTCAGCAATGGCGGCCGGGTCGAGGGCCACCGCTACCTGCAAGATGCCACCTTGCAATTGTTTTTCGCCCCGCAAGCAGCTCCCGTCTCGCCCGCCGATGCGTCCGTGCGCCAGGCCCTGGTCTGGCTGCTGCGCGACGTCGACGGCAAGCCGCTGGCCACGCACAGCGGCGGCGACCCGGGCGCCGCGTCCGTCGTCTGCGTCGACCGGGCCAGCAAGACAGCCGTGCTGGCCTTCGCCAACGTCAGCGCCGACAAGGAATTTCGCTCATTCCAGAAAGAAGTCGTGCTGCGCCTGCTGGCCCATGGGGGCAGCGGCGCACTTGCGGCCAAGAAACCCTAGGCGCCGAACCAGCCGCGCAGTTTCTCGGCGGCACGTTCCTTGACCTCAGCCGTGATGTAGGTGGCGACCGTGGCGACAGCCGCCGCCAGCACGGCCAGGTCATCCGCATAACCGACCACGGGCGTGATGTCGGGAATCGCATCGATAGGTGAAATGAAATAGCCGAGCGCGCCATAAATGGCCGTCTTGGCCCACAGCGGCGTATTCGGCTGCTGCGCCGCGTAATACAACCACAGGGCTTTCTCGATGACTTCGCGTCCCGCCGTCCTGGCGAACTTGACGACCTTGTCCCAGAAGCTGTCTTCCGTGTATTTCCTTTCATACTGCTTGTCGGCCTGGGGGGCGTGGTCTTCTTCCAGATTCTTTTTTCTGCCAAACATCTGCTGCTCCTGTCTGCCGCGCGCGGCGTTACGAATGCGCACCTTAGCATAACGGCGCGCCGGGTGCGCGGCCTGCAAGGTAAGCTATCGCCATGGAAATATCTGCCACCACCACGGCCCGCGCCGCAGGCCTGCGCTACACGGGGGACCACCAGAGCGGCATCATCCGCCTGGGCAAGCCCGGCAAGTTCCGCTACCGCGATGGCGACGGGCTGATCTTGCGCGATGCCCCCACCTTGACGCGCATCAAGGCATTGACCATTCCGCCGGCCTGGACGGACGTGTGGATCTGCGCGCACGCCAACGGCCACCTGCAGGCGACGGGACGCGATGCGCGCGGCCGCAAGCAATACCGCTACCATGCGCGCTGGCGCCAGGTGCGCGACGACGTCAAATATGAGCGCATGCTCAGCTTTGGCCGCGCCCTGCCCGCCATCCGCGCCGCCGTCGCGCGCGGCATGCAGTTGCCCGGCTTGCCGCGTGAAAAAGTGCTGGCCACCATCGTGCACTTGCTGGAATTGACGATGATGCGCATCGGCAACGAAGAATACGCGCGCACGAACAAATCGTTCGGCCTGACCACACTGCGCACGCGCCACGTGCAGGTCGATGGCAGCGCCGTGGCCTTTGACTTCAAGGGCAAGAGCGGCGTGCGCCACGCTATCCGCCTCAGCGACCGGCGCCTGGCCAGGGTGCTGCAGCGCATGCGCGAACTGCCGGGCCAGGAACTGTTTCAATATGTGGATGCCGATGGCGAGCGCCATGGCGTCGATTCGGGCGACGTCAACGATTATCTGCGCGAAGTGACGGGCGACGATTACACGGCCAAGGATTTCCGCACCTGGTCCGGCACCTTGCTTGCCGCGCTGGCCCTGCAGGCGTTCGAGCAAGTCGATTCCGATGCGCAAGCTAAGAAAAACATCGTGCTGGCGATCGAATCGGTAGCGAAAAAACTGGGCAACACGCCGACGATCTGCCGCAAGTGCTATGTGCACCCGGCCGTGCTGGAATCGTATCTGGATGGCAGTTTATTGAAAGGCATGCGCGCACGGGCGCGGCAGCAAATGCGGGACGATTTACCGGCGCTGGCGCCGGAAGAAGCTGCCGTGCTGGCCTTGCTGCAGCAGCGCCTGCAGGGTGCGCTCAAGCCTGGCGCGCGGGTTGGGGCTGGCACCGGGCCGACAGCGTGAGGGCGTCGCTGCTGCAGAGGGGCAAGGCGCCGTGGCCAACATCGCGCGCCACGGGCGCCGGCGCAACATCGCTCGTCTGCGCCTCGCCCTTATTCATCAAGGTGGCCGCCAGGGTCGAGAAAGTAAACAGACAGATCAGCAGGAACGGCTTGTTCACGTGAATGGACTGGTCTGGCTTTTGCATCGCGTACTCCGTCGGACTGGTTGGCTGTTGCAGCATGGACACGATCATCGCGTGTTTCCGCAAGGCATACAATCAGACAGTTTCGACAAGATGGGTAGGACAGTTCTGACAGCGCTCATCCATCACATCCTGTGTCGGAAAATTTGACACCGGCCCCGGCTCATTCAAGTCAAGCCCTTGTTTTTACAGCATAATTTAATCAACGACCCGAAGGCGAACGTGGTAGCCAACCCCGCGCAAAAGCCGAAACTGGCGGCCCTGCAGGCGTGGATCACGGCGAAGCGGGACACCTGAGCCCCTGGCACATCAGCATCGCGGCCCATCCTTGACACCGCGACAGATTCAAGCGGGCAAGTCGGCCAGTTCCAGCTCCGAGAAACCCGCCCGGCGCCGCGCTTCCAGGTTGAACGGGCCGCGCAAGGTGGGCGCTTCGTAGCGCAGCGCCAGTTCTGCATACGTGGCGCGCAATTCCAGGCCGCGCTGCTGGCACAGGTAGCCATACCAGCGGTTGCCGATTTCCACATGCCCCACTTCATCGCGCAGGATGATGTCGAGGATGGCGGCGGCGGCCATGTCTCCCGCCTGCGCCAGCTTGGCGCGCAACGGTGGAATCGCATCCAGCCCCCGCGCTTCCAGGGTGCGCGGCACCAGCGCCATGCGCGCCAGCACGTCGCCGCGCGTCTTGTCGACCATTTCCCACAGGCTGTCGTGACCGGGGAAGTCGCCATATGTGTGGCCCAGCACCTGCAGATGCGCCTGCAGCATGGCAAAGTGCGTGGCTTCCTCTTTCGCCACGCGCAGCCAGTCCGTGTAGTATTCGGCCGGCAAGTCCGGGAAGCGCCACAGCGCGTCGAGGGCCAGGTTCATCGCGTTGAATTCGATATGCGCGAGCGCGTGCACCAGCATGGCGCGCCCTTCCGGCGTGATCATCGAACGCCGCCCCACCAGGCGCGGCGGCACCAGTTCCGGGCGCTCGGGACGGCCCGGCACGGCGCCGGATGGCGCCAAAGGCGCTTGGGCATCGAGCGCCAGCTGCGCCTCGGCCATGGCCGCCACCATCGCCACCTTGGTCGCCGGATCCGGTTCCAGCAGGCAGGCCAGCGCATACGTGCGCAATTCCGCTGGCGCGGTCGAGGTCAATGGGGATGGCTGCATGGGAATTCTTTCGTGCGCGTTTACAATGAGGGCTGCAGTGTATCAAGAGCGTGCCCCATCAGCCAGTCCAGCAGCGCCTGCACTCGCGCCGGCAGTGGCCGGGCGGCATGCACGAGGTAATACGCCTGCGGGCTGGCCAAGGCAACACCGCCGAACGGCAAAACCAGCTGGCCGCTGGCTAGCCACGGCTGCACCAACTGGCGCCGACCCATGGCCACGCCCGCGTGGTGGATGGCCGCCTGCGCGCACAGGTCGGCGCGGTCGAAGCGCAGGCTGCGCGTGGGCAGACTCACCTCGGGCGCCTGCCCGTCCAGCCACAGGCGCCACTCGGCATCGGGCGCGCAGGCGGGCCAGGCCAGCGTATCGTGCAACAGCGTTGCGCTGGACAAGTGTTGCGGCGCATCTTGCAAGCCGTGCTCGCGTGCATATTGCGGGCTGCAGACGGGCGCCAGCCATTCATCCATCAGCTTGCGCGAGGCCAGGCCGGGAAAGTGGCCGTCGCCATAGTGCAGCGCCAGGTCGACCTGGCCGGCGCGAAAGTCCACGCTATCATTGCCCACGCGCAAATCGATCGACACATCCGGATATTGCGCGGCGAAGCCTGCCAGGCGCGGCACCAGCCAGCATTGCGCCACCGAGGGCCGCGCATGCAGGCTGACGCTGCCCTCCAGCGCATCGCCGCCGGCCAGCGCCGCCTGCAAGCCGTCCCAGCCAATTTGCAGGGCGGCGAAGATGCGCTCGCCATCCGCCGTCAGTTTGACTTGCCGCGTCAGGCGCTGGAACAGGCGCAAGCCCAGGCTCGCCTCCAGCCGGGCGATGCGGTGGCTGACGGCGCTGGGCGTGAGCGCCAGTTCCTGCGCCGCCAGCGCGAAACTGGCATGGCGCGCTGCCACCAGAAAGGTGTGCAGGTTGGCGAACTGGCTGGCCGTCAGCATACCTGTGAGCGCCACGCCGGGCGGCATCAAACGGCTCCGGCCTTCAGCTGCGCGCGGCCACGCGCCACGTAGATGGCCATTTCTTGCTCCGGCACCATGCTGCCGCCCGTGCCCCACACCAGGTGCGTGGCCTGCGCCAGATTCTGTTGATACTGCGGTGCGGCCAGCACGGGGGCGATGCCCGCGAAACCGGCCACGGCGGACGGTTCCAGGCGCAAGCCTTGCGTTTGCTCAAGCAGCGCCAGCAAGCGGTACAGTTCTTCATCCGTGACGGTGGCGTAGCCGTCGATCAGCCGCTGCATGGCGCGTCCGACGAAACCGGACGGGCGTCCCACGGCCAGGCCATCGGCCGCTGTGAGGTTGTCGATGCCGATCTCTTGCACGCTGATCCCATCGTGCAAGCCCGTGTACACACCCAGCAGCATGCACGGCGAGTGGGTCGGTTCGACGAAGACGCAATGAACGGCATCGCCAAAGGCCAGCTTCAAGCCGAAGGCCATGCCGCCGGGGCCGCCGCCCACGCCACATGGCAAGTACACGAACAGCGGGTGCCCGGCATCGACCGCGACACCTTGTGCGGCGAACTGGTCTTTCAGGCGCTGGCCCGCCACCGCGTAGCCGAGAAACAGATCGTGCGAGTTTTCATCGTCGACGAAGTGGCAAGTGGGATCATTCTCCGCCTGCCTGCGCCCCGCTTCCACGGCCACGCTGTAGTCGGTCGCGTACTCGACGACGGTAACGCCATGGCTGCGCAATGTGTCCTTCTTCCATTGCCGGGCGTCGGCTGACATGTGCACGGTGGCGCGAAAGCCCAGGCGCGCGCTCATGATGCCAATCGACAAGCCCAGATTGCCCGTGGAGCCGACGGCGATTGCATACTGGCCAAAGAAGGCCCGCACGGCGTCGCTGGCCAGCAAGCTGTAATCATCGCCCGCCTTCAGCAAACCGGCATCGAGCGCCAGCATTTCCGCGTGTTTCAGCACTTCATAGATGCCGCCGCGCGCCTTGATCGAGCCGGAAATAGGCAAATGGCTGTCCTGCTTGAGCCATAGCTGACCACTCGTCATGCCTGACGCCAAACCCAGCGCCGCCTGCATGGCAGGCAGCGGCACGACGGGCGACTCGATGACGCCGCCGCTGGCCTGCGTTTCCGGGAAAGCCTCGGCCAGATACGGTGCAAAACGCGCCAGGCGTGCGCTGGCGTCCGCCACGTCATCCGCCGTCAAGCCCACATCGCTCAAGGCCTCGGCCGCCGGCGCGATGCCGGGATTGAACCAGTTCAAGGGCTGCAAGGCCATCAGTTCATTGATCAGGGGAAACTTTTCGCACAGCGCGGCGATGGCGGGAGTGGGTAGCATGGCAACCTCGTGTAGGAACAAGCAATGATTAGACCCCATCCGAGCGCCACTGGCAAAGGATGGTTGATCAGGCAATGGGTGACGGGAGATCACGTGTCATGATGGCCCGGCTGCTTCCCTATTTCAATTTAATGTACAGATGCATGGCGGGATTCTTTTCGCTTTGAACTTCTTTGACTTCAACAAAAGGAAGGCGACGCACCAGTTCGCTCAATTTCTGGCAGCCATAGTGGCGCGGGTCGAAGGCTGGATTATTCTTTACGATCAGACTACCGACGCCACCCAAGGAGGCAAAACCATCATCACGCGCTGCGGCGATAATGGCCTTGCGCAGCACTTCTTGCGTATCCACGTCGAGGGAGACCGGCGCCAGCGCATGTAAGGTTTTTAGTTGTTTTCCCGCCGATGGAGGCGGTATTGCCGGCCGCAAAATCTCCGTATACACAAACTTGTCGCAGGCGGCAACAAAGGCTGGCGGCGTCTTTCTTTCACCAAAACCATACACGGCAAGTCCTGATTCGCGAATCCGTGTTGCAAGGCGCGTGAAATCACTGTCAGACGATACCTGGCAAAAGCCGTCCAGCTTTTCAGAGTGCAGCAAATCCATGGCGTCGATGATCAACGATGAATCGCTTGAATTTTTACCTGTCGTATAGCTGAATTGCTGGTTCGGCTGAATGGCCATCAAATGCAGGATTTCTTTCCAGCCTTTCAAATTGGGCGTAGTCCAGTCTCCATAGGCACGCTTCACCGATGCGGTACCAAAAGTCGATACCTCCGTCAGCAACTCCTTGATAATCGACGCCTGGGCATTGTCCGCATCGATCAGGACGGCCAGTTTGGCATTACTTGTCATAATTTTTGGGCCTCATCAGCTAACCGCCGTTTGATTGCAGTTCCTACTATGCAGTCAAATGTTCCGGCAAGCAATATCCAAATCCACACCCGATCCCTGACGATAGCTAAATTTAATTCCTGAATGCACTATCGATTAAAGAAAAATTTCCACAAAGTCACAAAAATAAGTTATCTTTAAGGCAAATAAAAGGAGACATTTTTTCTCTTTTCTACTGAGGTAAAAATGCGCTCCAAGAATGAGAAAGTCACTGCTGTGGATATGGATATCCTCGACTGTGCAAGACAGGACGATTTGACGGCCCAAAAGGTCGAGGTCGGCATTATCTTTCAGGAAATGCTCGATACCGCCACGGCCGCCGCCTATCTGGCCAAGAACAAGGTGCCGATCGACACCGCGCTGCGCGTCCTGACGGGGGCGCGGCGAAAAAAGAGCGGCGGCGGAAACTGATGGCTTTGTGCCGGATTCGCTGGGGGCGCTGGATACTCGACGCCGGGCGCACCCGCCTTCCGCCACCACCGGCGGCAGGAAGGCGCTAATGCTGATTATCGGCCTTAGAACTTCAGTTGCAGCCCCACATCGATTGACCTGCCCTCGGCCGGCAAGGCTTGCAGCGCGCCGCCATTTGCCTTCAAGCCCGACAGGTACACGCCACCCAGCGGGTCCGCGTAGGCGCGGTTGAACAGGTTGCTCACGCCTGCGTTCAGGCTGGCCATCTTGCCCAGCGCCACACTGCTGCGCAAGTTGACGAGGGCATAGCCGCCCGTTTCCGGTTCGAAGCGGCGCGCGTCGACCTTGTCCTTGCGGGCCACGATCTTCGTTTCGATGCGGCTGCTCCAGGCGCCCAGCTTGTGCTCGACGGCCAGCAAGGCGTTGAACGGCATCATGCGGTACAGGTCGCCGCCATCGCTGCGCTGACCCCGCGTGTAAGCCGCGTTGCCCGTCGCCATGAAACGCCCCCAGCGCGCGCTGCGCACCAAAGGCAGCTGCCATGCCAGATTGGCGCCATACAGCTTGGCGTCATGATTGGCGAAGCGCAACAAATTGCCGTTCGCCCCCATTTTCATGTAGGGGTGGAAAGACGCCAGCACATCGACATCGATGTAATTGTCGACCTTGCTGTAATAGGGGTTGACGCGCAGGAACCAGCCCTCTTCGCCGCCGCCATGCCAGTCGGCCGTGAAGGCTGCCGTGTAAGCCGTCTCGGGCTTCAGGCCGATATCACCCACGTAACCGTTGCCGTCGCCAAACCAGTTGGTCATGGTCATGGCCATCGAGCCGCGGCCCCACGAGTAGCGCTCGTACAGATTCGGCGAGCGCACCTTGCGCGCCAGTGCGAATGCATAGTTGCTGGCCGCATCGGGCGTGAAGGCCGCTTGCGCCGAGGCATCGATGTTCGTGTCGCGCTGGCTGCGGCTGCGCGCATTGAAGGCCCGGGCGGCCATCACGTCCGGCATGTTCATCATGTTGGTGCCATACGATTGCACCTCGCCCGTGTCCATGCGCACGGATTCGCCGCGCAAGCCCAGCACGCTCGTCCAGCGCGCATCATGACGCGTTTCCAGTTCGCCAAACAGCACGGTGCGGTCGCGCTTGCCGTCATTGATGTTCAGGTAGGTGCGCGGCCCCATCATCATGGAACCGGGCACGGCCGGCCAGTAATCGTCGAGACGGAAACCGTGCCATTCCTGGCCCAGGCGCAACTCGCCCGCAGCGGTCGGCAAACTGGCCATCAACGCATAACCCGTATTGCGTCCATGCGTCAGCATCGGCATCGTGCCCTTGCGCTCAGGCGAGAAAAAGCCCATTTCATGGTCCGTCTGCTGCCAGTAGGCACGCGCGTCAAGCACGCCCCAGGCAAATGTGCCCTGGTAAGCCAGGTTGGTGTACTGGCCATGGTTATCCGTCATGTCCATGTACTGATTGGGAAAACCCTGGTACGGGATGTGCTGCACGCCGGCGCGCAGGGTCAGCTGCTGGCCATCACGCCTGGCCGCCAACACGATGGACTGGTTGATGCTTTCAACCATGCTGGCCAACACGGTGTTGCCATGGCCATCTTCATAGCTGTGGCCGCGCGTGTAGGCGCCGCTGTAGCCGACGCTCAAGCTGTCGCTGGCGGCCGAGGCGCTCACGCTGGTCGCCACGCTGTTGTTGACGCTGCGCCCAGAGACGGCAAAACTGCCTTGCGTCAACAGCGCCGCGCCAGGCTGGGCGAACACGGGCGCGTTCGACTGCACCTCGATGGTGCCGGCTATGCTGTCGCCGCCCGCGCTGACGGGTGTCACGCCCGCGATCAGCTGAATGCGCTGCACTTGTTGCGGATCAATGTAGGACAGCGGCGCATTCATATGATTGGCGCAAGCCGATGTCAATTCCATGCCGTCGATGCGGATCTTGATGCGGTCATCGGCAAAACCGTTCACTACCGGCAAGCCGGACACGCCGCCGCCGGCCGCCACGCTGTAGCCGGGCGTGCTCGACAGCATTAAGGCCGTGTCGGCGGCGGGCCGATAGCCGTCGCCGATGGCGGTGACGATAACCTTCATTTCAGGCAAGACAGTGGCGCCTGCTTCACTGCGGGTTTGCGCCACGGCAGGCATGGCGATGGCGAGGGAAATCAATAACGGTAAATGTTTCATTGTGCTGCTTTCAGATTCTGTATAGCTAAGTCGAACAGACGCAAGCGCGCGACACGCGCGGCGCAAGGCAGTTCAGGGAAAGGGGCAGATCAGAAAGCGGCGGGCGGGCCACGGGGCTGGACGGGCGTCCAGGCGAACAGGGGCGTGGCGGATTGGTAGAACAGCAGGGGCAGCAAGCCCGTGAGGATTTCTCCGGAAGCGAGCACGAGGCTAGTGGGAGGCACATCCAGGGTGGCAGCATGCATGCTGCAGCACGGACAGTCGGCCATGCGCATGCCCTGCTTTTCAGGCGCGGAGGGCTCTTGCGCATCGAAGCGGGCGGGCATGGCTTGCATGCCGCCCGCCACCGAGCAAATTTCCAGGCTGGGCACGGCCAGGCCGCTGGCGACCGTCAGCGCGCGCGACACCGTGGGGGCGAGCGCGGCCAGGAAGATGGCGATACACGCGATCCACAGGACGATGCTGGCCTTGCTTTTGCTGATGAACATGGCAACATTGTATCAGCGCAAGCCCCCTGCGCACAGGGCGCAGGTCAAACCTGACTGACAAAGCCTAACAAAACCGTAGCGAGCGGAAGGAAGAGGTTGCTGAGAAGCGCAACCGTGCTTGAGCACGGTGAGCATCGCAGGCCGCCTATACCGACGCGCAGCAGGTTTTGATGGGCGTTCTTACAAATCCACCTTCATCGACAGCTTGATGGCGCGCGGCGCACCGGACGCCAGGCGCGTGCCGGCGCCGGCCCAGTAGCGCTTGTCGGCCGCATTTTCCACGTTCAGCTGCCACACGACGGCCTTGTCCAGCACCCGGCTTGCATAGCGGGCGCCCGCGCTGAACAGGCTCACGCCACCCAGGAAAGCCTGGTTCAGGTCGTTGACGGGACGGGCGCTGTAGTAATACGCGCCGCCGTTGACGGACAGGCCCGGCACGGCGTCAAACGCGTAGGCCAGGAAGGCGCTGGCCGTGCGTTTCGATGCGTTTTCCGGCGCCTTGCCGTTGTAGTCGGCGTTGATGTGGGCAAACTTGGGGTCGAGGAACTGGGCCGACGTCTGCCACGACAGCTGGCGCGTCAGCTTGCCCTGGGTCGTCACTTCCAGGCCACGGTAGCGCTGTTCGCCATCCGACGTGAACACATTGCTGGCATTCGTGTAGTAGCCAGGGCGCGTGATGTCGAACAATGCGGCGGAGACCAGGCTGCCGCCCGGCGTCAGCCAGCGCGCGCCCAGCTCTTTCTGTTGGCTCACGCCAGGCGCCATCTTGACGCCCTGGTTGGCCGTGCCCGTCGGGCCCGTTTCGCCCTCTTCCAGCCCCCGCGCCGTGGATGCGTAGAACGACAGCTCGGGCGTGGCCTTGTAGATCAGCGAGGCCATCGGCGTCGTCTTGCTGACGTCGTAATGGCTGGCGCCCTGGTCACTCTGGTAACTGCTGCGGCGCACGCCGATGACGCTTTGCCATTGCGGGCTGAAAACCATGCGGTCGAGCGCGTACAAGCCCGTGTCGCGCGTGTCGAGTGCGGCCGTCGTGGGCGACGTCGGCTTGGGGCCGAACACGACATTCGTCACAGGCACAGGGTTGTACAGGTTTTGCGACGCAATCGTATAGTTGCTCTGATAAATCGGATCTTGCGACTTGTCCGTGCGCGAAGCGCCCAGGGTCAGTTCGTGGGCGATGAAACCCGTGTTGAAATTGCCGGCCAGTTCCGCACGCAGCAAGTTCGACGCCATCAGGCTATGCTGGATATTGCCCGTGATGCGGCCCGCGCCCGTGGCCAGCGCGGCCGCGTTGTTCAGGCGGAAGATGGCCAGGCGGCGGTCGCGCGCCGTTTCCGAGTGGCCCGCTTCCACCGTCAGCGCCCAGCCATCCGTGATGGCGTAGTCGGCGCGCAATTGCGCGTTTTTCGTTTGCGCTTCGAACGCCGACCAGTCGGGGCCGATCAGCTGGCGCGGATCGACGGCACGCGGCAGGCTGATCACGCCTTTTACTGCAGTGGGCAAGGCCACGCCCGCCTGCTCCGTCACCCTGCGGCGCTCGTATTCCAGGTCCGCTTTCAGCAGCAATTTGTTCGTCACGCGCCAGTCGAGCGCCGTGGAAATGAAGCGACGGTTGCCATTGCCCACCTTATCGAGGTAGGAACCCAGAGTGCCGCCGGCGGCGTTCACGCGCACGCCGAATTCCTGCTGCGCGCCAAAGCGGCGGCCCAGGTCGACGTTCGCAACAAAACTGCCACGGTCATCGAGACTCAAGCCCATGCTGGTGACGGGCTTGCTGCCGGCCCGCTTGGTGACGAAGTTGACGACGCCGGCCGGCGAGGTAAAACCGTAGTACAGGGCCGAGGCCCCCTTCAGCACTTCCACCCGTTCCTTGTTTTCCATGGGCACTTGCGAGAAATTCATGATGGGCATGGAACCGTTGAGGCGGTAATTCGTGCGGTTTTCCACGGCGATGCCGCGTATCACCAATTGATCCCAGGTCTCGCCGCCGTTTTGCTGGCGCGTCACGCCAGCCGTATTGCGCACGGCATCGTACAGGCCGGACACGGCTTGCTGCTCCAGCAATTCGCGCGTAATCACGTTGACGGTCGACGGCACGTCCATGATGTTGGCGCCGCGAAAGCTTCCCGCCTCCGTGGTGACGGGCACCAGACCTTGTGCGCGTGCGCCCGTCACTTGCACGGCTTGCATGACTTTCGCATCGCCAGCCGTCAGGTCGTCCTGGCCATTGGCCTCATTGGCCGCCAGCGCGGCGTGGGAAGCGAAGGCCAGCGACAAAGCTGCAGCGAGTGGAAGTAAGCGGGTGCGAGGAGAGACGACAGGCATGACATCGGGCTTTCAATGAGGAAATATGTACAAATGGAAACTTACGGTTAGCGAACATGATACCGATAATGAGAATCATTATCAAGTAATGGTGAGTTTGTGTGAGTTTTACAGAAGAAACAAGCTCCCTCTGGCATCTGTTATCACTTGAACACGTTTGGATTTTGCAGACGAGGCCGCAAAGAGGCATACTGACAGTCACCGCGCGCAGAATGCGCCGCTCAACAAGATCAAAAGGTCAGTTCGTGAACACAATCGACAACAAAAGCGTGCAGACGAAAACATTTCGCTGGAAACGCTGGCAGCGCTGGGCCGTCGGCACAGGCTGCGCCCTGGCCGCCTACAGCGCGGCCGGCTTCTGGCTGGTGCCCTACGTCATCAAAAACCAGTTACCCAAATTTGCTGAAAAGGAATTGTCGCGCCAGGCCAGCATAGGCGAGGTGCGCTTCAACCCGTATACCTTGCGCCTGGAAGCGCACCAGATCGCTTTCAAGGAAGCGGCCAGCGCAGATGGCAAGAGCGATGCGCCGCTGCTGTCCATCGGTGCGCTGGCCGTGCAACTGGAATGGAAATCCATCGTGCGCCGCGCCTGGAGCCTGGCAGAAATCC
The DNA here is from genome assembly GCF_051380795.1 of Janthinobacterium leeuwenhoeki. Classification (NCBI taxonomy): domain Bacteria; kingdom Pseudomonadati; phylum Pseudomonadota; class Betaproteobacteria; order Burkholderiales; family Oxalobacteraceae; genus Janthinobacterium; species Janthinobacterium leeuwenhoeki. Next base: position 112,564 of record NZ_JBNYXT010000001.1, read on the forward strand.
GCATCACGGCGCCACAGACGCATTTGACCATCACGCCAGACGGCAAGTTCAACCTGGCCGAAGTGCTGGCCACCTGGCAACGCAAGCATCCGGAAAAGAGCGACGGCGGCATGCCGCGCCTCGTCATTGCCCACTTTGCGCTGGAGCAAGGCAAAGTGGACTGGCAAGATCAAAAGGCCGGCTATGCGGACAACTTCACGCCGATCAACTTCACGCTCGACAATATCTCCACCCTGCCCGACGCCAACGGCAGCTACAGCCTCAGCGCGGACGCGGCGCGCGGCGGCAAGCTGCACTGGCGCGGCACGGCCTCACTCAGCCCCATCCGTGGCGAAGGCGAACTGATACTGAACGACGCTTCCCTGCCCGGCCTGGCCGCGTATTTGAAAGCGTATACCCGCGCCACGGTGACCAGCGGCAAGCTGTCGGCGCGCCTGCCCTACGCCTTTTCCTATGCCGACGGCACGCTGGAAGCGACTGTCACAGGCGCGGGCCTGGCCTTGCGCGACCTGGCGCTGGGGCAAGATGGCAAGGGTGTACCGTTTACGTCGCTGAGCACCTTGGGCGTCGCCGGCGTGAACGTGGACCTGGCGCGCCAGAGCGTCACGGTGGATAAAGTCAATCTGTACGGCGGCAAGGTGGCCGTGCGGCGCGACAGCAAGGGCGAGATCGACGTGGCGAACCTGATGCTACCGGGCAATCCTGCACCTTCAGCATCGGCCGCCGCCGCGCCGGCCGCACCAGCCAAGCCTGGCAAGTGGAAAGTGGACTTGCATCAGCTGGCCTTGGCCAATGTGGACGTGTCGGCCATCGATGAAACCGTCTCGCCCGCTTTGCAGCTGAGCGCCAGACAGCTGCAACTGAATCTGCAACTGGCCTTGCAGCAGGCCCAGGCGGGAACCAGCATCATTCTCGATGGCGCCAGTTTCAGCCTGGCCGATCTGACCATGCAGCGGGGCGCGCAAACCCCGTTCAAGCTGGCCCAATTGGGCTTTACAGACGGCAAGATCGACCTGGCGGCCCATACCGTGCACCTGGGCGCCGTGACGGCCAGCGGCGCGCAGATCGACCTGGCGCGCAACCGCCAGGGCGAATTTGCGATTGCGCAAAAGCTGCCCGTGTTTGCCTCCGGCAAAACCGACTCTGCCAAGAATGCGCCGTCCGCGCCGTGGTCCACCAAGGTAGACAAGGTGGAACTGAGCAAGTTCGGCGCCCGTTTCGACGATGAGGGCACTGGCATCAAGGGCACGTTGCAGGATGCACGCCTGTCCCTGCACAACGTCAGCAACGACATGCACCAGGCGCTGCCATTCGAGCTGGGCGTGGGCTTGCGCGAAGGCGGCTTGCTCACGGCCAATGGCAAGTTCGTGCCGGGCACGGGCGCCGTCGATGCACAGCTGAATCTGAAGCAGCTGACCCTGGCCCCCGTGCAACCTTTGCTGGCGCAGCATATCAAACTGAAGCTGGCGGGCGGCACCCTTTCCGGCAGCGGCCGCCTGACGACGGGCGGCGGCGCGCCGCAAGCGCCAAAAGTACGTTATGTGGGCGGCGTGGATATTGCCGGCCTGGTGCTCAATGAAACGGATGGCAAGCGCTTCGCCTCGTGGAAAAGCGTGCGCGCCGACAAGCTGACGGCCAGCGTGGGCCCCGATTTGGTCGACATCCCGGAGCTGCGCGTGGTCGAAGCAAACGCCCAGCTGATCATCGAAAACGACCGCAGCCTGAATGCCCAGCGCTTGCTGGTGAAGGCGCCAGAGCCGGCTACTGCGCGCGCTGCGCCCCCCGTTGCCGCCGCTACGCCAGCAGCGGACGCCGCCTTCCCCGTGCGCGTGCGCCGCGTGCGCCTGCAAAACGCCAAGCTGGATTTTGCCGACCTCAGCTTGCGGCCCCAGTTCGCCGCCAAGATTTATGAACTCAATGGCGTCGTCACGGGCCTGTCGACCAGGCGCGATGCGCGCAGCCAGATCGAACTCGACGGCCGCATCGACGAATTCGGCCTGGCCCGCGTGCGTGGCCAGCTGAACCCGTTCGCCCCGACCGACAACACGGACTTGAACGTGGTCTTCAAGAACGTCGACATGGTCTCCGCCTCGCCGTACACGATGAAGTTCGCCGGCTACAAAGTGGCCGAAGGCAAGATTTCGCTGGACTTGCAGTACAAGGTGCGCAACCGCCAGCTCGATGGCACCAACCAGATCGTGCTCGACAAGCTGACTCTGGGCGAGCGCATCGACAGCCCGGACGCCTTGAAACTGCCTTTGGAACTGGCGCTGGCCATCCTCAAGGATAGCGACGGGCGCATCGACCTCGGTTTGCCCGTCTCCGGCGACATGAACGACCCGCAATTCAGCTATGGCGCCCTGATCTGGAAAGCCGTGGGCAATGTGCTGACGAAAATCGTCACGGCGCCGTTCCGCGCGCTGGGCAACTTGCTGGGCATCAGCGCCGACAAGCTCGAATCCATCGACTTCGATGCGGGCAGCGCCGTGCTACTGCCGCCCGAGCGGGAAAAGCTCAAGCAAGTGGCGCAAATCCTCGCCAAACGCGAACAGCTGACGCTGGCCGTGCCGGGCCAGTACAGCGACACGGACGGGGCCGCCCTGCGCGCCCAGGCCGTGCGCCGCGCCGTCGCCGCCAAGGCTGGCATCAAGCTCGAAGCGGGAGAAGAACCGGGCCCCTTGAACCTGGGCGAACGCAAGATACGGGGCGCCCTGCGCGAGCTGTACGGCGAACGCTTCGGCAAGGCCGAGCTGGACAAGCAGAAGAAGGCGGCGGAGTCGGCCGTACCTGCCACAGCGGCGGCAGCGGCCGCCTCTGCTGCCGCCTCCGCTCCGGCGGCAACAAAAATCCCCGTCTTGCAACGCCTGGGCAAGCTGATCGAGGGAGAGCCGCAAGTGGCCGATACGGCTGCCTTCTACAACGGCTTGCGCGAACAGCTGGAAGCCAAACAGCCCCTGCCTGCCGACGCCTTGAGCAAGCTGGGCAGCCAGCGCAGCGCAGCGATTCTGGCCGCCCTGCAGCAGGACGGCACGCCGGCGGCCAGGGTCAGCGCGGGCGCGCCGGAAAAAACCGAGGCCGCGCCAGGCAAGCTGGTGGGCTTGAAGCTGGGATTGGCGGCCCAATAAGCCAAAAGCAAAGTGCCCGGATCAGCCCCTCAGGGTCCGATCCCGGCACTTCCCGGCGCCCTCACCTGCCTACTTTTTCTTTTCCACAGCCTCATCCGGCAAAGCAAACGCCACCAGGCTATCGCCCATCTTCGTACCCAGCGAACCGTGGCCACCGGCCATCACCACCACATATTGCTTGCCCGTCTTGTCTGACACGTAACTCATCGGCGTAGCCTGGCCACCGGCCGGCAGGCGGGCTTTCCACACGGTTTTGCCGTTGCGCACGTCGTAGCCACGGATGGTGTAGTCGAGCGTGCTGCTGAGGAAGGCCACGCCGCCGCCCGTGGTGCTGATGCCGCCCAGGCTGGGCACGCCCAGCGGCAAGGAGATGGGCACGGGCGCGCTGTCCCGCGTAGTGCCGTTCTTGTGCATCCATACTTTTTTCATGGTGCGCAGATCGACGGCGGCGATATAGCCCCACGGCGGTGCCTGGCATGGGAAGCCCAGTGGCGACAGGAAGGGCTTGATTTCCACGGCGAACGGCACGCCCGTCTGCGGCTGCAAGCCCATTTCCGAACCCGTGCCACCCTTCGCGTTGGCTTGCGCGCGCGGCACCAGGCGTTCCAGGAAGCCCATATAGTCTGGATTGACCAGCAACAATTGACGCACGGGATCGACGGCCGCCCCGCCCCACTCGAAGATGCCCAGGGGTCCCGGCGAGATGATGGCGCCCTTGATCTTGCCTTCAGCCACCGTTTGCGGCGTGAACGGCCCTTCATAGCGGTGCTGGCGGAAGATGATGCGGCACGCCAGCTGGTCGAACGGCGTGGTGCCCCACATATCCGTTTCGCTGATGTGTTTCTCGGGCAGGAAAGTGAGGGCCGAGAACGGCTGCGTGGGTGACAAACGGTCGCCCGGAGCGGGCTTGTTCGTCGGCACCGGTTTTTCCGGCGCCGGCACCACCAGGTTGCCATCGCGCCGGTCGATCACATAGATGTCGCCCCGCTTGGTTGTGGCGACCACGGACGGAACTCTGCCTTTCGGCGTGTCGATGTCGACCAGAGTGGGCTGGCCGCCGATATCCATGTCCCAGATATCGTGGTGTACGGTCTGGTAGACCCAGCGCACCTTGCCGGTGGCAAGATCGAGCGCGACGATGGCGCTATTGTATTTCTCGCCATGGGGATTGCGGTTGCCGCCCCAGGTATCAGGCGTTTCGTTGCCCATCGGGATGTACACCATGCCCAGCTTTTTATCCACGCTGGACACGCCCCAGGAATTGGGCGAATTGTTGGTATAGGTCTTGCCATCGGCAATCGGTGCCGTGTCGTCCGGGTTCGAGGCATCCCAGTTCCACATCAGCTTGCCGGTGACGGGATCGTAGCCACGGATCACGCCCGACGGCTCTTCGGTGGAAAAGTTATCGGTCACGCTGGCGGCCATCACCACCACGTTTTGCGCCACGGCCGGCGGCGACGTGGGCATCAAGAAGCCCCGCTTCTTCATGCCCATGCCGTGGTACAAGCCGATCACGCCGTTTTCGCCAAAACTCTTGCACGCTTCACCCGTATCGGCATTCACGGCGATCAGGGTCGCATCCATGGTGGGGGCGAAGATGCGGCGCGGGCATTCCATGCTGGCAGCTTCTGGCGCCGGGTCGCCCTTGGCGCGGCCCGCGTTGACGTCCCAGTAGGCCACGCCACGGCAAATCATGTGCTGGTAGCTGGACGCGTCGCGGTTGATCTTCGGATCGTGGCGCCACAACTCCTTGCCCGTGTCCGGATCCAGCGCGATGACGATGTTATGCGGCGTGCACAGGTACAGCATGCCGTTCACTTTCAGGGGCGTGACTTCGTTGGCGATCTCGCCCGGGTCGTTCGGCCCCTTGAAGTCACCCGTGTGGTAGACCCACGCCTGTTTCAGCTGCGCAGCGTTGGCCGGCGTGATCTGCGCGGCCGGCGCGTAGCGGTCGCCATAGCCGGAGCGGCCATACGCGGCCCAGTCGTTGGGCGCCACGCCGGGCGCGAAATCGCCTTGCGGCGCGGCCGCCATGTTTTCGGCCGGCACTTCGCCGTGCAAGGTGTAGTAATCCTGGAACAGCGAGAACACCCCCACGGCGGCCGTCAGCACCACGGCGGCGGCCAGGGCGCTCTTGCCGGCGTCGCGCGGTTTCGCCCCGGCCGTCAGTGGCGGAGCGAGGCGGCGATCGACGAACGGCAGCAGCAGCCAGACGGCGGCGGCGAACCAGATATCGAGGCGCGGCAGCAATTGCCACCAGTCGAACTTCACTTCGATCACGGACCAGATCAGGGTGGCGAACAGCAGCAGTGCGAGGAAAGGCTGGGCGCTGCGCCGCCCCTTCCACACGAGCGCGCCCGCGATGAGCATGCCGATGCCGGCCACGACGTAATACCAGGAGCCGCCCAGGCTGACAAGCCAGGCGCCGCCCCCAAGGAGCGCCAGGCCCAGCAAGATGAAGATGACTGCGGTGATGACAAGCAAGGGTCCAGGTCGGGCAGAGGCAGTCATGATGCTCCTTTACAAGAGTCAGTCGGCGGCACGCGCCTGCGCACCGTATGTGATGGCGATCAAGGATATTGCATTTTTTCACTAATTGGCAAAGCGTGCCACACGCCAGCATGCCCGCTGCATGCCGTATGGCTTTGGCATGCCGTATGGCTTTGTATACACGACCTGCCAGCCCAGTACGCCACAACCATATAGTTTTTTATAAAAACATTAAATAAAATAAATAAGTAATAAATTTCTCGAATAAAACAAATTATTATCGTAAAATGAAAAAAGCATCCAAGCCCAGCATTTCAGATCCGCCATCACGCCGAATCACTTGCATAGACCGCAGTGGAGCACTGTCATGAACGCCTTCCTCGCCATTCATCCCTTCCTTCGCTGCGAAGACCTCTCGCTGATGCGCCCGGCGCTGGCGCTGACAGGTCTGCTGTTGCTGCTGGCCGCTCTGCTGTGGCGCCGCACCCGCTGGCGCCAGACTGGCCGCGCGGCGCCGGCCGATTTGCATGCGCTGCTGCAAATGCGCAAGACGGCACCAGCGGCCAAGGTGGCTGACAGCGCGCCGCCTGCGCCCAAGGCAGCGCACTTGCCGCCATTCGAAGCGGCCCGCCTGGATGCCATGTTCGGCTATGACCGGCGCCTGCAGGGCGAGATTCTGGCCCTGTTCGTGGCCGAGACGCGCGATCGCCTGGCCGGCATCGCTCATGCGCTGCGCTGCGAACGGGCCGCGCCGGCACGCGTGCTGGCGCAGGAAATTTTCGACGGCAGTCACGCCATGGGCCTGCTCCCCTTGCAGGCGCTGGCGCGCCAGGCCGTGCATGCGGGCTTTTCCAACGATATCGGCGCGCTGCGCCGCCTGCACGCAGAACTGCTGATGGCGCTCGATGCCCTGTCGCGGGCCGTCACGGCCCTGCAAACGTCCGGCGCCGCGCAGGCCGATGACTGCAGCGGCATCGGCAGCCGGCCATGAGCGCGCACATCGACCTGGCGCGCCTGCTCGACGGCGCCATCCTGCCTTCACCCGCCGGTAGAGGCCACTGGCTGGCGGCCCGGTGCCAGCAGCAGGTGCCGCTCGATGAGCTGGCAGAACAACTCGGCTGCGATCCGGCCCTGACTGGCAAGGTCATCGGTCTGGCGAATGCCGGCGTACCAGCGGGCGAGCGCAGGCATGCGGCGCTCAACGCCGCGATGTTGGCGGCCATCGGCTTGCCCGCCCTGCGCCAGGCGTTCTCCACTGCCGCGATACCAGCGGCCACGTGCGCGCACTTCGACGCGCAGCGCTACTGGTCGCACTCGCTGGCCATGGCGTGCGCCGCCCGCGTGGCAGGCGATGCGCTGCAGCTGGCGCCGGCCGATGAGCTGTACAGTTGCGGCTTGCTGGCCAACTGCGGCCAACTGGCCCTGGCCACCTTGCATCCGCAGGAATATGCACAGCTGCTGGGCCAGCACGGCCATGCCGCCAGGGTACGGCTGCTGCGGGCCGAGTCGCGGCGCTTCGGCCACCACCAGCTGGCGCTGTCGGCCATGCTCATGCGGGGCTGGGGCATGCCGGACATCCTGTGCGACGCCGTACTCTGCCATGCCACGCCGCCCGGTTTAAGGCGCGCCGGACGCATGACGGATCTGGCCTGGCTGCTGAACCTGGCCAGCAGCTTCGCCGACCTGATACTGCGCAATGGCGCGGGGCCGCGCGGGCCGGCCCTGGCCGCCGCGCGGCTACTCGGTCTGGGTGGGGAACATATGGAAACCCTGCTACGCCACAGCAACGCCGAGTGGAGCGAATGGCGCGAGATACTCGAACCGCCTGCCCATGCCGCCACCTGCCGCACGCGTACGCGGGTCCGTCCCGCCGCTGCCCAGGTTTTTAGTGAATTCATCTAATTCGTTGAAATTGATTTTTTAAGCGCGATTGCGTATCATTCCCATCAACTTCATCCGCGACCATACAGCCCATCATGCACACTGCAGACGTTTGCACTACCCAAAAGGCCGCCGAAATCCTCGGCATCTCGGTCACATCGGTGCAGCAACTGGTCGAGGCCGGCGTGATCGAAGCCTGGAAGACCAAGGGCGGCCACCGGCGCATCCCCCTCGCGGCCGTCGAGGCTTACAAGGGCAATCCAGGCCAGCCGGGCCAGGACCAGCGCGCGGCACGCGCCAGCCGCGCCGCCCCATCGGGCCGCCCGCCCTCCATCCTGGTCATCGAAGACAATCCGATCGAACGCGCGCTGTATGAAAAGCAGATCGGTTCATGGGGCTTGCAGGCAAGCTTGCGCTTTTGCGAAAACGGCTACCAGGCGCTGATGGAAATTGCCCGCGGCCAGCCCGACATCCTGCTGGCCGACATCATCATGGAAGGCATCGACGGCTACGAGGTGATCCGCACCATCCTGGCCGACCCGCTGCTGGCGGACATGCACATCGCCATGCTGTCGAGCCTGACGCCGGAGGAACTGGAAGAGCGCGGCGGCGTGCCGCCCGGCGTGGTGTTCTTTGCCAAACCCGTCAATTACGACGAACTGCGCGGCTATCTGCGCGCCTGCTGCGCCGGCCATGCGCGGCGCAACAGCCTGGCCGCGTAGCCCAACACCGCTTTTCCCTCCCTTCGGAGCCGCCATGCCAGCCTATCGCCACATCGATCCTGCCGTGCTGTTCCAGGCCACCGGCCACGACCTGGAGATGTTCCGCGCCCTGTCACAGACCTACCTCGATACGTCGCCGGCCATGTTTGCGCGCATCGAACAGGCCGTGCGCGGCGGCGCGCCGCAAGCCGTCGTGCAGAGCTGCCATACCTTGCGCGGCACCGTGGCCCTGCTGGGCGCCAGCGCCCTGGTGGCGCGCCTGGCCGAACTGGAACAGCTGGTGCGCCACCAGGGCGTGGCGGCAACCGACTGGCTGGCGGAAACGACAGTGCTGGTCGGCGCAGTGGAGCAGGAGGTACGCCGCAGCATGCTTGACTACACGGGCGCGCAGGCATGAGCGCACGCCAGGCCATCCTGCGCCTGGTGCACCGCTATCGCCCGCGCACCACGGTGGCCGTCGTGGGCCTGGTGCTGGTAGGCCTGCTGGCGCTGTGCATCGTCGTCTCCGGCGTGCTGCTGCACCGCGACGCCGTCGACGACTGGAAACAGGACCTGTCCAAGCTGTCGCTGCTGCTGGCGGAAAACACGACGCAAAGCATGACGGCGGCCAGCCTGGTGCTCGACAGCGTCAGCAACGACATTGATGCCGCTGCCCCTGCGGACGCGGCCGCGCTGGCAGCCGCCATCGGCACCCCGGCCATGCAGCAGAGGCTGCGGCAGCAAATCGGCGGCGTGCCGCAAGTGGACGTGGTATCCATCGTCGGCAGCGATGCGGCCGTGTTGGCCTTCAGCCGCGCCTTTCCCGCGCCGCCCATCCGCCTCGACGAGCGCGACTACTTCGAGTATCACCGGCGCCACCCCAACGGCGGCATGCATGTCAGCGCGCCCGTGCAAAACAAGGGCAATGGCGCCTGGATCTTCTACATCAGCCGGCGCATCAGCGGGCCGGACGGCCGCTTCCTGGGCGTGGTGCTGGTCGGCCTGTCGTGCGACTTCTTCAGCAAATTCTTCCACAGCGCCAGCATCGGCGAACACACGGCCTTTTCCCTGTACCGCAGCGACTACACGCTGCTGGCCCGCTGGCCTGCCTTGCCCGCCATGATGGGCAAGCGCATCCTGACGGGCAGCACCTACCGCCTGCTGGAACAGGGCAAGACCGATGGCGTGCTGCAACTGGACTCGCCGCGCGCGGCCGACCGCCTGGCCGGTATACGCCTGGTGCGCGACTATCCGCTGGCCATCAACGTGAGCGTGACGGACGAGGTCTACCTGGCGGGCTGGCGGTCCATGCTGCGCACCATGGGCGGCACGGCCGTGGTCAGCCTGCTCCTGCTGGCCGGGGCCATCGCGCTGATCATGGCCCTGCTGCGGCGCCAGGAGCGCGACGCGGCCCTGGCGCTGGTGTTGCAGGCGCGCGCGGAAGCGGCGAATGCGACCATGGCCGGCATGGCGGCCCAGGCGCCGGAACCAGAGAAAATGCCGCCATCCGCCTGCGCGCCTGCCCCGGCATCGGCGCCGGGCGCACGCATCCTGCTGGTCGAGGATACGGCGCTGAACCGGCAGCTGGTGTGCCTGCAGCTGGGCGGGCGCGGCGACAGCATCGACACGGCGGAGAACGGCGCGCAGGGCCTGCAAGCCCTGGCCGAACAGCGATACGACCTGGTCCTGATGGACTGCATGATGCCCGTCATGGACGGCTACCAGGCGTGCCAGGCCCTGCGCGCCCGCGAAGCGGCCAGCGGCGCGCCGCGCCTGCCCGTCATCGCCCTCACGGCCGGCGTCACCGACGACGACCGCCAGCGCTGCGCGGCGGCCGGCATGGACGACTATCTGTCCAAGCCGTTTACGGCCGCCCAGCTGCGCGCGATGGTCGAGCACTGGCTGGCGCGCTAGCAGGCACTACGCCACCGGCCGGCACTCACTACAACAACCTCCATAAAAGCAATGAGGTTCACTGTCGCTGGGCGGCAAATTGACCACACTATCACCTGCATAGTTGTGCGCAAAAGTTGTTCTCCATCCCTATCGGGTATAGCATCGCCATATGAGCTATCACACAGATGCGGCGGCGGTGCGCAGACAATGGATCGAATGGCTGTTCTTGCTCCTCGGGCTGCTGATCGTCGCTGCCGCCCTCGCCTATGCGCACCTGGCCGAAGCCACGCGGCATGACCAGGCCGAACGCGAGCGCCTGAGCGTGCTGACGGCGCTGCTGGCAAAAAATATCGAAGTCGACCTGGAGGCGACCAACCTGGTGCTCGGCGGCGTGATCCGCGACTATCTGGCCGCCGGCGCCACGCCCGATGCAGGGCAAGCCCTGCCCCGGCGCCTGGCCGCACTGGTCGACGCCATGCCGGGCGTGCGCACCATGCTGGTCATCGATGCGCAAGGCAAGCCGGTCGCCACCAATATCCCGGAACTGGCCGACCAGGATTTGTCGCGCCGCGGCTACTTCCAGACGGCGCGCGACGCCCCCGATGCGCGCATGCTGTACATCTCGGCGCCCTTCCGCTCCTTCAAAGGCGACCTGGTCATCACGGCGTCGCGCATGGTGCAGGACCGGCAAGGCCGCTTTGCCGGCGTGGTGGTGGCCACCTTCGCCCCCGAATACTTCACGGCCAAGTTCCGCACCGCCATGTACGCCGCCGACGTCTGGGCTGTGGTGCTGCATGCCGACGGCCAGCAGTTTCTGAACTATCCGGCCAGCACTGCCAATGGCGGCAATATGGACATCCCCGGCAGCTTCCTGCGGCGCTTTCGCGACAGCGGCTATCAGGCGGGCGTACTGAGCGGCGTCGAGATTCCCGGCGTCTCCGCCGCGCCCCGCGTCATGGCCATGGCGACAATTGCCCCCCCGGCGCTGCACATGGACCGCGCCCTCTTCATCGGCCTGAGCCGCGAAGAAGCGGCCATCGCCGCCCCGCTGCGGCGCCAGGCGCTGGGCTACATTTTCTCCTTTGCGATGCTGGCGCTGGCCGGGGCCAGCCTGCTGTTCTGGAGCCAGCGGCGGCGGCTGCAGCAGGCCGCCTGGCATGCGGAACAGGAAAGGGAGCGCCAGGCCATGCAAGCCGTTTCCGATAGCGAAACGCGCTTTCGCACCTTGATCGAAGATGCGCCGGTGGCCATCGCCATCCTGCGCCACGGCCGCTTCATTTACTCGAATCCCCGCTACCGCAGGCTGCACGGCTACACGCTGAAAGACAATCTGAACGGCCTGCCCTGGTCCGCCATGATTTCCGCGCCATCGCTGGCGGCGCTGGCCGTCAACGAAGCGCTGATCGAGGCGGACTCGCCCAGCGAACAGGTGTTCGAGGCGGTCGGCCTGGGCAAGCAGGGCCTGCCTGTGCCCATGTTCAAGACCACCACGCGCGTGCTGCTCAAGGATGGACCGGCCACCCTGATCTTTGCCCAGGATATTTCCGCGCAGAAGCAGGCCGAAGAGGCCATGCTGCTGGCGCGCGACGCGGCCGAAGCGGCCAACCGCAGCAAGGCGGAATTCCTCGCCAACATGAGCCATGAAATCCGCTCGCCGCTGAACGCCATCCTGGGCATGGCCTGGCTGCTGGAAAGGGACGGCTTCGATGGCGAAGCGCTGCCGATGGCGCGCAAGATCCGCGCTGCCGGCCAGTCCCTGCTGGGCATCATCAACGACGTGCTCGACGTGTCGAAAATCGAGGCAGGCCACATGACCATCGAACAGGCGCCGTTCCGCTTGGCCGAGGTGATCGAGAAGATTGCCGCCAGCATGGGCGTGGCCGCGCATGACAAGCCGATTGAGGTACGGATCGGGCCGCTGCCCGATGGCGTCGACCAGGTGATGGGTGACGCGCTGCGGCTGGAGCAAGTGCTGGTCAACCTGACCAGCAATGCCGTCAAATTCACCACCCAGGGCACGGTCGAGCTGACGAGCGCACTGGAGAGCCGCGACGGCGATGCCGCGGTGCTGCGCTTTTGCGTGCGCGACACGGGCATCGGTATCGCTCCCGAGGTGCAGGAGGCGATCTTTTCCGCCTTCGCCCAGGCCGATACCTCCACCACGCGCCGTTTCGGCGGCACGGGCCTGGGCCTGACCATCTGCCGCCAGCTGGTGCGCCTGATGGGCGGCTCGCTGCGCCTGACAAGCGGCCTGGGCCAGGGCAGCGCATTCAGTTTCACCCTGCCGCTGCAACTGATGCCCGCCAAAGCCCCGTCCTCGCCCGACATGCAGGGCTTGCATGTCTTGCTGGCCGATGGCAAGGCAGACACGCGCGGCGCCGTGACCGCCATGGCGCAAAGCCTGGGCTGGAGCGTGCATGCCGTATCCGGCGGCCAGGCGGCACTCGATTATGCGCTGGCCTGCGCCGACGGCGCGCGGCCCGGCGTCATCCTGCTGGCCGCGCGCATGCCGGACATGGATGGCGAAACCACGGCGCGCGCGCTGCGCGAGTACTTGCCGCCGCAGGCCTGCCCCGTCGTCATCCTGACAGCCAGCGGCGCGCCAGCGACAGCGCCGGCGCGGCGCAGCACCGACCCGGCAGATGCCGCCGATGCCATCCTCAACGAACCGGTGACCGCTTCCAGCCTGTATAACGCGACGATGGAGGCACGCCAGCAGCGCGCCAGGGCCGCCGGTCCGGATGCCAACCTTGTTGCGCCAGAAGAGCGCCAGCTGGCCGGCGTGCGCGTGCTGGTGGTCGACGACAGCGAAATCAACCGCGACGTGGTAAGGCATATCCTGTGCGACCAGGGCGCCCTGCCCTCGTTTGCCTGCGATGGCCAGCAAGCGCTGGACTGGCTGCTGGCCCACCCCGCCGACGCCGACATCGTGCTGATGGATGTGCAGATGCCCGTCATGGATGGCTTGCAGGCGACCCGCGCGCTGCGCCAGTTGCCGCAGTTCCAGGACTTGCCCGTGGTGGCGCTGACGGCCGGCGCCTTCGAAACCCAGCGCGCGGCAGCAATGGCAGCGGGCGTGAACTATTTCGTCAGCAAACCGTTCGACGTGCCGCAGACCATCGCCCTGATCGCGCGCGCGCACCGGCGCCATGCGCAAGGGCTGCCAGCCCTGCCGCCGGCCGTGGCCGAAGAGGCGACGCTCTCTGGGGCGAGCGGCGCGGCGCCCGCGATCGACCTGGCGCAAGGAATGGCGCAATGGCTCGATGAAGCGCCCTACCGCCAGCACCTGTCGCGCTTTGGCCTCACCTACAGCGATACGGTGGGCACCATGCGCGCACTGCTGGCGGCCGATGCGCGCAGCGACGCCGCCGCGCTGGCGCACAAGCTGGCGGGCGTGGCCGGCAGCCTGGCCCTGCCAGCCACCCTGCATGCGGCCCAGCAAGCCGAACAGCTGCTGCACGCGGGCGACGATGCCGCCGCCGCCCTCGATGCACTGGAACAGGCGCTGGCGCAAGCCATCGAGGCCGTTGCCGCATTCACGGCACAGACACCCGTGCCAATAACAAACTTGTCAACATGAAAATTCGGGAAGCGCCATGGTCTGCTACAGTAGTTTGCTGCTGAGAATCAGCAAAATACTGTTCTGCCTTCCTTCCTGAAACCGGCCTACCCTTCGCGGCCATCCACCCTGGCGCGCCACAGGTAAGGCGCATACACGCACGCATACAGGCCAAAGGCCAGCGACCAGCAGGCGCCCGCTGCCAGCAGCAGCGGCATGGACAGCGAGGCAGGGCCGACGGCGGCCAGCAGACGCGCCAGCGCGCCCAGCTGGATCAGCCAGTACATCGCCGCTTCCGCCCTGCCACCCTTCAAAGGACGGCCCGTGTGGCCCAGGGTGGTGCGCGTCATCATGCCGATGATCAAGCCCGCCATCGAGCCCACCGTCAGCGCGTGAAACGCGGCGCTGGCCGATACCAGCCCCAGGCTGGCGGCCGCCAGCAGTGCGAAGCCGACGCCTATCCACGCATACGACAGGTGCAAAATCCACAGCAAGGGCACGCGCAGCGTGAGATGCGGCTGCCAGGCCAGCAGATTGGCCAGCGAGACGCCGGCAGCGCAGAAGGCCAGCGGCGCCGTCAGCCAGGCTGGCGCGCCGGCCAGCCACGCGATGGCTGCCGCCGCCATGCAGGCCACGGCGATCAAGGCACGCCGCGGGCTGGCCACCGGCGTGCTGCCAGGGGCGCCATTGCGGGTAAACATGGGGATCACGCGCGCGCCGATCACCGATTCGATCAGCACGATGATGAAGATGGCCGCCTGCACGGGCACAAACAGCGACAGCGGCAACCAGCCCAGCACGGCCGCGTGGAACAGGCCATTGGCCAGCGCCAGCAAGGCCAGCAGCCCGACGAGGAACAGGTTGCGCGTATTGCCCGAGCGTCGCAGCACCAGGTACAGGGGCCAGGCGGCCAGCGGCAGGAACAGCCAGTCGACCAGCGCCGCCACGAAGCCGGGGCCGCACAGCATGGCCACGCGCCCCGCCAGCCACAGCGCCACCAGCGCCATCAACCGGGCGCCGTGCGGTGTGGGCAAGCCCGTCCAGTTGCGCCCCGCCGTGTACAAGAAGCCCACGACGACGGCCAGCGCGAAGCCGAATACCATTTCATGCATATGCCAGCCCAGCCCCACCTGCAGGCCGCCCGGCAGCACGCCAAAATAGCTGGCCAGCCACAGGGGAATGCTGACGGCCGCAAACACGGCCGCCAGCAGGTAAAACGGGCGAAAACCCAGTTGCCAGACGGCGTGGCCGGCATGCCAAGGCGCCGCGCCGATGGCGGCGGGAGTAGAAGATGGTTCGCTGATCGGGGTGATGGCCATGATGGGCTCGCTTTTAAAGATATATTCCATATACTACTTTAAAAGCGCAAGGACGGCCATCGGCAAAAAGGACTAGCAATAATAGCCATGGGGTCTGACCCGGCGGGTCAGCCCGCCACTACCCGGCTACTTGCCCTGGCGGTGTTCGACCGCGTACACGGCCGCCTGCACGCGGCTGGTGAGCTTGAGTTTTTTCAGCACGTTCTGCACGTGGATCTTGACTGTGCTTTCGGCCAGGTCGAGGGTGCGGGCAATGCCCTTGTTGCTCTCGCCGCGCGACAGGCAATCGATGATTTCCTTTTCGCGCGGCGTGAGCTTGTCGAGTTCCGACACGGGTTCCTCGCGCCGCGTGCCTGCCTGCAGCTGCGCCACCAGCTTGCCCGTCATGGCTTCGGCGATGACGACCTCCCCGGCGGCGGCGCGGCGGATGGCGCGCACCAGGTAATCGGCATCGATATTCTTGATCAGGTAGCCGCAGGCGCCCGCGCGCAAGGCCGTCGCCAGGTCTTCCGCGTCTTCCGACACAGTCAGCATGACGATGGCCGTGTCGGGACAGTCTTGCTGCATCAGCTGCAGCGCTTCGACGCCGGACATGCCGGCCATGTTCAGGTCCAGCAGCACCACGTCGGGCTGCAGCTGGATGGCGCGCTTGATGCCTTCCACGCCATCGGCCGCCTCGCCCACGACGGAAAAGTCCGTATGCCGCTGCAGCAGCGAGCGTATGCCGCTGCGGAACAGCGCGTGGTCGTCCACCAGCATGACGGTGATCGGTTTATCGGGAGTCTCCATTTTTTGTACTTTCAGATAGTTGCTTAGGCGGCGCGGCGCTGCTCGCGCGACAGATGCAGTTCGACGGTGGTGCCGCCGCCAGGACAGGCATGCACGTCGAAGGTGGCCTCGATGCGTTGTGCGCGCTCGCGCATGATATGGATGCCGACATGGCTGTCGCCCTTTTCCAGCACGGCGCACGTATCGAAGCCGATGCCATTGTCGCTGATCGTCAAGCTGAAATCCTGGTGATCGGCCAGGCGCACCTCGACGTGGCTGGCCTGGGCGTGCTTGCGGATGTTCGATAGCGCTTCCTGCACGATGAATAATAACTGCAATTGCTGCTCGCGGGGGAATGGCGCGCCGTCGACGTCGGCCAGCAGCTCGGCCTCGATGCCCGTCTGGCGGCGGAATTTGTCCACCGCCGCACGCAGGGAGCCGATCAGGTCATCCTCCATCAAACGGCTGCGGAAGTTGGCCAGCAGCTCGCGCACGTCCTCGTAGCTTTCCTTCACGCCCGCATGCAGGGCCGGCACGATGCCCGCCACCTCGTCGAAACGGGCATTGCGCACGGAGTCGTCGAGCATCTGCACTTGCAGGTTGAGGAAATTGAGGCTTTGCGCGATGCTGTCGTGCAGGCCCTGCGCCACCAGGTTGCGCTCTTCGGAAATGGCCATTTCGCGCTCGCGCGCGGCCAGGCGCAGGTTTTCCAGCGCGATGCCCAGCAGTTGGCCCAGGGTTTCCAGCAAGGCCAGTTCGCGCGTGGAAAACACGCGCGCATGGCGGAAATGCAGATTGAAGAAGCCCAGGTGCTGTTCATGCGCGTGGAGTTGGAAGACGGAGACCGTGGCAAAGCCCTCGCGGTGGCAGCGCAGCTCGTGCGCCTTGTCGATACGGCGCATGTCATGCACCTTCGCCACCTTCATCTCGACGGCCGTGCCGCACAGGCAGTCGCCCACCTTCAGGCAATGCTCGGACGCCACCAGTTCTTCGGACAGGCCGTGGTGCACCACCATGTGCAGGTTGCCGCGCTCGGCGTCGAGCACGCGCACGGTGGAACCGTCGGCCTCGAAATAATCGACGATGCGCTGCATGAAGCCGCCGCAAATGTCTTCCAGGGGCTGCGGGCGCTGCAGGAAGGCGGCGCTTTCGTACAGCAGCGCCAGTTCGCGGTTGCGGTATTCTAGGGTGGCCGTCTTGCTGCGCACGCCCTCTTCCAGGTTGCCGTACAGCGCCTGCAGGCGGTCGGCCATCTGGTTGAAACCGCTGGCCAGCTGGCCGAATTCGTCATTGCTTTCGACCGCCAGGCGCACGCTGAAATCGCGCTCTTTCATGCGCTGCATGCCCAGGCGCAGGCGCGTGACGGGTTCGATGATGAGCATGAACATCAGGTAAATCATGCTGACCGTGCCGATGACGGCCATGCCGACGAGGATCAGCTGCGAGGCGCGCAGCCAGAAGGTGCGCTGTTCGCTATCGTGCTCGATCAGGCGCACCAATTGATCGACCTGGCCGACGAAGGTATCGGCGTCATGCCCGAACTGGCGCGCGCGCGCGGTGGAATCGGCGGCCAGGGCGGCCGGACGCAAGGCGCCGCGC
Source organism: Janthinobacterium leeuwenhoeki (assembly GCF_051380795.1). Lineage (NCBI taxonomy): Bacteria > Pseudomonadati > Pseudomonadota > Betaproteobacteria > Burkholderiales > Oxalobacteraceae > Janthinobacterium > Janthinobacterium leeuwenhoeki. The sequence continues at coordinate 129,902 of NZ_JBNYXT010000001.1, forward strand.
CAGGCGGTGCCGATGCGCTCGAATTCGGACTTGATGGCGGTGCTGGGGGGCAGGAACAAGGGGCGCTGCGGGTCGCCGTGGCCGATCTTGGCCAGGGTCTCGTCGATCAGCAGCACCTGCTGGCGCGCCTGCTCGCGGGCGTCGCTGGCAAGCAGCAGGGTCAGGCGGTAAGTCTGCATGCGCAATCGGCCCGTCTCATTGATAGCGGCCGAACTGCCTTCGAGCTGCCACGACAGGAACAGGGTGCAGCCGATGGCGCTCAAAGCCAGCACCAGCATGAGCAGCAGCGCGCCGACGATCTTGGTCGACAGTTTCTGCCAGGAGGAAAACATCGCCTTGAATTTCATAGGTCCTTTTGCTTTAAGAAGCCAGCCCTTGGCGCCACGACACTTGGCAAAACCGTAGCGAGCGGCAGTGATTTGTGGCCGAGAAGCGCAACCGTACTACAGTACGGTGAGCATCGCCGGCCGCAAAGCGCGCCGCGCAGTAGGTTTGGCCAGGTGTCCGTCCTAGCCGCCCGTCTGCGCCATGAAGCGCACGATCTTGTCCGGCTGCGTATTGAAATCATGCTGCTGCGGCTTGAGTTCGATGGCGGCGCGGATCGCCGATTCGATCTCCGCATCCGTGGCCCCGCCGCGCAGCATGGGGCCAAAGGCGAATTTTTCTTCCTGGCCCAGGCACAGGTACAGGGTACCATCGACGGACAAGCGCACCCGGTTGCAACTGGCGCAGAAATGCTGCGACATGGGCGTGATGAAGCCGATGCTCGAGCGTCCATCGGCTGTCGCCATGTAGCGCGCCGGCCCGCCACCCAGCTCCATCGCCTGCGGCACCAGGCCAAAGCGGGCTGCCAGGCGCTCGCGCACGGGGCCCAGCGGCATGTAGCAGGCATTGCGGCCCGTGCTGCCCATGGGCATGGCTTCGATCAGGCGCAAGATGAACTGCTGCTCGATGCAGAACGCCGCCATGGCCTCGATCTGGCCGTCATTGACGCCGCGCATGGCCACCATATTGATCTTGATCGGGTCGAAACCGGCCGCCTTGCCCGCCATCAGGCCATCTAAAATCGGTTGCAGGCTGTCGCGCCCCGTGATCTGCTGCATGCAGGCGCGGTCCAAAGAGTCCAGGCTGACGTTGATGCGGTCCACGCCCGCCGCGCGCAGCGCCACGGCATGCTTGCCCAGTTGGGTAGCGTTGGTCGACAGCGACAAGTCCTGCAAACCGGGCAGCGCGGACAGCTTCTGCGCCAGTGCCGGCAGGTTGCGCCGCAACAGGGGCTCGCCGCCCGTCAGGCGCACGCGGCGCGTGCCGAGGCGAACAAAAATACCCAGCAGGCGCTCGATCTCGTCGAACGTCAGCCAGTCCTTCGGCTCCTCGAAGCCGCGAAAGCCCTTGGGCATGCAATAACTGCAGCGCAAATCGCAGCGGTCTGTGACGGACAGACGCACATAATCGATCGAACGGCCAAAACGGTCCTGCAACTTGACGCTAGCCATGACACTACTCCTGATTCTTCCGTGATTGTAAAGGCTGGGGCACGATCTGGCTGTGCCCCAGAAGGCCTAGCGGCCTACGCCTTTCGGCCTACGCATTTCTACTTACTGAACCAGCGGACTGGCTGTGCCTTCCAGTTCGATACCGGCGATGTCGGCGCGCCCCACCAGCAAGTGCAGATACTGGTGCACGGCCCGCTGCCACGCGGCGCGCGACAGGCGGTCGGCGATCTGCGCCTGCACCGCTTCGTAGGCAATGGCCTGGCCTTCGACGCGGCGCAGCACCTGCACGATGTGATAGCCGAAGCGCGTTTCCAGCAAATGACCGGCCAGCACGCCCTCTTCCAGTCGGAACAGCAGCGCGTCAAATTCCGGCACGCTCTGGCCCGGCGACAGCTGGCCCAAATTTCCCCCAAGGGCGCCCGACGGGCAGTTCGAATACTGCGCCGCCAGTTCGCCGAAGCGTTCTGGCGCCAGTTTGAGGGCGTCGAGCACGGCTTGCGCCGTCGTGCGCAGCAGCTCCAGGGGCGCTTCCGGCGTCACCTGGAACAGGATGTGGCGCGCCTCGACCAGCGCGCCGCTGCAAAACAACTGCGGGCGCTGCGCATAAAAGGTGCGGCAAGCCGCATCGTCGGCGGGCGGCACGCGCACTTCCTGCGCAAACAACGCTTCGATGCGGTCGTCCATACTGTCGCCCTGCACGCCGAGGCGTTCGGCCTCGTCTTGCAGCAGCCGGCGCAGTATCAGTTCATGCACGGCCTGCTTCAGCGGATTGCCAGCACTGTCGTGATGCGGCAGTTCCTGCGCGATGTCGGCATCGTCGATATCGATGCCATTGACGGAAATTCCCATGACTGACTCCTTTCTTAACGGCGGCGCACCAGTTGATAGGCACGGCCCAGATAAGCGACTGCGCCAAAGCCGCTCCATACGTGCACCAGTCGGGTGAACGGGAAGATGACGAACAGCGACATGCCCATGAACAGGTGCAGCTTGAACACCAGCGGCGCATCGACGATGAAGCTGGCGGCGTCGCCGCGCAAGGTCACGATGTGCTGCGCCCAGTGCATCAGCAAGACCATCATGTGGCCATCCATGTGCGAAGCCGAGACGAAGATAGAGGACAGGCCCAGCAGCAATGTCAGCAAAATCCACACCATCACCAGCTTGTCGCCGGCCGTGGTGACGGCGCGCAGCCGGTCATTGGAAAAGCGGCGCACCAGCAGGATCAGCAGGCCGGCCAGGCACAGGCCGCCCATGATGCCGCCGGCCGCCATGGCCACGCCCTGTTTCAGGCTATGCGACACGCCCAGGGTATCCCACACCCAGATGGGGGTCAGCAAGCCGGCCGCATGGCCGAACAGCAGGCCGATGATGCCGATGTGGAACAGGATATTGCCCAGGCGCAGGCTGCCGCGGTGCAGCAGCTGGCTGGAATCGGACTTCCACGTATATTGTTCGCGGTCGAAACGGATCAGGCTACCCAGGAAAAAGATGGCCAGCGCGATGTATGGATAAATGCCATACACAAATTGATGCAAGTAATTACTCATGATGTACTCTCCTCATGCGGGCGCAGGCTGCCATTCAGGCGGCGCGCCGCGGCTGCGGGTGAAAATGCACGGGATGGACGCCGCCCGCGACCTGGCCCAGACCTTGGCGCAGCAACGGCTCGACGCCGTCCGCACCGGGACCGAAGGTTTCCAGCGCTTCATCCATGTCGCGCACCGGCGGTTCGGCCAGCATTTCTGCCGCCACGGGGCTCAGGCGTTCGAGCAAGGTGAAGACGGGCGCATACGGGCTGCCGTTGACCGTCAGCTTGCGGCCGATGTGCGCCAGCACGTGGACGGCGTCGCCCAGCAGCGGTGTCGATGCCGCCTCGTCGAGCTGCGCCAGGAATTCCAGGAACAGCGGCACGAAGTCGGGCAAGTCGTCGCCCACCATTTGCAGGCCATGGCGCTTGTATTCCTCCATCAGGTCGACCATGGCCTGGCCCCGGTCGCGCGATTCGCCGTGGATATGCTCGAACAGGTGCAGCGAGTGCGACGGATTGCGGTCGAACGTGGCCACGTACTGCTGCTGCAGGTCGATCAGGCTGCTGCTTTCCAGGTGCGCCAGCAAGGGCAGCAACAGCGCGTGCTGTTCCGGCACCGCCGCCAGCGCGGCATCGAGCTGCGGCAGGTGGGCGATCAGCTCCGGCTCCGGATACAGCAGCAGGCGCGAGAGGATTTGGTAGTGATGCATAGCGTGTTCCATATCAGCTCCTTAGGCGCCAGGCGCCGTTTTGCGCGACTTCGGCATCTGCATGAAGATGGCCGAACCGTGTTTTTTCTTGCCGAACAAGGTCGGCTCGCTGCTGCCGTCCGAGCAGCCATTGCCGAAGCTGAAGCCGCACGAACCCTTCTCGTTGAAGCTGTCCTCGGCCATTTCCTTGTGGCTGCTGGGAATGACGAAACGGTCTTCGTAATTGGCGATGGCCATGATGTGGTACATATCCTCCACCTGCGCCTTGCTCAAGCCCACTTGCTTGAGCACCGTGAGGTTTTCCACCTTCTCGACGGTCTTGCTGCGCATGTAGGCACGCATGGCCAGCATGCGGTCCAGCGCCGTGACGATGGGCGGCTGGTCGCCGGCCGTCAGCAAATTGGCCAGGTACTGCACCGGAATGCGCAGGCTTTGCGTGTCCGGCAGCATGCCGTTGACGCCCAGCTTGCCCGATTCGGCCGCCGCCTGGATCGGCGACAGCGGTGGCACGTACCACACCATCGGCAAGGTGCGGTATTCGGGATGCAGCGGGAACGCCACTTTCCACTCGACGGCCATCTTGTAGACGGGCGACTTGACAGCAGCTTCCAGCCAAAGGTCGGGGATGCCCTGGCGGCGCGCCTCGGCGATGATGGCCGGGTCGTGCGGATCGAGGAACAGATCAAGCTGCGCCTGGTACAGGTCCTGCTCTTGCGGCACGGAGGCGGCGGCCTCGATCTTGTCGGCGTCGTACAGCAGCACGCCCAGGTAGCGGATACGGCCCACGCACGTTTCCGAGCACACGGTAGGCTGGCCCGCTTCGATGCGGGGGAAGCAGAAGGTGCACTTCTCCGCCTTGCCGGACGACCAATTGTAGTAAATCTTCTTGTACGGGCAACCGGAGATGCACATGCGCCAGCCGCGGCACTTGTCCTGGTCGATCAGCACGATGCCGTCGTCTTCGCGCTTGTACACGGAGCCGGACGGGCAAGACGCCACGCACGTCGGATTGAGGCAATGCTCGCACAGGCGCGGCAAGTACATCATGAAGGTGTTTTCGAAGGTGCCGTACATCTCCTTTTGCATGTTGTCGAACAGCTTATCCTTGCTGCGCTGGGCAAATTCGCCGCCCAGGTCATCTTCCCAGTTCGGACCCCACTCGATTTTCTCCATCTTTTTCCCCGTCAGCACGGAGATCGGACGGGCCGTCGGCGGCGTCTGCGACAGCGGCGCGCTTTGCAAATGCTCGTAGTCGTAGGTGAACGGTTCGTAGTACTCGTCGATGGCGGGCAGGTTCGGGTTGGCGAAGATATTGGCCAGGATTTTCAGACGGCTGCCCTGGCGCGGCTCGATCTTGCCCGCGTCCGTGCGGCGCCAGCCGCCATTCCACTTGTCCTGGTTTTCCCACTGCTTCGGATAGCCGATGCCTGGTTTGGTTTCCACGTTGTTGAACCATGCGTACTCGACGCCATCGCGGCTGGTCCACACGTTCTTGCAGGTGACGGAACAGGTGTGGCAGCCGATGCACTTGTCCAGGTTCAGCACCATGCCGATTTGCGCTCTGATTTTCATACTATGCTCCTTCTTCCTGCAACGGGCCTTCGAGCCAGTCAACCTTGTTCATCTTGCGCACCAATACGAATTCATCGCGGTTGGAGCCCACCGTGCCGTAGTAATTGAAACCGTACGCCAGCTGGGCGTAGCCGCCGATCATGTGCGTCGGCTTGGGCACGGCGCGCGTCACCGAGTTATGGATGCCGCCCCGCTTGCCCGTCATCTCCGCGCCAGGCACGTTGATGATCTTTTCCTGGGCGTGGTACATCATCGTCATGCCGGCCGGGATGCGCTGGCTGACGATGGCGCGCGCCGTCAGGCTGCCGTTCACGTTGAAGACCTCGATCCAGTCGTTGTCGACGATGCCGGCCGTCTTCGCGTCGGTTTCCGACAGCCACACGTGCGGTCCGCCACGCGACAGGGTCAGCATGCGCAGGTTGTCCGAGTACGTGGAGTGGATGCCCCACTTCTGGTGCGGCGTCAAAAAGTTCAGCGCCAGTTCCTTGTTGCCGTTCGGCTTGGTGCCCAGCAGCGCTTCCGTCGTCTTCGTGTTGATCGCCGGCTTGTACACGCACAGCCCTTCGCCAAAATCGCGCATCCACAGGTGATCCTGGTAAAACTGCTGGCGGCCCGTCAGGGTGCGCCATGGGATCAGTTCATGCACGTTGGTATAGCCGGCCGTGTAGCTGACTTCTTCGCTTTCCAGGCCCGACCAGGTGGGCGAGGAAATGATCTTGCGCGGCTGCGCCTGTACGTCGCGGAAGCGGATGCTGTCATGCTCGCGCGGCAGAGCCAGATGCGTATGCTCGCGCCCCGTGATGGCGGACAGCGCGGCCCAGGCTTTGACGGCCACGTGGCCATTCGTTTCCGGCGCCAGCGACAAAATCATCTCGGCCGCGTCGATGGCCGTATCGAGGCGCGGCTGGCCTTTGGAGACGCCATCTTCGAGCACCGTGCGGTTGATGCCGCGCAGTACCTCGACTTCATGCTCCGTTTTCCAGGAAATACCCTTGCCGCCGTTGCCGATGCTTTCCAGCAGCGGGCCGATCGAGGTGAATTTCTTGTAGACGTCGCGGTAATTGCGCTCGACCACCGTCATGTTCGGCATGGTCTTGCCGGGAATGGCGTCGCATTCGCCTGCGCGCCAATCCTTGGGATCGAAAGGCTGGCCCAACTCACCAGGCGTATCGTGCATCAGCGGCGTGAGGATGATGTCTTGCTGGGTGCCCAGCAATTCGCCGCCGATTTCCGAGAATTTCTCGGCGATGCCCTTGTAGATTTCCCAGTCCGACTTCGATTGCCACAAGGGCTGCACGGCTTCCGACAAGGGGTGGATGAAGGGATGCATGTCCGACGTATTCAAGTCATCTTTTTCGTACCAGGTGGCTGTCGGCAGCACCACGTCGCCATACAGGCAGGTGGTCGACATGCGGAAGTCCAGCACCACCAGCAGATCGAGCTTGCCTTCGGCGGCGGGACGCACTTTCACCTGTTTCGGCGTGATGCAGTCGTCTTCATCGCTGAGCAAGCCATTCTGCGTGCCCAGCAAATATTTGAGGAAGTATTCGTGGCCCTTGCCCGAGCTGCCCAGGATATTCGAGCGCCAGACAAACATATTGCGCGGGAAGTTGGCCGGGTTGTCCGGGTCGTCGCAGGAGAACTGCAGCTGGCCCGCCTTGATCTGGGCTAGCGCATACGCGGCCGGTGCCTGCCCTGCCGCCTTGGCGGCCTTGGTCACTTCCAGCGGATTGGTTTGCAGCTGCGGCGCCGATGGCAACCACCCCATGCGCTCGGCCTTGGCGTTATAGTCGAGCAGGGTCAGGTCGCCCGTGCCGCCGGCCGCCGATGGCGAGGCGATGTCGCCCGTTTCCAGCTTTTCGTGGCGCCATTGGCTCGTGTGGGCATAGAAGAACGAGGTGCCGTTCATCTGGCGCATCGGGCGTACCCAGTCCTGGGCGAAAGCCAAAGGCGTCCAGCCCGTTTGCGGACGCAGTTTTTCCTGGCCCACGTAATGGGCCCAGCCGCCGCCGGACTGGCCGATACAGCCGCACATCATCAGCATATTGATGATGCCGCGGTAGGTCATGTCCATGTGGTACCAGTGATTCAGGCCGGCGCCCACGATGACCATGCTCTTGCCGCGCGTCTGGTCGGCGTTTTGCGCAAACTGGCGCGCCACGGTGATGACGTCGGCGCGTTTCACGCCCGTGTGCTTCTCTTGCCAGGCCGGGGTGTAGGGTACGTCGTCGTCATAGCTCTCGGCCACGTTTTCGCCGCCCAGGCCACGGTCGATGCCGTAGTTGGCCAGGGTCAGGTCGAACACGGTGGTGACGAGAGCCGTCGTGCCGTCGGCCAGGCGGATGGTTTTCACCGGTACCTTGCGCAGCAGCATGTCAGCCGCATCCTTGCCGCCGAAGTAGGCGAAACCCACTTCCGTGACGGCGTCGCTGTCGTTGATCATGGAGAGCATCGGCACGATGGGCGCGCCGCTGCGGCCGGCCTTCTGTTCCAGATTCCACTTGCCCGACTCACCCCAGCGGAAACCGATGGAGCCTGCCGGCGCGGTAATGGCACCCGTGGCTTCGTCGATGACCAGGGTTTTCCATTCCGGGTTATTCGTTTCGTCGAGATTGTTGTCCAGGTGCGAAGCGCGCAGGAAGTAATCGGGCACCAGGGTGCCGTTATGCTCCTTGAGCAAGACCAGCATGGGGAAATCCGTGTACTGGCGCGCATAGTCGCGGAAGTAGGCGCTCTGCCCTTCCGAGTGGAATTCCTTGAGGATGACGTGGCCCATGGCCAGCGCCAGCGCGGCATCCGTGCCCTGCTTCGGCGCCAGCCAGATGTCGCCGAACTTCACCATTTCGCCGTAATCGGGCGAGATGGCCACGGTTTTCGTGCCCTTGTAGCGCACTTCCGTGTAGAAGTGGGCATCCGGCGTGCGCGTCATCGGCACGTTCGAGCCCCATACCATCAGATAGGTCGAGTTGTACCAGTCGGCCGATTCCGGCACGTCCGTCTGTTCGCCCCACACTTGCGGGCTGGCCGGCGGCAAGTCGCAGTACCAGTCATAAAAACTCAGGGCCACGCCGCCGATCAGCGACAGATAGCGCGTGCCGGAGGCATAGCTGACCATGGACATGGCGGGAATCGGCGAGAAGCCGACGATGCGATCCGGGCCGTATTTCTTGATCGTCAGCGCGTTCGCGGCGGCGATGATTTCATTCGATTCTTCCCAGGTGGCGCGCACGAAGCCGCCCAGGCCGCGGATGGATTTGTATTGCTGCGAGCGCACGGGGTCCTGGCTGATCCAGTCCCAGGCGGTGACGGGGTCCATGGTCTTGCGCGCTTCGCGCCACATTTCCATCAGGCGGCCGCGCACCATCGGGTATTTCACGCGCTGCGCCGAATACACGTACCAGGAATAGCTGGCGCCGCGCGGGCAGCCGCGCGGTTCGTGGTTGGGCAGGTCGGGCCGCGTGCGCGGATAATCGGTTTGCTGGGTTTCCCAGGTGATCAGGCCATTCTTGACATACACCTTCCAGCTGCACGAGCCGGTACAGTTCACGCCATGCGTGGAACGCACGATCTTGTCGTGCTGCCAGCGCTGGCGGTAGGCGTTTTCCCAGGTACGGTCTTCATCGACCACGGTGCCATGGCCGTTTGAAAACGGTTCGGCGGGCTTGCTAAAAAATTTCAGGCGGTCCAGAAAGTGACTCATGCTACCTCCACATTGCGCCGCAGGCAGCGGCGCCAGGTCTTAAAAAACGCTGCAAGCAGGATGGCTCAAGCGTCGATACAAACAGTCTATCGATGCGCCCTGCCCGGCGGTATTGGCAAGAAGTCGGTTTCCCGCACCAGGAATGCATAGGCGCGTAGTCACCCGGATAGTCACTATTGCCTATGGGCGGCAAGGCGGCGCTGCGGTATACCTGTCGTCATCGTTCAACACAGAGAAAGAGCACCATGTCGATTACCGATTACGCCAGCCTGCTGCGCAGCGCCCGCGACCAGGAGCAGCCGCAACGCCTGCTGTTCACCTTTACCCAGGCGCAGCCCCAGCCTGGCGGCCAGGGCAAGTCCCTCACGCCCGTGATGTGCGCCGACAAGCTGCCCGAGGAACTGGGCAGCTTCGAGACATTGATGGAGGAGTCGAAACAGATGCAGACGCACTGGGACGTGGTCTTCGTGGCGGGACTGGCGGGCCAGGACGGCCAGCCGCCCGCCGCGCAGGAATGCGAAGCGCCCCTGCGCGCCATGGTGACGGCCATCGAGCAAGGGCGCATCGATGGCCTGCTGGCGTTTGACCGCAGCGGGGATTTATTACGGTTCAGCTGAGGGAAGTTGTCGGATTACGGCCTGCGGCCTAATCCGACCTACGTGATTGATGTAGAGTGACGTAGGTCGGATTAGCGTAGCGTAATCCGACACATTGTTGACGCTACATACCAGGTTACCTGCCTGCATCCGGCCAAGGGCGCTCGTGCAAATGCCGCGCGCGCTCTATCGGACACACGAGGGGCAAAAACTGCTGCTGGCGCGCCGAATACGCCATCAGCGCCCCGCTGTCGATGTCGAAATACCATCCGTGCAATTTCAACAAGCCCTGCTCCACCCGCCGCTTCAGCCATGGGTAGGTGAGCAGATTGTCCAGCGACTGCAGGATGCTGGCCAGTTCGCACGCATGGTGCTGTTCTTCCGACGAGCGGTGCGCCAGCTCGCGCCGCACGCGCTGCGCCACCGGTTCGGCGATGCGCATCCACTGTCCCACGAAGTCCGTTTCCTGGCCCTCCGCGCGCGGCTGCGGTTCCAGCAGCGCACGGATGCCGCCGCAACGCGCATGTCCCAGCACGATGACCCTGGCCACTTCCAGCTTGCAGACGGCGAACTCGATGGCCGAACTGACGCCGGGCGGCGCGTCGGGCGTGCACGGCGGCACCAGGTTGGCGATATTGCGCACGACAAACATGTCGCCCGGGTCGCTGCCCGTCAGCAGCATGGGATCGACGCGCGAATCGCAGCAGCCGATCAGCAAAGTCGAGGGCCGCTGCCCGTCGCGCAGGCTATCGTACAAGGTTTGCGGCTCGCTGAAATACTGCTGCTGAAACAGGCTGAAACCGTTGACGAATTTTTCCAGTTCTTCCATGACTACCTCGAATACTTTATACAGCGCCCGGCAAGCAGGACTTGCCAGGCATTCCAACTTTAGCAAGGCATCGGCGCATTCTTGCGGGCATAGCACCACCAGGTGATGGCGATGCAGCTGACATAAAAACCGATGAAGCACCACAGGGCCGCGTCGGGGCTGCCCGTCAGCGCAATCGAGGTGCCATAGCTTTTCGGGATGAAGAAGGCGCCGTAGGCCGCCACGGCCGAGGTAAAGCCCAGGACGGCCGCGCCTTCCTTGTTGGCGTCGACGATGGCTTGCTCCTGCGCCGCCTTGCCCTTGCCGGCGGCCGCGCGCTGGTGTTCCGTCAAAAAGATCACGGGGATCATGCGGAAGGTCGATGCATTGCCGATGCCGGTGCCGGCAAACAGCAGCATGAACATCCAGAAGAAGCCACTGAAGCTGCCACCCACGCCGGCTTGCGGCATGAAATACAGCACGCCCAGCACGGCGCCTATCATCAGCAGGAAAGACCATAACGTGACGCGGGCACCGCCCAATTTATCGGAAATCACGCCGCCGGCCACGCGCGCCAGCGCACCGACCAGGGGGCCCAGGAAGGCGTAGTCGAGCGGGTTCACGTCGGGGAACTGGATCTTGATCAGCAGCGGAAACGCGGCCGAATAACCGATGAAAGAGCCGAAGGTGCCCGTGTACAGCCAGCACATGAGCCAGTTGTGCTTGCGCTTGAAGATCACGGCCTGCTCGGAAAACGAGGCTTTCGCCGAAGCCAGGTCATTCATGCCGAACCAGGCCAGCAAAGTGGACAGCGCGATGAACGGCACCCAGATGAAGCCCGCGTTTTGCAGCCACATGTCCTTGCTCACGCCATTTTTCACCCAGGTGAGGGAATCGCCGCCCCAGGCGCCGAAGACGGCGAAGGTGATCACCAGCGGCACGACGAACTGCACCACCGACACACCCAGGTTGCCCAGGCCCGCATTCATGCCCAGCGCGAAGCCCTTGCTCGCCTTCGGGTAGAAAAAGCTGATGTTGGCCATCGACGAGGCGAAATTGCCGCCGCCGAAGCCGCACAGCAGGGCCAGGATCAGCATGGTCGGATAGCCCGTATTCACATCCTGTACGGCCAGGCCGATGCCGATGGCCGGGATCAGCAGGGAACCCGTGGAAATGGCCGTCCAGCGCCGGCCGCCGAAAATCGGCACCATGAAGGAATAAAAGATGCGCAAGGTGGCGCCGGACAGGCCCGGCAAGGCCGTCAGCCAGAACAGCTGGTTATTGCTGTAGGTGAAGCCGATGTTGGGCAGGTTGACCACCACCACGCTCCACACCATCCATACGGCGAACGCCAGCAGCAGCGCGGGAATCGAAATCCACAGATTGCGCGCGGCCGTGGCCTTGCCCGTGTTTTGCCAGAAGCTCGGGGTTTCCGGCTCCCAGGTGTTAATCATATAGCGGCTCATTGGTTTGCTCACAGCGTAACTCCTGCAGGTTGAGGTATAGTCGCCGCGCGCAGCGGCTTGAACGAGAAATACATCCAGACGAGGGAAACGCAGACGGTGCCGTACAAGAGCATGAAGGCGCTCGAACGCACGCCGGTGAGGTCCACCAGGGCGCCGAACATCACGGGCAGGATGAAGCCGCCCAAGCCGCCGGCCAGGCCTACCACGCCCGAGACGGCGCCGATATTGTCGGAAAAATCATCGCCGATGAATTTGAAGACGGACGCCTTGCCCACGGCCATGGCGATGCCGACGATGAACAGCAGCACCGTGAACCACAGCGGCGACAAGCCGATGTGGATGGCCAGCGGTCCCGTGACGGTCTCGATCACCATCTGCGTTTGCGGATACGACAGCAGGAAGAAGCACACCCAGCACACCCACATCACGGCCCAGGTGACTTTCGCCGCACCATATTTGTCGGAGATCCAGCCGCCCAGCGCGCGCAGCACGCCGCCCGGCAGCGAGAAGCAGGCGGCCAGCAGCGCCGCGTGTTTCAGGTCGAAGCCGTATTCGGCCACGTAATACTTCGTCATCCACAGCGCCAGCGCCACATAACCGCCGAACACCACCGAGTAGTACTGGCAATAGCGCCACACGCGCGGGTCCTTCAGCACCTTCATCTGCGCCGAAAAACTTTCGCCCGATGGCGCCAGATGGGATTTGTCCGTGTACGAAAACAGCCAGAAGATGATGGCCGTGGCCAGCATGGCTACCGCATACACCTTGGGCAGCATTTGCCAGCCGAAGGCGGCGACGATGCCCGGCGCGACGAATTTGGTCAGAGCGGAACCGGAGTTGCCGGCGCCGAAGATGCCCATCGCCAGGCCACGGCGCTCCTTTTCATACCAGCGTGCCACATACGGCGTGCCGACGGAAAACGAGCCGCCCGCCAGGCCCACGAACATGCCCAGCACGAGGAAATGCCAGTAGGCGGTGGCGTAGGAAATCAGGTAGATCGGCACCACGCTGGCCAGCATCAGCCAAAAGAAGACGCGGCGTCCGCCGTATTTGTCCGTCCAGATGCCCAGGGGCACGCGCACGAGGGAGCCCGTCAGCACGGGCATGGCGGCCAGCAGGCCAAATTGCGTTTCCGTCAAGCCCAGGCTGGTCTTGATGGGGATGCCCAGTACGGCAAACATCATCCAGACTGCAAAGCAGATGGTAAATGCGAAGGTACTGCTGATCAGTACGGACGCCTGCTTGCGCCGCATGCCCGGTTCGACTGCCTTGTTACTACTGTTGTTCTTAGTGCCATCTAGGGTAGCCACGATGTTTCTCCATGAATGCACTGGCCGTCTGGCCAGCCGTCCCGACCAGCTTACGTGGCAGAGGGGAAAGGCACTATCGGCCACAGGGTGATTCTGGAAAGGCAATCTGGATAGCCGCATCGGCAAAAGTGACTAGATGGCGCGGTGCGGGCCTAGGCTGGATGGCGGGCGTTTTACCAACGCAGGTATTTTTGGCACACTCGGCGCCTGAAGAAAAGGAGCGGCATGCTGCACAGAGACGCAACAGACGCGGTCGTCACTCGCGTGGCCCAGGCTGGCGATGTGGATGCCATGCTGGCCTGCGATGCGTACGCGCAGGCGCACGCCAGCCGTCCCGACGACGTATGGCGCGACGCGCCAAAGGCGGTTATGCTGGCGCCACCTTCAATCAACAGCCATCACATCACGCATGGATTATCTGAGCCTCAAGCATTTCCACATGGGTTGCGCCGCCGCCAGCGGCTGTCTTTTCCTATTGCGCGGCGCCTGGATGCTGCGCGCCTCGCCGCTGCTGCAACAGCGCTGGGTGAAAGTGCTGCCGCACCTGGTCGACACGGCTCTGCTGGCCAGCGCCATCGCCCTGGCCGTGTGGAGCGGCCAGTCGCCGGGCAGCCAGCCCTGGCTGGCCGCCAAGCTGTGCGCGCTGGTGGCCTACATCGTGCTGGGCACCATCGCGCTAAAACGGGGCAAGACGCCGGCCGTGCGCGGCGCCGCGTTTGCCGGCGCCGTGCTGGTATTCGCCTACATCGTCGGCGTGGCCGTCACCAAGCAGGCCTGGCCGCTGTGATGCATCAGATATACAGCAGCGCAAGCGAGCTGGCGCCCGCTGGCGCGCCCTGCACGTGCTTATTTGGCGCGGTTTCTTTCCAGCAGTTTCTTGCCAGTGGCGTCCTGTAGCTACCATTCACGCACATCGAGCGCCTTGTTCTCGATGCTGGCATTGGCCAGCAAGGGATTTTTCTTCAGATAGACGATATCTTCCTCGAAATTGTCGTGTATCGAAGCCACTTCCAGGAAACGGTTGGCATCCAGACGTCCCAGGTAGATGACAGGACATGTTCGACGAATTCCCCGACTTCCCGTACGACATGCTCAAGGACAGCGACGGTAGCGCGCTGCCCTATTTCGAGTGGCTGGACACGGAACTGGCGCAACGCGCCGTGGACGAAGGTGGCTACAACCTGATACAGATCGATGGCAACGGCTCCGACGAAATGGATGCGCTGGTGGTGTACCGGCGCGACACGGCTGACATCATCCAGGCGGCGGCATTGATCGGAGTGACGATAGGCCGGCCGCTCACCTACTATCGCGGCATCGAAGCGATGGTGGGCAAGCGGCCGGGCTAAGGGCAATGCCTATTGCATCGGCAAGGCTGCCACATCGACGGCCGGCGCCTGGCCCGTAGCCGGGCGTGTGAAGCTCTGGCCGGTTTTCACGACATCGGCAAAAAAACCGCCGTTATGCAGGTAGAACTTGCCGTTTTCCAGGCCGCCCGCGTAATCCATGCGCTGCGCGTTGGTAGCCGTGGCGTCGCCCGTGTAGCGCCCTGCCGTCACTTCCGACCAGGCGCCGGCAACGTTCCTTGCCCACTGGTTGCCAAACTGGACGCGGCGCTCCGTGTAGCCCAGGGTATCGATGAAGTTCTCGAGGAAGGAATGCACGCCCGTCAAGTACGTGCTGATGGCCGGCCGCTTCCAGGTGGCGATGTAGCGCCACTTGCCCGTCTCGGGCGCGAAGAACCAGGCCGAGTAATCGCTGCCGCCCTTGCCATCGGGCCGCGCGCGCGTGATGAAACGGTAGGTGGTGCCGGCCGCCCAGTTATATGAAAGGTAAGTCTGCCCGCCCGTGCCCTCGCCGCCAAACGCATTGTCGACCACGCCGGCACCCTTGCTGACCAGGGTGGTCTTCGCGCCATTGTCGGCGTCCCACACGGAAAACAATATCCAGCGCTCGCTGGGCGACTTGACCTGAATGCCCATGTAGCCCTGGCCGAAGCCGTTGGCCATGAAGTAGGAGCCGATGGCATCCTGCCCCTTGGGTATCGTCATCTCGTTATAGAAATACTCGGTATTGGCCGGCACCGCGTAGCCCATGTGCACGGACGGCCCGCGCCGCGACCAGTAATAATTGGCCGGGTCGTTGGCGTACGCGAGCGCGGCGTTCGCAGTCACCTTCAGCGCGGTGACGTCGCCAAACGTGCCCTTCACGCGCGACAGCCCCTGCAAGTCCACCTTCACATAGCCGGCCGCCGGCACATTGACCGTGCCGACGGCGTAGGTCTTGCTGGCCTTGCCGGCCAGCTTGACGTCGAACGGCGTGCCGTTGATCTTCACGCGGATGGTGCTGTTGCCGCCATCGGCCAGGCTGGCATCGAGAGCCACCCGGACGGGGCCCGCCCCATCGACGCGGAAATACGTGCTGGCGACGGCAGCCGGATTGCTCCAGCCCGCCAGGCCATGTTCGCCGATGATGGCGCCCTCAGTACCGCTGGTGATGAAGGCATTGCCGGCCAGTGCCACGCTGGCGGACGTGACCGGCGCGGCCACGCTGGCGGCCAGCAAGGCGGTGCCGCCCGTGCTGGTGCTGCTGGGGCTGGTGGCGGTGGCGCCGCCGCAGGCTGCCAGCAGCAAGGGCATGGCGGGAAGGACTGCGTAGAGTAATGAACTTCTGTGTTTCATCAACGTCTCCTGGGATAGAAAAAACCCGCTACGACGGCAGGCGCGGTAGCGGGTAAATGGTGCTTAGTACTTGCCGTCGAGGGCGAAGATCGGCTTGCGCGATTTCCATTGGCCACCCGTGAAGTCGGGGAAGTCCAGGGTCTGGAAGTTGGCGGCGATCGACTGCTCGGACAGCGGCGTGATGGCGCTCCACGTCACGGCATCGTAGATATCGATCGGCATCGGCGCATTGGCCTTGAGCGCTTCGACAAAGGCGTGGATGACGAAGAAGTCCATGCCGCCGTGGCCCGCGCCTTCCGCTTGCGCCGCATATTTGCGCCATACGGGGTGCTCATACTTGTCCTGGTAAGCCTTGAAGTCGTCCCACTGGTGCGGCTTGCTGACGCCTTCGATATGGATGGAATTGTTCAAGTCCATCCACAGGCCGTCCGTGCCTTGCACGCGGAAGCCCAGCGAATACGGGCGCGGCAGGCTCGTGTCGTGCTGCAGGATGATGGTTTCGCCGTTCTCGCACGCCAGGGTGGTGGTGACGACGTCGCCGAGCTTGAATTTCACCTTGGCGTTCGCATGCTGCGCGCCGCCCGGCTGCTTGACGATGTAGTCGTGCAAGCCGCGCGCCTTGGTGGCGAAGGCGTTGATGCGCGTAAAACGGTTGCCGCGGTTGATGTTGGTGTACATGGCGCACGGGCCGATGCCGTGGCTAGGATACAGTTCGCCATTGCGCTCAACCGAATGCTGCGTGCGCCAATGGGCTTCCGACCAGCCCTTTTCGCCGAATTCCACGCCGCCGCCATACGGCTTGGCCGGATTGCCGCTGTTGAATTTGACGGCGCGCAGGTCATGCTGGTAGCCGCCCTGCAGGTGCAGCAGTTCGCCGAACAGGCCCGCGCGCACCATCTGCAGCGCGGCCATCACGTCGCGGCGGTAGCACACATTTTCCAGCAACATGTACGGCGTGCCCGTTTTCAGCTGGGTATTCAGGACGTCCCAGTGGTCTTGCAAGGTGATGCCAGCCACCACTTCGCAACCGACGGGTATCTTAGCCTGCATGGCGGCGATTGCCATGGGCGCGTGGAATTCCCACGGCGTGGCGATGATCACGCCATCGAGGCCGCCCGCATCCAGCATGCGCTTGTAGGCTTTCTGGTCACGGTCTTCGCCATACGTGCGCGGACGCGGCTTGCCGGCTTTGGCCACCTGGCCCAGCGCGTGTTTCAGCATGATCGGCTCGATATCGCACAGGGCGACCACTTCCACGTCGTCGCGGCGCACCAGTTCAGCCAGCAGCACCTGGCCGCGCATGCCTGTGCCGATCACGCCAAGGCGGACCTTGTCGCGGCCGGCTGCAGGTGCAGCGTTGGCCTCGCCAGACAGCAAGGCGCTGCCAGCCATGGCGCCACCAGCCAGCGCGGCGCTGGCGGAAAGGAAATTGCGTCGATTGATTTGTGTTGTCATTAGTCTCTACTCGCTTCCGTTGGTAAGGATCGTCGCCGGCCCGCAGCACAGCGGGCCGACTGCAGTTTAATAGGTGTATTCCGCCGTGAAGCGCACGGAACGCGGCGCCGTGCGTCCATCGACCTGCAGGTAATTGCGGGAGATGGCGCCATGGTCTTCGCGCGTTTCGGTATAGCGGGTGACGGTCTGGCTGTTGAACACGTTGAAGACGTCCACTTTCAGGCTCAGGCCTTTGACGGCGCTGGGAGTATAGGCCACATTCATGTCCAACTGGGCTTGCCATGGCAGCCGGCCCTGGCTGCCGCGCGGCGCCGGCTTGCCATTGCAATAGAAGTAGGAATCGCCGTAATCGTTCTCGAACCGCAGGTTATCGGGCAGCGCGCCGATGCAGTTGCGCGGCGCGCCCGAGGTCAGCGACAGGTTGGCGCCCACCATCACGTCCGGGATGACCTGCATGAAGCCGTAGGCCTTGAAGGCGTGGCGGTGGTCGCCCGGCAGGTAGCCATAGGCGTTGTACATCAGTTCCTTGTGGTCGTCGCTGACCGTCAGGCCGACGTCGCCGCCGCCGATGCTGTCCGTCTGGCCTTCCATATTGCCCTTCAGGCCGGACAAGGTGTAGGTCAGCTTGCCGTACCAGCCGTTCGTGTAAGGATGCTCGATGAACATGTTCAAGGCGCGGTAAGTGCGCGATGGCAGCGGGTTGCCCCACTCGGCCGCCGAGATATCCACGCGGCGCAAACCCTTGCCATCGTCAAAGTCCACCATCAGGCTGTTGTCGCGGCCCGGGTTGATGATGGCGCACTGGAAGCCGCTCCAGTTGCCCGTGTCGACGCCGTTGCGCGTAGCCCAGGCTTGCAGCGGACGCTCGTCGCAGACGTCGTCGTTGGTGTCATTCAGCTTGCGGTACAGGACGCTGGCGCCCACCACCAGCTTCTTGCTCAGGGCGCGTTCGAAGCCCAGCGAGAATTCATCCTGCGACAGCGGTTTCAGGCCCACGGCCGTCACTTCGCGCGCATCGCGGCTCTGGCCATAGGCGTTGTTGGCCGAATACGGCTTGCTGATCGCGTGCAGCCCCGTTGGCGCGCCCGTGACCGGATCGACGCCCGTGTAGGTGTACATCTCGCTGGTGGCCAGGAAGGGGCTGGCCATGTTGCTCGACAAATTCGATGGTACCGGCAAGTGGTAGCGGCCGCCGTTGGCGAAGAATTTCAGGGTGCCGTCACCCAGGTAGTCCCAGGTGGCGCCCACTCGCGGGGCGATCATGTTGCGCTGCGAGATAAAAGCCACGCCATCGGTGCTGTAGTTGGTGAACTGTTCGCGGCGCAGGCCCAGATCCAGCAGTACCCGCTCCGTGACCTGGTAGTGATCCTGGATGTATTGCGCCGACTGCACGCTGGTCGGCCGCGCCAGGTTGGCGTTCAGGTCCTTGCTGACGTAATAGCCATCCTTGCCGTAGCCGCCGCCCTGGTACGGCGTTTCAAAGGCGCCGTTGATCGGCAGATTCGCATCTTTGGCTTTCAAGTAGTTCCAACGATAGCCGCCGGCCAGGTTCAGGCCCACCTTCGATTCCACGTCGATGCGGTCGATGCCGCCGCGCAGCGAGTGCTTGCCCAGCTTGTACTCCAGATCCAGGCGCTTGGCCTTCTGGCGGTCTTCCGAGGAAGGGTCGGTCAGGGAGCCAGTGACCGATTGCGGATTCACATAGACGAGGCCGGGCACTTGCGTCGATTGGATGGACCTGGTTTGCGCCAGGTTGGGGTCATAGCCTTCGGGCGTGCGGCGGTGGCTGGTGCGCGACTGGCCCATCATGGCCGTCACCGTCAGATTGTCCGTCAGGTAGCCGGTATACTTGAAGATATCGACATTCGCGCCTGGCGCAGCCGACGAGCCGCAGCAGTTGATGGTGGTCTCACTTCCGCCGCCAGGCACGTTGTTGCGTTTCAAGGTGGCATAGTCGAAGCCATAGCTCTGGCTATCCGTCGTCGTGCGGTCATACAGCTTGGTATATTCAAAGTGATGATCGTCCGTCAGGTTGTAATCCAGCTTGGCCATCATGCGGTCAACCTTGCTCTTGCTCTCGCGCCAGCCGTTCGGCAGCACCTTGTCCGAGTCGTCGCGCGCACCGGCGACGGAACCGCTGTTCGTGCGCGTCTGTTCCAGCGCCACGAAGGCGAACAGCTTGTTCTTGATCAGGGGTCCGCTGCCGTACAAGCCGACAACCTTGCTGCTGCTGTTGTTATCGCGGTTCCAGTACTTCAAGGTGCCATCCGTGTCCGGATTGGCGCCCGTGTTCGGGTAATACCGGTTTTCCGTTGTGCCCTTCAGCGTACCTGGGATGATGGACACCTTGCCGCCGAATTCGACCTTGTTGCCGCCGCTCTTGGTGGTGATGTTGATCACGCCGCCCGTGGAGCGGCCAAACTCCGAGCCGTAGCCGCCCGACAGCACCTGCAGGTTGGAGATCGCGCCGAACGGCAGCTCCGACGCGCCCACCTGGGTCAGGATGTTCGTGATGGGAAAACCGTTGACGTAGAACGCGTTTTCGGACTGGCCCGAGCCGCCGATCGATGGCGCATTGCCGTACACGCTGTTGGTGCCACGGGCCACGCCCGGCGTCAGCTGCACGATGGAAGCCACGTCATTCCCGACTGGCAGCGCTTTCAATTCCTTGGCCGTGAAGATCACACCATTGTTCGTGTTCGATACGTCGATCGGATTGCGCGACGCCTTCACCACGACGGTTTGCTCCTGGCCCACGGTACCGGCCGCGCTGGCCGGACCGAAGTTGGCTTCCGCACCGGCGCCGATCAGGGCTTCGACTTCCTGTGACGCTTCGACCGAACCGGCACGCAGCACACGCACCGCATAGCGGCCTGGCGGCATGGAGTTGGCCACATAGCGGCCCGACGTATCGGGCGTCAGGCTGCGCTGCACGCCCGTCGCCAGGTTTTCCAGCACCACGGTGGCGCCGGCCGGCACGCTCACTTCGCCGAAAATGGTACTGGTGGCGTTCGACTGTGCCCAGGCCTGGCCTGGCACACCGGCCGCCAGTGCGATCACGATCGCGGCGGCGCGGCTGATGTCGCGCAATTTGAGTCGGGTGGTATGCATGCTGTCTCTCCGTCTATATCGAGGGTTATACGCGCCCTCCCCGCTCCAGGGCGAAGTCGAGGGGATGCAATTTTTATGGTAGTCGTCGGAAGGTAGCGCCAGGCAGTTGCACCTTCCGGGAAATCAGTCCGTATCGGCTGATTTTCGTTTTCTTGGGATTACTTTAAAAAGAAAAATAAGTATCGTCAACAAAAAGAAAGTTATAACGCGAATTTATCGCTGAAACGGACAAATAATCGCGATTTATCTTTCGATTTAATGAGTTTTTCGGTAGATAACTTTCGCTATCGTGGTGTGGCAGATACAAGCGTATGCAGGTAGGTGAGCAGGAACGGTGAAACAGACCAAAAAATCGGCGCGGAAAACGCGAAAGCAGCCCAGATGATCTGCTTTCACTTACGTTTATCTTTCGTATTGCACATTTCGGAATGGCATCCTTTCTTTTCATGGCAATACCCCAGCCCGCATAGGCGGACCGGGGCGTCGTCACGTGTTAAAAGAACTTGTAGCTGGCCGAGAGGGCAAACTGGCGGCCGAACAGGTCCTGGCTATGGTTGTAGCCTTCCCAGCCATTCGGGTCGTAGTACGGCCGCTTGTTGAACGCGTTTTTCACGTTCAGGCCCACGTCCAGGTGCTTGATCGGCTTCCAGCTGAAGGCCAGGTTGACCGTGGTGTACGACGGCGCGCCCTTGCACTGGCCCGCAGGCAGGGCCACGGAGGCGGCGGTGCAGTTTTCCGGCGTGTTGTCCTTGTCCCAGGGACCGTAGGCCCAGCGCGTCTTGCCCGAGTAGTTGACAAACACGCTGCTGACGAAGTTGCGGTAGCTCCAGTCGGCATTCACGGTGGCGCGGTAGCGCGGCGAATCATAGTAGCCGACGGTGTTGCCCTTGATGTCGCTGCCGTCTTCGCTGTCGTGGGTGTCGCGCTTGCGGATGGTGGCGGCGATGCCGGTACTCAGCTTGCCCCAGTCACCCAGCGCAAAGCGCGTGCGCGCATCGATGTCCACGCCGTCCATCAGGGTACGGCCACGGTTCGAATACGAGTTGATCAAGCCGCCCAGGTTGCCCACCGAGTAGCCGGGCACGCCGCCCGCGCACACGCCCGCGTTGGCGGGATTGGCGCACATGGCCGCCACCGCCGCCACGTTGCCCCGGTCCGTGTCCGTCAGGTCGTTGCGGATGGCGCTCGATGTGCCGGCCAGGGTGGGGCCGTACTTGTCCACCAGTTCCGTAAACAGCTCGTTGAAGTCCTGGCGCACGATTTCATCGCGGCGATTGATGAACCAGTAATCGATGGAGATGCTCACGTCCTTGGCCGGCTGCAGCACCAGGCCCACGGTCGAAATCTTGGCTTTTTCCGGACGCAGGTTCTGGTTCGGCGGCGTCAGGCCGCCCACCGTCGTGGAACAGTTCGAGTTCAGCAGGCTCTTGCCCAGGTCCGCGTCCGTCGCCACCGTTGACTTCATCAGTGCGCGCGCCATGGCATTCGTTTCGTCGCAGCGCACCGTGTCGCGGATGCCGCCCACCTGCGCAAAGACGCCGCCCGTGCCCGATTCGGCCAGGTTGGGCGCGCGGAAGCCTTCCGAATACGTCCCGCGCAGCATCAGGTCGGGCCGCGCGCGCCAGATCACGCCCAGCTTGGGCGCCAGGTTGGCGGAGAAATGCGGATATTTATCCAGGCGCGCGGCCGCGTTGACTTCCAAGGTGTCGCTGAGCGGCACCACTACTTCGCCAAACACGGCCGCGATGGTGCGCTTGCCGTCGAACCAGGAGCCGCCCTGCTGCGTGATCAGGCCATTGGCCGCATCGGCGTTGCCGGGCGTGAGGAAGCTCTCGCGCATGATGTTGGTGCCCACGGCGGCGCGCACTTCACGCTCGCCCAGCTTGAACAGGGTGCCTTCCAGCTTCGCATCCCACGTCATCAGCTTGGTCCACGATTCGATGGCGAAGGTCGGATAGGCGGCACGCAGAAGCGCCGCGTTGGCCTCGCTGATTTCGCCGAACTTGTAGGCGGGATTGTCCGAGATGTAGGTGCGGCCGCTGACGGGGTCTTTCGTGAACGGCCCAAACGCCTGCTCGAAACCTTTGATGTTGATATTCGCCGTCTGGAACAGGGTGGAATGGCTGCCCGCCACGCTGAGCGCCGTTTCAAAGTCCCAGCCGCCGCCGATGCTGCCGCGCAGGCCGACGAGCGCGCGGTAGTTTTCATCGACGTTCTTCTGGCCGAAGTGACCCGTCGCATCCTGCAGCAGGTAATTCAAGCCCGCCGCGCCGCCCATCTTCGCCACCATGTCGGCATCGAGCTTGCCTTTCAGGTAGACGTTGTTCGGGCTCAGGAAAGGCGTGGCGAAGGTGTTCAGGGTATTGCCCGTATTGCGCGCGAACCAGTTGTTCGTGCTGCCGCTATTGAAGCTGGACGGGCCATTCTCGCCGCGCATCTTGATGTGGGTGAAGGCGCCTTCCGCGAACGCTTCCATGTCACCGCCCAGTTTCAGCCGGCCGCTCAGATAGGCCGTGGCCCGCTCCGAGGTGGGACCCGTGTCGAGCTGGTTGGGCAGTGCATTCCACACGCAGCGCGTGCCCGACGCTTCGGTGATGCTGGTGTTGCAGCCATTCACGGCGCGCTGGGTGCGGGCATTGTTCTTCGCCTTGTCGAAGACAAAGAAGGTCCCGGGATTCATCGTGCCTGGCTCGCTGCCGACGCCTACGCGCATGTTCGGGATAAAATTGGGATTGTTCGCATAAAAATACGAAGGACGCTTGCGCCAGGTATCGGCCAGCGCGATGCGGTCGCGCTGGTAGACGTTCACGGAACCGTAGATGTTGTAGCCGTCGCTGGCCAGATCACCCAGGCCATACAGCACGCTGGCCTGGCGCTCGCCGAAGGCTTTCACGCTGGGCGAAAACTCGCCATTGGCGCGCGCTTCCAGGCCTTGATACGACTTCTTGGTAATCACGTTGATGACGCCTGCGACGGCATCGGAGCCATACACGGCCGACGCGCCGTCCGTCAGGATTTCCATGCGCTCGATGGCAGCCGCCGGGATGGCGTCGATATTGACGAACATGGTCTGGAAGCCGGCCGGCGCGCCATAGAAAGACAGGCGCCGGCCATTCAACAGCACCAGCGTGCCCTGCGCCCCCAGGCCGCGCAAGTTCGCCTGCGAACCGCCATCCGAGCCCGTGAACATCGAGCGGAAATCCTGCTGCGCCGGACGGGCGGCGGGCAGGTTGTCGAGCACTTGCAGCAAGGTGAGTGCGCCCATGTTTTCGATCTGCTTGGCGTTGATCACCTGTACGGGTGACGCTGTTTCCGCGTTGATGCGTTTCAGGCTGGAGCCCGTCACTTCGACGCGCGCCAGTTTTTCCTCCTCCGCCGCCAGCGCCGTCGATGCCAATCCTACCGCCACCATGGCGGCCATCAGTTTTTTCAAGTGCATTCCCATCTCCTTTTTTGTAAGTGATTTGTTTTCGTCAGGCTGCAAGAGCCCCTCCCCGGTCCGAAGAGGGGCTCGTTTTTTGGTGAAATGATGCGTGTCTAGCGCGGCTTGACTGTCGCGCCTTGCGTGCCGGTCAACACGGCGTTGGCCCAGTTGCCGCACACCTGGGCCGCTTGGCCGCCGCGCGCGCCCAGAGTGCGCAAACTGAGCTGGCTCAGGCCGCGCACGTCGATTTCGGGCTTGACCACCCCGGGAGCCGTGACCAGGCCGCTGTCGTACAGCAGCCGTTCACCGCTCCACACCTGGAATTGCAAGCCGCCCGCGCTGCGGCAGCTATCGTCCACGCCCAGGTCGGCGCGCAGCAGATTCCAGTTGCCGGCCAGCTGCAAGTCGATGCGGCTGGCCGGTCCCACGCCGAGGCCCTTGCGGAACCACAGCCCGTTCATGCGCATCTCGGCCGCCTTGCCGGCCGGCCGGTCTCTCGCGATATTCTTCGGCAGCGCCAGATCCGACAGATAGCGCTGCACCTCCTCGCCTTCGGCCACGCGGTGCTCAAGCACGCGGAATTCGGACAGGGTGACGGGCGCAACATCGGTCGCCAGCGCCGCGTCAAACGCGCGCGCCACCGGCACACCTTGCGCCGCCGTGACCATCGGATCGGTGGACGCCGCACCATCGCCTTCCGGATTTTGCGTGCTCATGACGCGGAAGCGCAGCAAGCGCCCGGCCGTGGCGGGGAATTGGATCGTCTGCGTGCCTTCCTGCAGCTTGAGGGTGCCCCGCTGCAGCGGCGCGCCCCACTCGCCGTTGTTGTCGCCGATGTAGATTTCATAGTCGCGCACCTGGCCATGTTTCCAATGCTGGTCGTTGCGCGGCGCCAGTTCGATGCCGTCCACCAGGCGCCGCTCCGTAAAGCCGATCACCCATTCGTGCGGACCGCTTTTCACGGACGGGCTGCGCACGGTGCGGAACCACGTCTCCGGCTTGCCATCGAAGGCGTTTTCCAGCGGGTAGCCGCTTTCTTCCGCCGGACGCGCCACTACCTGCATGGCGTCGGCCGGCAAGCCGCGGCCCGGCACGGGGGCGGCAGGGAAATCGGCATCGAGTCTCGCCACGGCCAGCGCGCCGGCGACCTGCAAAGTCAAAGGCTGGCGGATATCCTGCGCCGCCACTTTCACGTGCAAGGTGCCCTGCCTGTCTGCTGCGTCGAAGAACCAGCCCTCTGCCGCCTTGTCGTAGGCGGCGCGTTCGGCGGATGCCGCGACCAGGCGTTCGCCGGCGCGCACGGCGGCCGGGGCCTGCCCCGCCAGCATGCGCAGCGCATAGCCGCGGCGCGCTTCCTGGCCCTGGTACTGGCCATCGACGGCGCCGATGTCGACCTGCACGTCGCCGCCCGCCTGGCGCATGCGGATGACTTGCTGGCTGAAAGCGCCGCCCTGGTACTGGCGCGTATTGCCGTCGTCTTCATACAGGGTGTATTCGGAAGCGCCATGCGGATAGATATCGAGGGTCAGCTGATCCTTGGGCTTCTGGCCGTCATACAGCATTTCCGGATACATGGGCAGGATGGCGCCGGCGCGGACAAACACGGGCAGTTTATCCAGCGTGACCTGCATATCCAGGTCGCGCCCTTTGGCGTCCGCCGTGGCCTGGCGGCCATCCCAGTAGTCGTACCACGTGCCTTGCGGCAGGTGGATGCCCTTGCGCCAGCCGCCGCTGACGGCCTGGCTGCGGTAGACGGGTGCCACCAGCACGTCGCGCCCCAGCAGGAATTGATATTTGTATGCTTCCGTGTAGGCGGCCGGGTCTTGCGGGTAATCCCACATCAGGCCCCGCACCAGCGGCGCGCCCGATTGTTCCGCTTCGCGCACCAGCGTATACATATACGGCGTCAAACGCATCTTGAGCTTCAGATAGCGGCGGTTGATGTCACGGTACGGTTGCTCGAACCACCACGGATGCTTGCGCTCGGCCGCGGCCCAGCCGGACATGCCCATCAGGACCGGCGTAAAGCTTTTCCACTGCAGGTCGCGCAGATAGGTTTCCGGGCTGCCGCCGAAAATGGCGTCCACGTCGCCGGACGCATACGCCTGCCCAGACAGGCCCGAGCCGATCAGGGTCGGGATGTGCCAGCGTATGTAGTCCCAGCTGGCGCTCTGGTCACCCGTCCACGCCACGGCGTAGCGCTGGATGCCGGCCCAGCCCATCACCGTCCACAGGAAGGGACGGCTGTCGGAGTTGTTCAGGATGCCGTCGTAGGCGGACTTGTTCGCATCCATGGCGAACTGGTAGCCCTTGCCCGTCCACGCCACGTCCAGCTTTTGCACGCGGCTACCCGCCTGGCCCACTTCCCAGGCGATCTTGTCGACGCCGTTTTCCGTCCACAGGCCCGTGCGGAAGCCATAGCCGGCCAGGCCCTTCACCGTTTCCGGCAAATTCGTGTAGCCGCAGCCATAGCCGTCGTTGGGCAATATCCAGCCACCCGGCATGTCGTGTTCGCGGTACTGGCGCGCCACCGTTTCCACCACATCCGGCGTCTTGCCAGTCGGGCCATCGCTCCATCCCTTGGGCACGGAACCGGGTTTTTTCACATTGTCGCCATCGTTGTAGCAATCGGCGTCGCCGTATTCCAGCGCCCAGCGGGGCAGCATGCGCGCGCGGCCAGTCAAGTCCGTATAACGGGCGACGACGTCGCGCACGTCCTTGCCGACAAAGAAATACGCATCGAAACGGCCTTCCGCATGCTGCAGCGAGATCTGCTCGTTATCACGCAAATCGTAATTGCCGTCGGACCAGGTATTGCGCAGCATGCCCCAGCCCCTTGAACTCATCAGGAATGGCGCGGGATTCGGCCGGTCGCCCTCTTCCCAGCCGCCCGAATACGACACGGACACCTGCTTGCCCTTGAATTCGAAGCGGCCATTCTGCTGGCCGCCACCAAAGTAACGCTCGCCCGGCAGGCTGGAAAGCACCTGCACGCCCTGCTTGTCGTCGAGCGACAGCGGCTGCACCTCACGCCACAGCGGCACAGCATCGCCCTTGCGGTACAAGGTAAAGCGCAAGGGTTTGCGGTCGATGCGCAGGCTCAGGGCTTCGGTATTGATCAGGATATGCTCGGCCTGCTCGCTGATGGTATAGGCCACTTGCGCGGCTGGCTGGCCCACGACGATGGGCGCGGCCTTGTCGCCCGGCCCCGTCAAACCGGCCTTGCCGCCCGCCTGGATACGCAACACGTCCGCCTGCGGCAGGCTGATACGCAGCTGCATGCCCGTGTCGCTGCGCAGATCCCAGCCCAGTGCCTCGCCCTTGGCCACGTCGGCCGCATGCACGGAGGAGAGCGACTGCAGATTGCCGATAGGCGCGGCATGCAGACCCGGCGCGGCCAGCGTGGCAAGGGCGGCGAGGACACAGGCGACAAGGGCGCGGCGGGGAAGCGGGAGAGGTTTCATCTGACGGCTTTCAGAAAATCGAAGTGATGGAAATACTTTAAGAAGAAAAATAAATATCGTCAATCAAAAGAAAGTTAAAGGGACAATTTATTAATAAAATGCCCAGAATTGGCGCATTTTTCTTACGTTTCACCAAAATGTCACAAAACATACTTTCGTTATCGTCGCATTTCAGCGACAAGCGGCGGCAGTACTGGGTTTCATGCGGCACCGCAACATGATTCAGTCCGGTTAACGTCAATCAGAACGACATTATTTCGCAAGTCAGCAAACAATTTACTTTCGTTTTGCTTTCGTATTTGACTTTTCGAAATTTAGTGCCTATGCTTTCCCCAACAAACACTTTACTGACCTCTCATGACTACCCTTCTTCAGCGTGACATTCAAACCTGGCGCGACATCGGCGGCCTGCACACGGCCGAGGAAATCGCCCACCAGCCGGCCATCTGGCGCGCGCTGGCCAGCATTTTGCGCAGCGAGCAGGCAGCACTGGCCGCCTTCCTCGGTGATGCGCTGTCCAACCCGCAGCAGCGCGTCATCCTGACGGGCGCCGGCAGCTCGGCCTATGTGGGCGAGATCGTTGTCGATACACTCAATGCGGCCTGGCCCGCGCAGATCCGCGCCATCGCCACCACTACCTTGCTGACGCACCATGAGCTGTACCTGGAAGCGGACGCGCCCACCCTGCTCGTCTCGTTTGCCCGCAGCGGCGACAGCCCGGAAAGCCTGGCCGCCGTGGAACTGCTGCGCCAGGTCGTGCCCGGCGCGCGCTTCCTCAACATCACCTGCAATGCAGAAGGCAAGCTGGCGCGCCAGGGCGCCAATGACAGCAACACGTATAACCTGCTGATGCCGGAAGGCAGTTGCGACCGCGGCTTCGCCATGACAAGCAGCTTTAGCAGCATGCTGCTGGCGGCCCTGTCGGTACTGGGCAAGGACACGGATCTGACCCGCCTGGAGACGCTGGCGCAACTGGGCGAACAAGCCTTGCGCGACTGGTCGGCGCCTGTGGCGGACCTGGGATCGCAGCCGGTGCAACGCGTCGTCTACCTGGGCAGCGGCCCGCTGGAAGCGCTGGCCAAGGAAGCGGCATTGAAAATCCTGGAATTGACGGGTGGCCGCGTGATGGCGATGGCGAATACGCCGCTGGGATTCCGCCACGGCCCGAAATCGGCCGTCACCACGGAGTCGCTGGTGATCCTGTTGCGCAGCAGCAAGCCGCTGGCGCGCCAGTATGAAGATGATTTACTGAAAGAGCTGCAGCGCGACAGCGTGGCGCAGGCGTGCCTGACGGTGGGTATCGGCGGCGACCTATCTGCCAACTTGGCGGCCGACGCGCCGGCCTGGCCCGACGCCTGGCTGGCGCCATTGTGGCTGCTGATGGCGCAGCAATATGCGCTGCACCAGTCCGCGCTGCTGCAACTGCGCCCCGACAATCCATTCGCCGGCGGCATCGTCAACCGTGTCGTGCAAGGCGTCACCATCTATGGCCATGACCAATTCTAATCACACAGCCGGTTACCACGGCATCGACATCGGCGGCAGCAAGATGGAGCTGGTCGCCTTTGCCGACCACGACGGCGCGCTGACGGAAGTGTTCCGCGAGCGCGTGGCCACGCCGGGCGACGATTTTGCCGCCTTCGTGCAAGCCATCGTCGACCTGGTGGCGCGCGGCGACGCCGCCCTGGGCACGACGGCGCCTGTCGGCATCGGCTTGCCAGGCGTGATCGACAGCGCCAGCGGCCGGCAACTGAGCTCCAATGTGCCGGCCCTGAACGGCCGCCTGGTGGCGCAAACCCTGCAGCAAGCCTTGCAGCGCCCTGTTGCCATCGGCAACGATTGCCAGTGTTTCGCCCTGTCGGAAGCACAAGGCGGCGCCGCCGAGAATGCCGCCAGCATGTTCGGCGCCATTCTCGGCACGGGCGCCGGCGGCGGCTATTGCGTGGGCGGCCAGCTGCTGCGCGGCTTTAACGGCGTGGCCGGCGAATGGGGCCACTGGAGCCTGCCCGCCACCCTGCTGGCGCAGCATGGCCTGGCCGAATATCCCTGCCCATGCGGCAAGGCGGGTTGTCTGGAGCGCTATGTCTCCGGCCCCGCCATGCGCAAACTCCACGCGCATTTTGGCGGCGATGGCGCAGAGCCGCTGGCCATCGTGGCGCGTGCCAACATGGGCGACGCCGTGGCCCAGCGCACGGTAGCCGTGCACCTCGATGTGCTGGGCCACGCGCTGGCAGGCCTGGTGCTGGCTTACGACCCGCACGTCATCGTGCTCGGCGGCGGCCTGTCCAAGCTGCCGCACCTGTACGACAAGCTGCCGGCCGCCGTCAAGCGCCACCTGTTCCCCGGCGTGCACGTGCCGCCCATTTTGCCGCCCCGCTTTGGCGACGCCGGCGGCGCGCGCGGCGCGGCCCTTTTGATACGACAACATACAAAGGCGTCAACATGATGAAGCAAGCGGAAAACCCGACTTTTACCTTGTCCCCGATCCAGCAAGTGATCAAGGCGCACCGCCGCGGCGAACGCGTGGGACTGTACGCCGTCTGCTGCAGCCACCCGAGCGTGCTGCGCGCCGCCATGCGCGTGGCCAGCGAGTACGACACCGTGCTGCTGGTCGAAGCGACCTCGAACCAGGTCGACCAGTTCGGCGGCTACACGGGCATGACGCCGGCCGTTTTCCGCGACAGCATGCTGGCACTGGCCCGCGAACAGGGTTTCCCGACCGAGCGCCTGGTGCTGGGCGGCGACCATCTGGGCCCGAACGCCTGGCAGCACCTCGATGCGGCCACCGCCATGGAGCACGCAGAGACACTGATCGCCGCGTATGCGGCGGCAGGCTTCCACAAGATCCACCTCGATTGCAGCATGCGCTGCGTGGATGACCCTTTGCAACTCGACGATGAAACCGTGGCAGCCCGCTCGGCGCGCCTGTGCATCGTCGCCGAAGCGGCCGCCGCCGCCGCCGGCTTCGCGCCGCCCGTCTACGTGATCGGCACGGAAGTACCGATTCCCGGCGGCGAAGCGTCCTTGGCGCAGGCCGGCGCCGTCACCAGTCCGCAGGCGGCGCGCCGCACCCTCGACGTGCACCGCCGCGCCTTCCTCGACAACGACCTGCATGGCGCCTGGCGCCGCGTGATCGCCATGGTGGTGCAGCCCGGCGTCGATTTCGACCAGAGCAGCATCCAGCATTACGACGCGGATGCCGCCACCGAGCTGTCGGCCTTTGTCGCCGAGCAGCCTGGCCTCGTGTTCGAAGCCCACTCCACCGATTACCAGCGCGAGTCCGCCCTGCACGCCATGGTACGCGACCATTTCGCCATCCTGAAAGTGGGCCCGGCCGCCACCTTCGCCCTGCGCGAGGCGCTGTTCGCCCTGTGCCAGATCGAGCAGGAACTGCTGCCGGCGCACGCCACCTCGCAGCTGATGCAGGTGCTCGACGACGTGATGGTGGCCAAGCCGAAGAACTGGATCAAGCATTACCTGGGCACGCCGGACGAGCAGCGATTGATGCGCCGCTACGGCTTGAGCGACCGTTGCCGCTATTACTGGGGCGAGCCGGAAGTGGCGGCCGCCGTCGGCAAGCTGCTGGCCAACCTGGACACCGTGGCCATTCCGCTGCCGCTATTAAGCCAGCATTTGCCGGAACAGTACGCCGCCGTGGTGCAGGGCAGCCTGCCAGCGCAGGCGCCAGCCTTGATCGAGCACAAAATCGGCAGCTTGCTGGCGCAATATGCGCGCGCCTGCAACCGCAATGCGGCAGTGGCCGTCATTGCCGAAGCGGCAATCTGTTAAGCTCGGTATTTTCATTTTTACTGAGCCCGCCACCATGCGAAATACCAGCCAACGCCGTGAATCCATCCTCCAAATGCTTGCCCAGCAGGGCTCGGTGCAAGTGACCGACTTGGTGGAAAAGCTCGGCGTGTCCGCGGTCACCATCCGCAGCGACTTGAATGCGCTGGAAGCGCAAGGCATGGCCACGCGCAGCCACGGCGGCGCGACCCTGACGCGCACGCCGCCGCTTGAACACACGATACGCCAGAAGGACGCCATCAACCACGAGCAGAAGGAGCGCATCGGCGCCTATGCGGCGCGGCTGGTGGAGCCGGGCGACAACATCATCATCGACTCGGGCACCACCACCATTTCGCTGGCGCGCCATTTGCGCGATGCGACGGGCGTGACGGTGGCCACGAATGGCCTCAACATCGCATGGGAACTGGCCGACGCGCCCGGCGTGGACCTGATCCTGACGGGCGGCCTGCTGCGCAAGCAGTCGCTGTCGATCCAGGGCAGCCAGGCCGAAACCTGTTTGCAAGCCTACAGCTTCGACAAACTGTTTTTGGGCGTGGACGGCTTCGACCTGCAATTTGGCGTCACCACCCACCACGAAGCGGAAGCAAGCCTGAACCACAAGATGGTGGAACGGGCCAAGAAAATCATCGTCCTCACGGACGCCTCCAAGTTCGGCCGCGTCAGCCTGCACCGCATCGTGCAGCTGGACCGCGTCGATACCGTCATCACCGATGCCAGCATCAGCCAGGAGTACCGCGAAGGGCTGCAAAAGCTGGGCATCGAACTTTTTATAGCGGAATAACACATGCTGAGCGGCAGAATCCTTACCCCATCTGGCTGGATCACGGGCACCATCACCTTTGACCAGCGCATCGTCCAGATACAAGAAGACCCTGCCGCCGACAGCGCGCTGACCATTCTGCCCGGCTTCATCGACCTGCACGTGCATGGCGCGGCCGGCGTCGACATCATGGAAGGCGCAAACGCCGGCGCAAACGTGGCGCAGGTGCATGCGCGCCACGGCACCACGGCCCTCTTGGGCACCACCCTGACGGCGAAAGAGCCCTCGATCCTGCGCGCCCTGCAAGGCCTGGCCGGCGTCATCGCCGAGCGACCCGCCAACGGCGCGCGCATGCTGGGCGTGCACCTGGAAGGCCCGTTTTTGAACCTGCACCGCCTGGGCGCGCAACCGCCCGACGTGGTGCAAGCGAGCCTGGCGCTGGTGCAGCGCTTTCACGCCATCGCCCCCATCAAGGTGCTGACCATGGCGCCGGAAATTCCCGGCCATTTGGAACTGATCCCGCAACTGGCGGCGATGGGCATCCGCGTGCAGATCGGCCACAGCGCCGGCACGTATGACGAAGGCGTGGCGGCGCTGAAAGCCGGCGTCTCCGGTTTTACCCACCTGTATAACGGCATGACGGGCATGACGCATTACGACCCGGGCATGGTGGGCGCGGCGCTGGCGCATGCCGAGTACGCGGAAATCATCCCCGACCTGCAGCACGTGGCCAAGGGCGCCCTGCGCGCGGCCCTGCGCGCCATCCCGCGCCTGTATGGCGTGACGGACGCCACCTCGGCCACCGGCATGCCCGATGGCGAATACGGCCTGGGCACGCAGCGCGTCTACAAATGCCTGGGCTGCGTGCGCCTGGCCACGGGCTCGCTGGCCGGCAGCGTGCTGACCATGGATCAGGCCCTGCGCAATTTCGTCGACCTGGGCCTGGACCTGGCCGACGCCTCGAACCGTTTGTCGCTGTATCCGGCCGATTACCTGGGCGAATCCGAACGGGGCCGATTGGCGCCCGGCGCCTGGGCCGATATCGTCGTCCTCGATACCAACTTGCAGCCAGTGTCCGTCTTCGTCGAAGGCGCGGCCATCGATCTTTCCACCCGCTAGATTCAGTCTCTAGACCCAGCCCCCAACCTCAACCCCGTCCCGGAGTTACCATGCACGACACGTCACACAAGGCCCCCGTGTGGGCCATGCGCTACCTGCTATTTATTGCCGGCATGGGGGGATTGCTGTACGGCATAGACATCGGCATCATCGCCGGCGCCCTGCCCTACCTGGAATCGACGGCCTCGGTGGCCTGGAAACTGACGGCGCAGCAGCTGAGCTTTATCGTCGCCGCCGTGCTCTTGGGTTCAGTCCTCTCCTCGCTGTTCGCCGGCGCCCTGGCCGATATTATCGGCCGGCGCTGGGTGATGTTCCTGGCCGGCGCCCTGTTCAGCGCCAGCATCCCGCTGATCGCCCTGGCCGACGGCTACACGCCGCTGCTGCTGGGCCGCCTGCTGCAAGGCATCAGCGGCGGCTTGATCGGCGTCGTCGTGCCCCTGTACCTGGCCGAATGCCTGCCCGCGCAGCAGCGCGGACGGGGCGCCGCCCTGTTCCAGCTGCTGCTGACCATCGGCCTGGTGGCCGCCGCCCTGATCGGCCTGCTGCAGGCGCAGACGGTGGAAACGGCCACGCAGGCAGCGCAAGCCTTGCCGGAAGCGGGCCGCAGCGCCGCCATCTTCACAGCCAAGGACCAGGCCTGGCGCAGCATCTTCTGGGTTTGCCTGACGCCAGGCCTGGTATTTACCGTGGGCGCGCTGCTGCTGGCCGAGTCGCCGCGCTGGCTGGCGCAACGGGGCCGCATGGAGCAGGCGCGCCAGTCGCTGCTGCGCACGCGCCTGCCCGCCGCCGCCGACATCGAACTGCGCGAGATGCAAGATACGCCGGAGAATACAGCCAAGGCGAGCGGCAAGGCCAGGGATCCGCTGCTGAGCCGCCGCTACGTGCTGCCCTTCCTGCTCGCGTGCCTGATCCTGGCCTGCACGCAGGCGACGGGTATCAATTCCATCCTCGCCTATGTCGTCAATATTTTGAACCAGGCGGGCCTGTCGGGCGCCTCGGCCAATATGGCGGACGTGTTATTGAAAGTGCTGAACGCCCTGATGACGGTGGTGGCCGTGCTGCTGGTCGACCGCAAGGGCCGCAAATTCCTGCTGATGCTGGGCACGGGCGGCATCGTCGTCTCGCTGCTGGCAGCCGGTTTGCTGTTCCGCGGCGCCGAAGCGCACCTGGCCGACGTGCGCCCCGCCATCGCCGCCCAGGTGCAAGCGGACGGCCTGGCCTTGCGCCTCGATGCGCCCACCTTGACGGCCCTGGGCGCGGCGGCCGACGGCACGCCGCAGCAGCTGACCATCGCCTACGCCTACGGCCCGTTCACCAACGTGAAAAGCCTGCGCAGCGACGACCCCGTGCTGCACCAGGTGACGATCGCCCGCGCAGACGCCGTGCAAGCCGACAGCGTGATCGGCGTGTTCTTCCGCAAGCTGCACCTGAACCCGTTCGCCGACCCGGCCGACGGGCGCGAAGCGCCGCTGCGCATCGAAAAAGCCAGCCTGGGTCCCGTACCCTCGTCCACGCACGGCTGGCTGGTGGCGATCGCCATCTGCGTATTTGTCTCCAGCTTTGCCGTGGGACCGGGCGTGTGCGTGTGGCTGGCCCTGTCCGAACTGATGCCGACGCGCATCCGCTCGAACGGCATGAGCATCGCCCTGCTGGTGAACCAGTTCGTCTCGACGGTGATCGCCGCCATCTTCCTGCCGACCGTGGGCTTGCACGGCTATTCGACGCTGTTCTTCTTCGGCGCCGGCTGCACCGTGCTGTACTTCCTGGCGGCCGCGTTTTTGCTGCCAGAAACGAAGGGCAAGACGTTAGAAGAGATTGAAGCGCACTTTTCAAAGTAAGCCAAAGTAACCATTTGTAGCAATCTCCTTTCCAGCTCCGGACCACCATCCGGGGCTGTTTTTTTGCCTGCTTCGCAAGTTTACGGGGCTGGCGCGCACAACAATGTACAGTTTTCCTTCTGGAATCAAGGGCGCGTGGGCTAAAATCTGGCTGCGTCGTGCTACTCACGAGGCGGCAATGACGCCATGACAAAAACCACCAGGAGACACAGTGAGCTTATTTAGAACCAAGAATTTGGATGATATGATTGCCCACAGCAAGAAGCCAGGAGGTCTGGCCAAGGTGCTGGGGCCCTTCGACCTCGTCCTCATGGGCATAGGCGCCATCGTCGGTACGGGCATTTTCGTGCTCACCGGTACGGGCGCGCTGACGGCCGGCCCAGCCCTGTCGCTGTCGTTTGTCGTGGCCGCCGTGGCCTGCTGCTTCGCCGCCCTGTGCTATGCGGAATTCGCCTCCACCGTGCCGGTGGCCGGCTCCATCTACACCTACAGCTATGCCACCCTGGGCGAGCTGGCTGCCTGGATGATAGGCTGGGACTTGCTGCTCGAATACGGCCTGGCTGCCGCCGCCGTTTCCGTCGGCTGGTCCGGCTACTTCCAGTCGCTGCTGTCGGGCTTTGGCATCGCCCTGCCTGCGGCCCTGACGGCCGCGCCGGGCGCCCTGCCGGGCGTGACAACCTTCATCAACCTGCCTGCCCTCGTCATCATGCTGCTGCTGACGGCCATGCTGGGCTGGGGCGTGCGCGAATCGGCGCGCCTGAACAACATCATGGTGGCCATCAAGGTGGGCGTGGTGCTGCTGTTTATTATCTTCGGCGCGCGCCACGTGCAGCCGGCCAACTGGCAGCCTTATATGCCATTCGGCTACCACGGCATGCTGAGCGCCGCAGCGCTGGTGTTCTTCGCCTTCATCGGCTTTGACGCCGTCACCTCGGCCGCCGAGGAAGTCAAGAAACCGTCACGTGACCTGCCGATCGGCATTATCGGTTCGCTGGCCGTGTGCGCCGTGCTGTACGTGGTGGTCTCGGCCATCATGACGGGCATCGTGCCATACCAAAAATTCCTCGGCGTCGACCATCCCGTCTCGCTGGCCCTGCAATATGCGGGCGAAAACTGGATCGCCGGCTTCGTCGACCTTGGCGCCATCCTCGGCATGACCACCGTGATCCTGGTGATGGCCTTCGGCCAGACGCGCATCATCTTCGCCATGTCGCGCGACGGCTTGCTGCCCAAGCGCCTGTCGACCGTCCATCCGCGCTTCCACACGCCGTTCTTCGCCACCTGGCTAGTCGGCATCGTGTTCGGCCTGATCGCCGCCGTGATCCCGCTCAACATCCTCGCCGAGCTGATCAACATTGGCACCCTGGCCGCCTTCACCATGGTGTCGATTGCCGTGGTGGTGCTGCGCAAGAAGCGTCCCGACCTGCCGCGCGCCTTCCGCTGCCCCGGCGTGCCATACGTGCCGGCGCTGGCCGTGATCCTGTGCGTCGGCCTGATGACCTTCCTCAGCTGGGTCACCTGGGTGGCCTTTTCCATCTGGCTGGTGATCGGCCTGGTCATCTACTTCGGCTACGCGCGCCGCCGTT
Organism: Janthinobacterium leeuwenhoeki; assembly: GCF_051380795.1. Taxonomy (NCBI): domain Bacteria; kingdom Pseudomonadati; phylum Pseudomonadota; class Betaproteobacteria; order Burkholderiales; family Oxalobacteraceae; genus Janthinobacterium; species Janthinobacterium leeuwenhoeki. Next base: position 166,339 of record NZ_JBNYXT010000001.1, read on the forward strand.
CGCTGCTGCATCCGCAACAGTAATCGCGTCACTGCGCCATCGCAGTAAGATGGCGGTCTCGCAACCCTGCAGGCCGCCATCCATGCAACCATCCCCCTACCTCATCGCCCAGCTGGAGCAAAGCACGGACCAGCTCAAGCGCGCGCGCCTGCGCAACATGCAGTGGCTGGCCGCCGGCTTGCTGCTGCTGGCCGCGCTGGTCTTCGCCGTAGCCCGCTCGCAGCGGGGCGGCCACCCCGCCTGGGGCTATGTAGAGGCGTTTGCCGAAGCTGCGATGGTGGGGGCGATTGCCGACTGGTTCGCCGTCGTCGCCCTGTTCCGCCACCCGCTGGGCATCCCCCTGTGGCATACGGCCATCATCCCGAACAGCAAGGCAGACATCGGCCGCAGCCTGGGCGCCTTCGTGGAAAACCATTTCATTACCGAACAAGGCATCGCCGAGCGCATCATGCAAGCCGACCCTGCCGCGCGCATGAAAGACTGGCTCAGCGACGAGGTCCACGCGCAGCAGCTGGGCATGGCCAGCGCCGGCGTGGTGAAACAGCTGCTGGCGATGGCCGACCATAAGAAGCTGGGCCGGCTGCTGCGTGACCAGGCCAGCAGCTATCTTGGACAATTGAATCTGTCCGACGTGGCGGCCGATTGCATCGATGCGCTGATCGCCGATGGCAAGCCGCAGGAACTGCTGGACTTCATGCTCGACCGCAGCGCCGCCTACCTGGACGACGAAGCGCACCACGCCGCCATCGGCGACTTCGTGCTGGGCGCTTTCCAGATCGAGAACGCGCTGGTGAAAAAAGCCGTGAAAGCGTACGAGCCGCGCATGATCGCCTCGTTGCAAAAATTCGCCCTCGCCGTGCGCATTGATCCGCAGCACCCGCTGCGCCAGCGCATCGCCGGCTGGATCGCCGACAGCGCGCTGCACCTGAAGGCCGACCCGCAGTGGCAGGCAACGGTGCGCCACTACCAGTTACAGCTGGTCGCCAGCGACACGGTACAAACCATGCTGGGCGACGTCTGGAACCACATCGGCACGCGCCTGCTGGCCGACCTGCATGCGGACCAGCCCGTGCTGGCGCAAGCCATCGCCAGCCTGGCGCGCAACACGGGCCAGGTGCTGGAGGCCGATATGCGCGCGCGGGAATGGCTGAACGACGCCATCGTCGCCGGCAGCGGCTCGCTGGTGCGCCGCTACCGGGGCGAAGTGGGCACCTTCATCGCCGCCCGCCTGGACTTGTGGAGCAAGGATGAAATGAGCGAACGCATCGAACTGGCCATCGGGCGCGACCTGCAATTCATCCGCATCAACGGCACCATCGTGGGCGGCCTGGCCGGTTTGCTGATTTACTCAGTCAGCCAGGCGTTTTAGCGCCACTACCAGCGCGCAATATCCCCGGACAGCGCCGCATGCGATGGAAAATGCGGCAGCAATTCGAGGCCACGCGTCCCGCCGTACAGGCATTCATGGCATGTATCTGCGAGGAAGCGCAGGCCGCTGGCGCTTCTGGCCACACCTGAGGCAGGCTGCCTGCTGCACGCATCCGGGCAAACTTGATGTAGATCATAATTTTTTGAACAAGCTCTTGCTATCCTGTAAAAAAATGACAGGAGTCCTGGATGAGCAAGACGCAGTCTAGCAGCGCGGAGCCACAAGTTGAACATGAGCGCCTGGGTAGCGCGTGGCAAGGCGTGCCCCCACCCGACTATCCGGAGAGCGCGCCGGAAGGCGCCAGCCTGGACTTGCTGCTGAACGCCTGGCTGGGCAAGTTTACGGGCGGCATTTCACCGGCGGCGCTGGGCAACGCCTATGCCGACTGGCTCAGCCACCTGGTGCTGGCGCCATCGAAGCAGCAAACCCTGCTGCAGGAAGCGTGGAAAAAGATCGGCCGCTGGCAACAGTACGCCATGCAATCAGCGCTGCCGGGCGCTGGCGCGAACCAGCCATGCATCGCGCCGCTGCCGCAGGACCGGCGCTTCGCCGACCCGGCCTGGCAGCGCTGGCCGTACAACCTGGTCTACCAGGGCTTCTTGCTGCAGCAGCAATGGTGGCACCGCGCCACCACGGGCGTGCGCGGCGTCTCGCCGCACCACGAGGATGTCGTCACGTTCACCGTGCGCCAATGGCTGGACATGCTGGCGCCGTCGAACTTCCTGCTGACCAATCCCGTGGTGCAGCAAGCGGCCCTCGAGAGCGGCGGCGCCAGCCTGGCGCGCGGCATGGCCCACGCGGCCGGCGACTGGCAGCGCGCCGCCATGGGCGCTGGCGCGACCGGCGAAGCAGCGTTCAAGGTGGGCGCGAACCTGGCCGTCACGCCGGGCAAGGTGGTCTACCGCAATGACTTGATCGAATTGATACAGTACGCCCCCACGACAGCCAAGGTGCATGCCACGCCCCTGCTGTTCGTGCCCGCCTGGATCATGAAATTCTATATTCTCGACCTGTCGCCGCACAATTCGCTGGTGCGCTACCTGGTGGGCCAGGGCCACACGGTGTTCATGATTTCCTGGAAAAACCCGCTGGAAGAAGACCGCGAACTGTCGCTGGAAGACTACCGCCAGCTGGGCGTGATGGACGCGCTCGACGCCGTTGCCCGCATCACGGGCGCGCCGCAGGTGCACGCGGCCGGCTACTGCCTGGGCGGCACCCTGCTGGCGATTGCCGCCGCAAGCATGGCGCGCGATGGCGATGCGCGCCTGGCCAGCCTCACCATGCTGGCCTCGCAAGTCGATTTCAAGGAACCGGGCGAACTGTCGCTGTTCATCGACGACAGCCAGGTCAACTTCCTGGAAGCGGCCATGTGGAAGCAGGGTTACCTCGATACGAAGCAGATGGCGGGCGCTTTCCAGCTGCTGCGTTCAAACGACCTGATCTGGTCGCGCCGGCTGCGCCATTACCTGCTGGGCGAAGATGAGCAGGGCAGCGACCTGATGGCCTGGAACGGCGACGCCACGCGCATGCCCTGTCGCATGCACTCGGAATACCTGCGCCGTTTGTTCCTGCACAACGACCTGGCCGAAGGCCGCTACCACACGGCGGGCCGCCACATCGCCCTGTCCGACATCGACGCGCCCCTCTTTGCCGTCGGCACCCTGACGGATCACGTGGCGCCGTGGCGCTCCGTGTATAAACTGCAGCTGCTGAGCGACACGGACGTCACCTTCCTGCTCACCTCGGGCGGCCACAATGCGGGCGTAGTCTCGCCGCCGGGCCAGCCGCGCCGCAGCTACCAGCTGGCCACACAGCGCCACGACGCGCCCTATATCGACGCGGACAGCTGGCAGCGCGACGTGCCGCACCATGACGGCTCATGGTGGCCCGCCTGGCAAGCCTGGCTGGAAGAGCGCGCGGGCACGCAAGTGGCGCCGCCCGCCATGGGGCCCGACCTGGGCGACGCGCCGGGCAGCTACGTGCTGCAGACCTGAACACCGATAACCGAGGAAAACGCCATGCCCTACACTACCCTGCTGGTCCACGTCGACAATTCCCGCCACTGCGCCCAGCGCATCCGCCTGGCCGTGCGCCTGGCCATCGCCGAAGGGGCGCACCTGATCGGTTCGGCCATGAGCGGCATCTCGCGCTACGCATATGGCGGCGGCGTCAACGCGCTGCAGTTTGCGCCGGCGCAGATGCAGGCGCTGCGCACCCAGGCCAGCGAGGCGCTGCACGACTTCGAGCGCATCGCCCGCGAAGAAGGCCTGGGCACCTACGAAACGCGCTTCGTCGACGACGACGCGCAAGGCGCACTGCTGCTACAGGCGCGCTATTGCGACTTGCTGATCCTGGGGCAGACGGACGCGCAGGATACGCCGTCGCGCGTCATCGCCGGCACGGCCGAATACCTGATGCTGCATTGCGGCCGGCCCGTACTGATGGTGCCGCACGCGCCTTGCGACACGCCAGCGGGCACCGCGCAACATCCGCTGCTGGCCTGGAATGGCAGCGCCGAAGCGCTGCGCGCCATCACCGATGCGCTGCCGCTGCTGCAAGGGGCACGGCAGGTGACGCTGGCCGTCGTCAATTCGCACGCCCAGCCGGCCGCGCATGGCGAGCAGCCAGGCGCCGACCTGGCCCTGTACCTGGCGCGCCATGGCGTCAACATCGAGGTGCTGCAGCACGACACCCCGCACGGCCAGGACGTGGGCACGGCCCTGCTGGCCATGGCGGCCCAGCGGCACTGCGACCTGATCGTGATGGGCTGCTACGGCCACATGCGCCTGCGCGAAGCGCTGCTGGGCGGCGTCACGCGCACGGTACTGCAGGAGATGACGCTGCCGGTGCTGGTGTCGCACTAGCGCGCAGACGGGGCCTTCAGCCTTCCTTCAGCGGCCTCATCTGCGCTTCATGCGCGGCTGCTCATGCCCTCACCCACACAGGAGTACAGCATGAGCAACACACCCGACCCCAGCTCGCCTTGGCACAGGCCAGAGGCGGCTCTGAGGAGCCGGTGGCGACGCCGATCCAGGAAGCGGCGCGGTGGCAAAGAATCGCCTGCTCGTTACAACCACCCTTCGCGCTTCAGGCGCCGGTGCAACCAGTAGCAGCCGGCGATGATGACAACGATCACGGCCGGATAGCTGCCGCGCCACTTCAGTTCCGGCATGAATTCGAAATTCATGCCGTACAGGCTGAAGACCATGGTGGGCACGGCCAGGATGGCGGCCCAGGCGGCCAGGCGCTTGACCACCTCGTTCTGGCGGATCGAAATTTGCCCCAGCGCCACCTGCATGGCCGAATTGACCAGTTCGCGCATCTGCCCCGCCGTGTGCGTGACGCGTTTGACGTGGTCGAGAATGTCGCGGTAATAGATGCGGTTTTCCTTGGGCACGATGTCGCCATGGAAACGGATCAGCTGGGTGCAAATGTCATGCAGGGGATTGACGGCCGCGTCCAGCTTCAGTAGCTCCGTCTTGAGCTGGTAGAAATCCTGCAGCTTGTCTTCGCTCAAACTGGGCTTGAACAGTTGCAGCTCATAGTGCTGGAAGCGGGACTGCAAATGGTCGATGCAGGGCTGGTACTGGTCGACGATGAAATCGATGATGGAATACAGCACGTAGCCGGGGCCGCTGGCCAGTTTCTCGGGCACGCTTTCCTTGCGCTCACGCAACTTCGCATAGCCGGCCGAGGCGCCGTGGCGCACCGTGATGATGAAGCGGGGGCCAAGGAAGACGTGGGTTTCGCCATAGACGATGGCGTCGCCGTCGAGGGTAGCCGTGTGCATCACCATGAACAGGGTGTCGCCGTATTCTTCCAGCTTGGGCCGCTCATGCGCGCCCTGTGCATCCTCGACGGCCAGTTCATGCAAGCCGAAAGCCGATTGCAGCGCCTGCATGGCCGTGACGTCGGGGCTGGCCAGGCCGATCCAGACGAAACAATCAGGATCGCCGAGGAAGTCGCCCACCTTGTCAATATCAAAGTGCGCGATCTTCTTGCCGTCGCGATAGGCTTCGCCATTGACGACGGCGGCGTGGGTACTCAGGTCCATGGTGATTTTCTGATATGGGCGGCAATGCCGGGCGGCCAGTATAGCGGAGACCATGATAACCATGCCAACCGAGTGAGCGCATTGACATGCGGGTACGCCAATACAAAAATTTGAAACAAGGATAATCGGGATTGAACGACCTCGGCGGCCTATACCGTCGACATGACCGCATTCAAGGCGCGCCGCAACTCCTTCAGCCGGGGCGGCTTGCCCAGCACGCAGTCGACGTGTTCGGGATAGTCACTGTCGGCGGCCAGGCGCTGGCCCCAGCCCGTGAGCATGATGATGGGCGTGGCCGGAGAGCACTGGCGCACCGCGCTGGCCACCTTGCGCCCGTCCACGTGGGGCATGCCCAGGTCCGTGATGACCACCGCAAAGTGTTCGAGCCGGTCGTGCGCGGCCAGGAAGCAGTCGATGCCGGCCTGGCCCCCATCGGCGGACACCACCTCGTGGCCATCGATTTCCAGGATGTCGCGCAGGGACTTGAGCACCATCGGGTCGTCGTCCACCACGAGGATGCGCAGGCGCGGCGGCACGGCGTGGGCCGCCTCGGGCGCTTGCTCCCCCTCGCCCACCGCGCAGGCGGGAAAAGCCAGGCGCACCGCCGTACCCTGCCCCGGCGCAGTGACGATGTCGATGCTGGCGCCATGGCGCTCCATCATGCCATACACCATGGCCAGGCCCAGGCCCGTACCCCGCTCGCCCTTGGTGGTGAAAAACGGTTCCAGGCAGCGGCGGCGCGTATTCTCGTCCATGCCGATGCCCGTGTCGCCCACCTCGATCCACACCTGCCGCGCCTCTCCCGCTGCGCTGGCGCAGCTGGTGCGCACGCTCAATGTGCCGCCTTCCGGCATGGCGTCGACGGCGTTGAAGACCAGGTTGGTCAGCGCTTCGCGCAGTTCGCCCACGCTGCCCGGCAGCATGGGCAGCTCGTGCGCCAGCTGCGTGCGCAGGGTGATGACGATGCCGCGCTGCTGCGGCATGTCGCTCCAGCGCGCGCGCGTCAGGTCCAGCACCTGCTGCACCACCAGGTTGGCGTCGATGGGCGAGAGCGTCAGTTGCGGTTCGCGCTGGCGGTAGAATTCGCGCATGCGCGCCACGGTGGCGGCCACGTCGTCGATGGCGCGCTCGATCACTTCCAGGCAATGCCGGCCCTGCGGACTGAGATTGGTTTCCGTCTCCAGCAAGGATTCGGTGTACAAGGCGACGGGGGAAATGGCGTTGTTGATGTCGTGCGCGATGCCGCTGGCCATCTGCCCTAGCGCGCGCAGGCGCTCCTGCTGCATCACCGACTGCTGCGTCTGGCGTAAATCGTCATACGCGCGCTGCAGCGCGCCGTAGAGCTGCACCTGGTTCGCGGCCAGCGCCACATGCTCGCTCAGCTGGCTGAGGAATTCGCACTCGCCGCTGGTAAAGCTGTGCGCGGCACGGCGCGCCACGATCAGGATGCCGAAGACCGTGTTTTCGGCCAGCAGCGGCGCCATGACGAGGGCGCGCAGCCCCCCTTGCGCCAGCCGCTGCGGAAACGGAAACGCCACCTCGGCGATGTCGGCTTCATACACGAGTTTTCCCCGCACGCAGCTCGACAGGCCATTCTCGTCGATGGGGATATGTGCCTGCTCGCCCATCATGAACGACTGCGCCAGCGCCTCGCTGCGCACGCCCACGCACGTCACCTGCAGCGCGTGCTGCGACGGCTGGTACAGGCAGATGCAGCTGAAATCGATGGGTAGCTGGTCTTCCAGGCTGCGCACCACCACCTGGAAGATGCTGCGCAAGTCCTGCCGCTCGCCGATCGAGCGCGTGATCTGCTGCAGCAGGTTCAGGCGCTCGAGCTGCTCATGCACCTTGCGCTCGGCCAGCTGGCGTTCGGCGATCTGCGTTTCCAGGGCGCCATTCGTGTGCGCCAGCTCGTCGCGCGAGACGGTGGTGCGGCGCAGCTTTTCCGTCATGCCGTCGAAGGCGCGCGCCAGGTCGCCGATTTCATTCTTGGTGTGCACGCCGAGCGTAAAATCGAGCTTGCCAGCACCGACGATCAGGGTGCCCTGGCGCAACTTCTCCAGCGGTCCCGTGACGCTGTTCATGGTGAAGTAGATCAGGCCGGCCACCAGGGCGATGATCAGGCCGCCAAACAGCATCACGGCCACGTTGGCCCGCTGCTGCGCATCGAGCACGCCTTGCCGGCTCAATTCGGACAGCCGCATCGCGTCCGAAATCATGCCCTGCACCTTGCCCATGATCTGGCCGGACAGGCGCGACTCGAGCTCGCCCAGCACCTCGCGCCGCTGCGGGTCCTGCCCCAGCTCGCGGTGATTCGCCACAAACAGCCTGAACAGGTCTCCCACGCGGGACAGGTCGCCCTGCAATTCGCGCAGCAGCGCGCGCTCCTCGCCGGTGCTGAAGGCGGGCGTGGCCAGCAAGCCCGTGGACAGCGATTCGCTGCGCAGCTGCCACTGGGACCGCGTGCGCGCGCCATGGTGCAGCGCATATTCAATCGACAAGTAGCGCAGCGACGTGACGGCTTGCAGGATATCGGCCGCCGCCTTGTTTTTCGCCAGTTCGCGCTGCATCGTCATGCTGGTCGAGAACAGCACGGCGACGATGATGGCCACGAGCACCACGCAAAACAGTTGGGCCAGCTTGAAACGCGTTACGATTTTCACGGTGGCCTTCTCAATGAATGACCGTCACGGCCGATGGCGCCAGGGCTTCCAGGCCGTCAAGATACACGGCAACGAGGAAGTTCGGCATGTCGCCGCCCTCGGCCAGGCGGTTCCTGATGGCCCAGCGCGCCTCGTCTTCCAGCGCCAGCAGCAAGCCTTGGTCGAGCACGATACCAAACTGATAACCGTGCCAGGCCGCCTGCAGGCGCGCCGCCTCGCTGGCCGATGCCTTGGCGAACAGGGCGCGCGCGGCATCGGGCTCGTCGCGGCAAAAGCGCGCGCCGGCGATCAGCGCGCGCAGCACCTTGCGCATCGTGGCCGGGCGCTTGCGCACATAGTCGCCCGCGCCGGCCACGTTGAACAGGCCTGCATACACGTCCTCGCCATAGAAGATGGCCGCCTTGCCCGCGATGGCATGCGTCATGCCCGTCAGGAAGGGTTCCCAGCCGGCCGCCGCGTCGACCTCGCCCCGCGCCAGCGCCCCAGCCAGCTGGTCCGGCGTGTAGTTGCGCAAGGTAACTTCAGCGGGCAGCAGCTTCTGCCGGTTCAGGAAAGCGTCCAGCGTGAAATGGCCGGAGGTGCCCAGGGTCACGCCGATGCGCTTGCCTTTCAGGCTGGCAGGCGTGGACACACCGCGGTCCAGGCGCCCCACGATACCGTGGTCACGCTGGGCCTCAAAAATGCTGGCGATGATGACGACGGACTGCTTGTTGAGGCTGGCCAGCACCACGGGAATATCGGAAACCGTACCCAGGTCGGCCCTGCCCTGCAGCACGGCTTCCAGCGACGCCTTGCCGGACGAATACGGTTGCAGCCGCGCATCGATGCCCTCGCGCGCGAAATAACCATGTGCGCGCGCCGCCAGCACGGGGCAGCTGCCCACGTATTCTGCATTCACGGCCAGGCGCAGCACTTCCGCCGGGCCGGGCGGCGCAGCGGGACGGGCATGGAGCCGCCAGATGGCTGTCGCGGCCAGCGCCAGCAACAGCAGCATGGCCGCCACCCAGACCGCCCGCCGCACCGGCGTCGCGCCGTTCATGCGCTGCACTGCGCCGTGGCCGACTCCAGCGCGCTGTTGATGGCCTCGGAAAACGCCGCCACGTCGATCGGCTTGGTGAGATAGCGGTAAAAGCCGGCCGCCAGTCCCTGGCGGATATCGCCTGGGGCGGCCACGGCCGTCAGCGCGATGACGGGGATATGCGCGGTGCGGGCATCGGCGCGCAGCAACTGCAGGACTTGCGTGCCGCTGATGTCGGGCAGATCGCTATCCATCAGTATCAGCTGCGGCAGGTGGCGGCGCGCCAGGTCCAGGCCCGTTTGCACGTCGCCGGCGGACACCAGGTCGAGGTCGGGGCGAAAATGGATCAGGCCCGCCACCAGGGCCAGATTCAGGGGATTGTCTTCCATATACAACAGCGTCTTGCGCTCCGGCAGCCGTATCGTTTCAGCGGGCCGGGCAATGGCGGACAGGCGCGGGCTTTCCTGCAGCGGCTGGCGCGCCGGGCAACTGGCGATATCGATCCAGAAAGTGGTGCCGCGTCCGGGCGTGCTGGCCACGCCTATCCTGGCCTGCATGGCTTCGGCCAGGCGCTTGCTGACCACCAGCCCCAAGCCCGTGCCCTCTTCGTCGCGCGCATCGCGTCCCAGGCGGTTGTAGGGCTGGAACAGCGCCTCCAACTGCGCGGCGCTCATGCCGCCGCCCGTGTCGCGCACGGACAGGCGCAGCTGGCGTGCATCGGCGGGCTGGCAATCAACGTGGATGTCGCCCTGTTCGCGGTTGTACTTGACGGCGTTCGACAGCAGGTTGAGCAGCACCTGCTTGAGGCGCGTGCGGTCGGCCAGCACGTGTACCCCGCCCGCCTCGACGAACGTCAAGGTGATGCCGCGCTTGTGCGCCAGCGGTTCCATCATTTGCCAGCATTCGTGGTAGATGCCGGCCAGCTCCACGGGCTCCATCGCCAGCGACATATTGCCCGACTCGATCCTGGCAATATCGAGGATATCGTTAATCAGGGTCAACAGATGCCGGCCGGCGCCGAAGATGTGCGAGGCGAAGGTTTTCTTTTCCTGCGCCGTCGAAGGAATGGAATCGGACATCAGCATCTGCGAAAAGCCCAGGATGGCGTTGAGCGGCGTGCGCAGTTCGTGGCTCATGCTGGACAGGAAATTGGTCTTTTCCTGGTTCGCCCGCTCGGCCACTTCGCGCGCCAGCTGCAAATCCTTGTTCATGGCGTCGAGTTCGGCCGTATGCTGGCGCAGCAGCAGTTCCAGGCGCGCATTGGCGATGCGCAGCTGGCGCGTTTCCAGCGCCCGCGCCAGTATCAGCAGGATGCCCGACACCTTGAACGGCTTGACGACATAATCGAGCGCGCCCGCCTTCATGGCCTGCACGGCCGAAGCGATCGTGCCTTCGCCCGTCATGATGATGCAGGCCAGGTCAGGATCGATCTGGCGCGCCGCTTCCACCACGGCGATGCCGTTCAGGCCCGGCATCATCAGGTCGACCAGCAGCAGGTCGAACGATTCGTTGGCCAGCAGCGATAGCGCCGCCTCGCCCGAAGCGAGCCCCGTCGCGTCATACGCCTGGCCGCGCAAGGTGTCGCACAGCGCGCGCACGTGTGCCAGCTCGTCATCGACAATCAGTATCCGCGCCGGCATAGGCGAGCTGTTCATGCATTCTCCTGGCGGCATGACCTTGCGGGTCGCGAATGTGCCCCGCAACATGCGTTCCCAGCATAACACCAGGAAATTACCAGAAATGCACGCTTTGTCACGCGCGCGGCGGCGCAGGGACGCCAGTCAACGCTAGGACAGAATAGGCAGCCCCTGCAGCAGCTTGTCCAGCGTCACCGGATACTCCCTCACCCTCACCCCCGTCGCGTTGTAGACGGCATTCGCAATCGCCGCCGCCACGCCGCAAATGCCCAACTCTCCCACGCCCTTGGCTTTCATGGGCGAGGACATGGGGTCGGTTTCGTCGAGGAAGATGACGTCCTGGTGCGGGATGTCGGCGTGCACGGGCACTTCGTAGCCGGCCAGGTCGTGGTTGACGAAGAAGCCGCGGCGCCGGTCGACTACCAGCTCTTCCATCAGGGCCGCGCCCACGCCCATGGTCATGGCGCCGATCACCTGGCTGCGCGCCGCTTTCGGGTTCAAAATGCGGCCGGCCGCGCACACGGCCAGCATGCGGCGCACGCGCACTTCACCCGTGTCGCTATCCACGGCCACTTCCACGAAATGCGCGCCGAACGTCGATTGCTGGAATTTTTTATCCAGGTCGCCGTATTCCATGTGGTCTTCCGCGACGACGTCGCCATGGTAGGCGGCGGCCGCCAGCGGCACGCTGCGCCCGCCCTGGCTGACTTGCCCATCGGAAAAGCGCGCTTCCTTTTCATCGAAGCCCAGCTTGCCGGCGATGGCCTGACGCAAACGCACGCAGGCCGCATACACGCCGGCCGTGGAGCTGTTGCCGCCCCACTGCCCGCCAGAACCGGCCGAAACGGGAAAATCCGAGTCGCCCAGGCGCACGACCACCTTGTTCAAGGTCACGCCCAGCATTTCGGCCGCCGTCTGCGCGATGATCGTATAGCTGCCCGTGCCGATGTCCGTCATATCCGTTTCCACCGTGATCACGCCATTGCCATCGAGGCGCACGCGGGCGGCCGATTGCATGACGAGGTTGTTGCGAAAGGCGGCCGCCACGCCCATACCCACCAGCCAGCGGCCGTCGCGCCGCATGCCGGGCTGCGCTTGCCGCTCCTTCCAGCCGAACTCGACGGCGCCCGTGCGCAGGCAGTCGATCAGGCGGCGCTGGGAAAACGGGCGGCTGGGCTTTTCCGGGTCTACTTTCGTGTCGTTCAGGATGCGAAACACGATGGGGTCCATTTTCAGCTTGTCGGCCATCTCGTCCATGGCGATTTCCAGCGCCATCAGGCCTGGCGCCTCGCCCGGCGCGCGCATGGAGTTGCCTTCCGGCAAGTCAAGCACGGCCAGGCGCATGGCCGTCATGCGGTGCGGCCCCGCGTACAGCAGCCGCGTCTGCATCACGGCCGTTTCCGGCTGTCCGCCTTTGAGGTCGCCAGACCAGGATTCATGGCCGATGGCCGTGATCTTGCCATCGCGCGTGGCGCCGATGCGCAGGCGCTGGATGGTGGCGGGACGGTGCGTCGTGTTGTTGAACATCAGGGGCCGCGTCAAGGCCACCTTGACGGGACGTTGCGCCGCGCGGGCGCCCAGGGCCGCCAGCAAGGCTTCGGCGCGCACGAACAGCTTGCCGCCGAAACCGCCGCCGATGTACGGCGAAACGATGCGCACCTTGTCTTTTGGTATGCCCAAAGTGCGGGCCAGGTCGCCACGGCCCCAGTCCACCATCTGGTTCGCCGTCCACACCGTCACCTTGTCGCCCTCCCAGGCGGCAATCGAGGCGTGCGGCTCCATCATGGCGTGCGACTGGTCAGGCGTCGTATAGGTGGCGTCCAGGCGCACGGGCGCATTCGCAAAGGCGCCGGCGAAGTTGCCCGTCTTGCTATCGGGCTTGCCGTCCTTTGGCCTGGCCGCCGTATTCTTTGCCTTGGCCAGGTCGAAAACACCGTTCTGCTCGACATATTTCACGTCGAGCAACTGTGCGGCCGAGCGGGCTTGTTCGAAGGATTCCGCCACCACCAGCGCGATGGCCTGGTGGTAATGTTCAATGTCAGGACCACCCAGCAGCGTCGCCGTGTTCATCTTGCCTTTGCCCAATTTCCCAGCCGATTCCGCCGTCACCACGGCCAGCACGCCGGGCGCGCGCCGCGCGGCGCTGGTGTCGATCGAGACGATGCGCCCTTTGGCAATCGCCGCGCCGACGACATGGCCGTAGGCGGCGTGCGGCGCGGCTTTGTTTTGTTCATACGCGTACGGCGCCATGCCCGTGGTTTTCAGGGGGCCATCGATGCGGTCCGTGGGACGACCCACGATTTTCAGCTGGTCGATGGGATTGGTGGAAGCCGGTGTCGTAAATTTCATGGCCCTAGCCTTTCTTCGCTTGTGCTTGCGCCAGTGCGGCAGCAATCGTGCGCTGCGCCAAGATCAGCTTGAAGGCGTTGTCGTCAGTCGCCTGAGCGCCGGCCAGCAGGCGTTCGCTCACGGCAGCGGCGCCATTGGGTATCGCCTGCTCGGCGCTAGAAATTCTCCACGGCTGCGGCGCAACGCCGCCCAGGGCCAGCCGGCCCGTGCCGTCCGGCAAGATGATGGCCGCCACGGACACCAGCGCGAACGCGTACGAGGCGCGGTCACGCACCTTGCGGTAGACGTGCGTGCCGCCGATGGGCCGGGGCAAGGTCACGCTGGTGATCAGTTCGCCCGACTGCAGCACGGTTTCCAGCTGCGGCGTGCTGCTCGGCAAGCGGTAAAAGTCGGCAATAGGGATGCTGCGCACGGCGCCGTCGGCCCGCACCGTGTCGATGGCAGCGTCGAGCACGCGCATGGCCACGGCCATGTCGCTGGGGTGCGTGGCGATGCAAGCCTCGCTGCCGCCCAGAATCGCCAGGGGCCGACTGAAGCCGGCGATGGCCGGGCAGCCGCTGCCCGGCACGCGCTTGTTGCAGGCCTGGTTCGTGTCATAAAAATACGGACAGCGCGTGCGCTGCAGCAAGTTGCCCGCCGTCGTCGCCTTGTTGCGCAATTGCGCCGAAGCGCCGGCCAGCAAGGCGCGCGACAGCACGCCGTAATCGCGTCGCACCGTGGCATGCGCCGCCAGCGCCGTGTTGCGCACCAGGGCGCCGATGCGCAAGCCGCCGTCCGCCGTCGGTTCGATGCGATCCAGCGCGAGGCCATTGACGTCGATCAAATGCGTGGGCGTTTCGATCTCCAGTTTCATCAGATCAAGCAGATTCGTGCCGCCCGCGATGAAACGGGCGCCCGGCGTGTGCAAGGCGGCGGCCGCCGCTTCGGCCGGCGTGGCGGCCTTCTGGTAGCTGAACACTCTCATGCCGGCCTCCCCGCCACCTCGGCAATCGCCTCGATGATGTTGGAATACGCGCCGCAGCGGCAGAGATTGCCGCTCATGCGCTCGCGCAATTCTTCCGCTGTCGCCTGCGGGGGCGCGTTCAAGTCCGCGCTGACGTGGCTGGGAATGCCCTGGCGGATTTCGCCCAGCGCGGCGACGGCCGAGCAGATTTGCCCCGGCGTGCAGTAGCCGCATTGAAAGCCGTCGTGCGCGATGAAGGCCGCTTGCATCGGGTGCAGCTTGTCCGGCGTGCCCAGTCCCTCGATGCTGGTGACCTTGGCGCCGTCATGCATCACGGCAAGAGTTAAACAGGCATTGATGCGCTGGCCGTCCAGCATGACGGTGCAAGCACCGCACTGGCCGTGGTCGCAGCCTTTTTTGGTCCCCGTCAGATGCAGGTGTTCGCGCAATGCGTCGAGCAAGGTGGTGCGCGTGTCGAGTTCCAGGCTGTGGCGCCGGCCGTTGACGTCCAGGCTGACGTTCATCAGCACGGGCGGTGGCGAGGCACCGGCCTGGCTGGCCGCTGTCACCGCTTCTGCCGCTCCCGCCACGCCGGGCACGGCCGCCGCCGTGGCCGACAGCGCGCCGGCGATCAGCACGCCGCGCCTGCCGGCATTGATGTGATTACACTCTGTCATCTCGCGCTTCCTCCTGGCTGTCGACTGGCTGGGTGGGCGCATGCAGGCCCGAAGTACCAGTCTGACGGCAGGAGATTTACGCGTCTGTACGCGAACGAACGTTCAGCCTCAAGCCGCGCCGGCTCGTGCCGACGCCGCCCTGCGCCGCGTAACCCGTGTGGCGGGCGCAATGGTCGAGCGCCTGGCGCAGGGCCGTATCGACATTACGCAGCGACATGTCATGCCGCTCGGCCACTTCCTGGCGGGTCAGCTCGTCCACGCGCAGCGCTTCGAGCACTTGCCGGTGGCGCCGCGGCAGCGAGTCGACGGCCTGCGCCAGCCGGCGCACGTCGGCCTGCAACTCGGCCAGGCGTTCCGGCCCCGCCGCCGTATCGGCCAGGAAATCGACCAGGCCGGCAGCGCCATCCCCATCACCCTCGTCCGCATACAACCAGGCGCGGTTGCGGCGCAGGCTGTCCATGGCCGCATTGCACGCCACGCGGAACACATAGGCCACGGGGCTGTGCGCCAGCGCCGCGCCGTCCCCGGCCGCCAGCGCGCCCAGCCGCAGCCAGGCGTCGTGCAAGCTGTCGCTGGCCATCTCGGCGCAGCCCAGGTGGCGCGCCAGGCGCCGGTGCAGGGCCGCGTAATTGCTTTCCAGCACCGCTTGCAGTCGGGCGCCCTGCCCTGGCGCCGGCGTTGGCAGGAGCGCCACGTCGTTGGCCGCCTGCAAACGGGGCCGGATGGCGGGCCGGTACCAGGCCATGCCGGCCATGCGCAAGGGCAAGACAGCAGCCATATTGGCCATGCCGGCCATCATGGCGACAACCTGCTGCGCTCTTGCGCCGTCAGCTGGCGCGTGGCCGATTCCGGCAGCGGACCCAGGCCCAGCACGCGCACGGCGCTGCGCGGGTTGTAGTCGGCCGCCTCGATGCGCGCGCCGTCCTGCGGCATCGATTGCGCGCTGTCCGGCGGTGCGTCATTGCCAAAGCCCAGCACGCGCACCGTAAACACCGATGGCTGCGCCGAACGGGTGGCGGCGCGTTCGCGCTGCACCACATCCTGCGCCGCGGCCGTGGCCTGGGAAGCTGCCGCGCTGGCGTTGGTCATGGCGGCCACGTTGACGGACGCCACCGTCGGCATGCCCTTCGCTTCGCCCTTGACCTGGATATTCGCCGCGTTCATCACTGTCAGCGCGGCCAGGTTGACGTTGCCCGAGACGCGGATGCCCGCCTCGCCCGCGTCGATGGTGCCCAGCGGGGCCAGCAAGTCCACGTCGCCGGCCGGCACTTGCGCAATCGGCGCCAGGGTGGCGATGCCGGCGCCCGTGCTCGGCACGTCGGACGACAGGGTCACGTTGCCCCAGTTGTCAACCACGCGCTTGGGCGGCGTGTAGACGATGGTCGACTTCGAACCGCGCCCCGCGTTGATGTCGCCCGTCGACGACCAGCCCAGGATATCGCCGCCAAACGTGGTCATGATGCGGCTCTGGCCCAGCAGGATGCTGCCATGCGAGAACAGCTCGATATTGCCGCTGCCCTTGGTGATGACGCCCGAAGTCGACGGCGGCGCCTCGCCTTCGATGCCGAACACCTGCTTGCCGCCCGGCGTCAGCAGCTGAATGTCGCCGCCGAAGTTGGTATGCACGTAGCCGCTGCGGGGGAAGTACTCCCAGCGCTGTTCGCCGTCGTTGCGCTTGGCGTACAGGCCGCGGTACATGATGATGTCGCCCGCATACGAAATCGCCTTGCCGCTGGCGTCGGTGGCCGGCGCCAGGCCCGCGATAGCGTTGCGGCTGCGCAAAAAGCTGCCATAGCGCGCGCTGTCCCGGTCGTTGTACTCGCGCCCGCCCGCTTTCAGTTCCGCGAAATACACATTGCGGGCGAACACGCGCTGCTGCGGCTCCGGCAAGGCCAGGTAGTAGGCCAGCGCCTCGGCGGGCGTGCCCTTGAAGCCATAGCGTTCACCGAGCCAGGTGGCCAATTCGCTGTCGTACGATTTCACCACCTTGCCGGCCTGGTCGGCCAGTGGCACGCCCTTCTGCGCCACGTTGGAGGAGTCCAGGTAGGGCTTGACGAAGCGCAGGTAATCCAGACCAGCCGCGCCCACGCCCGCCTGCATGGCGATGCCGGCGCCCGGGCGCTTGTCGCCCTGCACAATGGGGCCGAGGCTGACGACGCTGCCCTTGTCCTGCATCAGGATGTTGCGCCCGGCGCTGATGTCCAGCGTGCCAGGGCCGGCCACGTTGAAGGAACTGTTCAGGATATCGCGCCCGGCCGAGACCACCGATACGTCATACGCATTGTTATGCACGAACAGGTTGCTGTAATTGCGGAACATCATGTCGCCGTTGTCCCTGCCGTCGATGGTTTCCAGCAGCGCCGTGCCGCTGCCGACGATATCGCGGCCCGCCTTCATCCACACCGGTTGGGCCCCTTCGTACCAGGTGAGGCCCGCATGTTTGGCATCGTAGAACTCGACCATCCGGCCACTGTTGACGCCGATCAGATCGCCCTTCACGGCGTAGATGCGCGCCGCTTGCGTGCCGCTGTTAGCCGGACCGGCGGCGGAATCGGGCCCGAAGGCGAACAGCGGAAAGTTCCACTGCGACGACGGCACGCCCGTGCTCGATACATTGCCACCCGCCGACGTCAGGCTGCCAGGCTGCAGGCTCCAGCCCTCGAAGGCCGGCTTGAAAGGCGTGGCCATGCTGTCGGCGGCCGCGCCGGACTGGCTGACGGCGTAGCCGCCCGCATAGATGGAGTCGCCGGCCAGCCATTCCAGCTGGGCGTTGGGCGACGGCGCCAGCAGCAAGGGCTCCGTGTAGATAGTCGCGCTACCCCAGTCCGTGATGGTCTTGCCATAGTACAAGCTGCCATTCGCGGCCGCGGCCCGCACGATGGAGGGGTAGACGACGGCCAGGTCGGTGGCCGTGCCGATCGGCGCCGTCAGCGGCGTCATGTTGCCGCCGGCGGAAAACAGGTCGAGCGCCGTGCGCCGCGTCCACAGGCTGAACCAGCTGTAGCCGGCGCCCGGTTCGCCGGCCGCGCTGATATACGGCGCGGCATTGAACATGAGCACGCGGCCGGGGTCGGCCACGTCCTGCAGCACCTGGTCGCCCAGGGTTGCCACGCTGAAGGTGGCATCGCCCGGCACCAGGGTCATGCCGCCCTGCGGCGTGGCGCGCGTGGCGCGGAAGGCGTCGAAGGCCCGCGTTTCCAGCGGCACGTGGTCGGTCGAGCGCGTGCCGTACTGCAGCGCCACGCTGCCCAGCTGCGCAGCCGACACCTCCACGTGGCCGCGCAAGTCGGCCAGCGCGCCATTCAGATGTCCTCCGTTGGGCTGGCTGGCGGGATTGAGACCGCCGCCCACGCGCAGGTCCAGGTCGCCGCCGCCCGTCAGTTGCAGGCTGCCATCGGCCAGCACGCGGCCCGTGCTGCCCACGGCCAGCAGCAAGCCCTGCGAGCGCGTATTGATGTTGGTGTTAAAAACGGTGGCAACCTTCGGCGCCAGCACGCCCGCATCGCCCGCCACGTCGGCGCGCACATTGCCGCCGCCCAGGGTGCCGAAACCCGTAAAGCCCAGCACGGTATCGGCCAGGGTGTCGCGGCCCACATAGCTGCCGAAATTGATCCACCACGCCGTCGGCTGCGCCGCACCGCCCGTGGCCACGCCGCCGCTGCCCTGGCGCCACAGCCAGTTGCCCACCGCCACCGTATCACCGATGCCATCCTTTCTGACGGGGCGCCCGCTGGTGGCGGCAGACGCGCCGACCAGCGAGCCGCTCAGGTCGCCGGCCACCTGCAGCAGCAGATTGCCGCCCTGCTCCGGATACCAGGCGCGGTAGAGGCTGTCGGCGCCGCCATCGACCAGGCGTTCATGCGCGCCATCGGGGTTGGACAGCACCGTGCCGTCCAGGTTGCGCGCGCGCGGCAGGTTGTACGGGTCGCCGGCCGCCGTCGCCACCGACGACATGCCGGCCGTGTACACGCCATACAGGCTGTCCATGCGCAAGTCGCCGCCGCTGACCAGGTCCAGGTCGCCCGTGCCCGTGCGCAGCACGCTGTAACGCAGGCTGGACGCCTTGTAGTCATACGTGGGGCTGGAAACGGTACACCAGCTGGGGTTTTCCTCGCAAATGGTCAGCCATTTCAGCGCCACCGGATTGACCACATCGCCCGCCTTGACGCTGGGGTCGGCGAACTCTTCCGCGCCGGCCCTGGTCCATACATAGGCCACCTTCAGCACGCACATGCTCGCGTCGTTGGCGCAAAATTCCGCGACAGTCTGGCCAAACTGGCTGATAAATTCCTCGGTGATGGGCGCGCCCGCCACGATGCCGACGACGCCCTCGCGCTCGCCCAGCTCCTGCGCTTCCTTGGTCCAGTGCTGCACGCCCTTCGGCGGCACCGGCACGCCATACATGCCGTAATGGCTGTCGGCCAGACGCAGGGTGCCGTGCGCGGGATGCGCCTGCACGCTGCGCGTGTCGGCCGCCTCCAGGTCGGCGCCAGCTGCCAGGCGCATGCCCCACGCTTGCGAGCCTTCGGCCAGCATCGGCGCGATGGCCCATAGCTTGCCCTGGCGGCCCGCCACTTCCGGGCGCAGTTCGATGGCCTTGACACCGGGCAGCAGCTTGACGTCGGTGCCATTCGGGATCAGCGCGCCGACCGGCAGCGCCAGCTTGCCATTCAGCGTGACCACGTTGCGCTCGCCCAGCAAGCCCGGCAAGGCGATGCCTTTCGGCCAGGTCATGGCACGCACCTTGACCATCTGCGCCACCGCGCTGCCCGCGTCGAGGCGCGTGCCGGCTGTCAAGGTCTGTTCCGTGGCCAGCAGGGTGCCCGCCGCATGGACGATATTGCCGGCGCCGTCGCGCACGGCGGCCGCCAGTACCGTGCCGGCCGGCAAGGTGAGCGCCTGATTCAGAACCACGTCCACGGGCAGGCGCGTGTTGGCGCGGAAACTCAGGGCCTTGACGGG
Source organism: Janthinobacterium leeuwenhoeki (assembly GCF_051380795.1). Classification (NCBI taxonomy): domain Bacteria; kingdom Pseudomonadati; phylum Pseudomonadota; class Betaproteobacteria; order Burkholderiales; family Oxalobacteraceae; genus Janthinobacterium; species Janthinobacterium leeuwenhoeki. Next base: position 186,071 of record NZ_JBNYXT010000001.1, read on the forward strand.
CACGTCGTAATTGAGCGTGACGCCGCCCGGGAAGATGGTGCCGTCGGCCAGGGTCACGCCCTTGCCCGGCACAATGACGTCACTGCCGTTGAAGTCGCGCCCCGGCAGCAATTTCCAGCCATTGTCATCGTTGGTAGCGGGCGGCGGCGCGAAGCCGTCATTGATGCTGCCATAGATATTCAAATCGCCGCCGGCGCGCAGCAGCAGGCTGCCCACCTCGCCCGAACCGCGCACAGTCGTTTGCTGGAAGCGCGGATTCAGGCTGGCGTAGCGCATGCCGGACAAATCCAGGTCGCCCTGCACCACCAGGTCGCCGTCCGGCGTCTTGCTGACGATATCGACGCCGGGACGCAAATGCAGCGCATCGGCATACGCGGCCGTCGTCAAGCCTGCCAGTTTGCCGTTGCGCAAGTTCGTATTGGCCAGCGCCGCATCGATGAAGGCCGTGCTGTCGGCATGCTTGCTGTCGAGGTAAGCCTGGTTGACCACCTGGTAGGGGCGACCGCTGACCGACAGGTCTTGCACCAGCACGCCATTGGCGTCGGCCACCATGGCGTAGGCGGCGTCGTCATAGCGCTGCATGGCGTTGACGGCGATGGATTTCGCGCCGCGCACGGTGAAACCGCCGCCTGCCGCGATGGCGATGTCGCCAAAGGTGGCGGCGTCAACGTCCGTGCGCGCGCCGCCGCTGCCCAGGCGCGGCGCGCTCAGTTCCAGCGTGCCGCGCGCCGCGCCATCGTGTTCGCCCTTGCCCTTGCCTGCCACGGCCGCCGTGCCGTGGCGCACGTCGATCTGCGCGCCGCCGGCCAGGTCCAGCAAGCCCTCGCCCGCGTTCAGTTCCACCGTGGCCCGGTTCGGGCTGTCGATGATCTTGCCATAGCTGTCGACGCGCAAGAGCGTGCCATGCGCGTCGAGCACGGCATTGCCGGCCAAGGTGACGCCGCGCTTGCCGGCCAGGCGGATGCTGCCCACGCGCTCGCCGCTGGCATCGATCACGCCTGCGACGGTGAGGCGGCCATTGTCGACGGACACCTGCACTTCGCCCGCCTTGAGCTCATTGCCGATGCTCAGGTCGCCCTGCTTCAGCTGGAAGCTGCGCCCGCCCGTTACCGCGCCTTCCGTGAGGCGCTTGTTCAGCGCGGCGAACTGGCTGTCCAGCGTGCCGCCCGCCCCCAGGGTTTGCGCGCGCACCTCCACACTGCCCTTCTTGTACGGCACCACGGTGCCGCCCGCGTCGTAGCTGCCGCTGGCGCCACCCAATATCTTGCCTTGCAAATCGACCATGCCGGCCGCGCCATCGAGGGCCACGGCCTTCAGACTGCCGGCGCGGTTGTTCTCGGCCGACAGGTCGATCACGCTGCCGGCAGCTGCGCGGATATCGCCGGCGCGGCTGTCCAGGGTCACGTCGCCGCCCCAGCTATATTTATCCACGTCGAAGAAGCTGCTTTTGCGGCCCGCCATGTCGATGCGCGCGCCGTCGGCCACGCTGATATCGTGCTGCGCCTTGACGCTGAGCTTGCCGCTCGGCAACACCACGGCTGTCGCTACGCTCACGCTTTCGCCGTTCAAGGCCAACTGGGCGCCCAGCGCGGCGTTATTTTTGGCGGGAATGGCGGCCGCCGCGCCGGCCGGCGCCGTCACGGCCAGCGCGCCGCCCGCCGTGTAGCTGTGCGCGGAACCGGCGTCGCCCGTCAGCAGCGGCGTGCGGATGTTCAGATTGCCGCCGCTGTACTGGAAACCCTTGCCCGTTGCATACGCGCCCTGCGCCTGGTAGACGGACAGGCTGCCCTTGTGGTTGGCCGTGACCTGGCCCGACGCTTTCAGGTTGACGTCGCCAAAACCCAGCGCCAGGCGGTCGAACGAGACGACGCCGGGCGGCTGCGTGAAGGGACCGAAGCCGAAATCGATGCGCTCCGCTTCCAGGTTCAGCGTGCCGCTGCCCGTGCCGGCGCCATGCGCGATCACGTTGCCGGCCGGCGACAGGGCGCCGCCCCAGATCAGGTTGGCCGTGCGGATGGTGGCCACCGTGCCCGCACCACCCTGGCCATACATGGCCGGCGTGGTCAGCACCAGGCGCTCCAGGTTCGATTTTCCGCTCGCCTTGTCGTAGGTATCGAGCGCCACGTCGCCATAAAAATTGACGCTGTCGGCCGCGTTCAGCATCAGCGCCTGCAGCGCTGGCGCGCCCGTGCTGGTGTCGCCGCGCAGCAGGCGGTCCAGCAGGTCCTGGTTCAGGGTCAGGCCGGTGGGGCGCGTGCCGCTGGCCTGAGCCGCCGCCAGCGCCTCGTTCGAGCCGATATTGATGGCGCCCACGGCCAGGCTCAGGTTGCGCGTGCCGTAGCGGGCCGTATCATGGAGCTGGAAGCTGCCGCTGGTCGCCAGCAGCAGGGTGCCTTCCGAGTACAGACTGGCCGTGCCGGCGCAAGCGTCGTCGCACATGCCGATGCGGATGCCGCCGCGCGTCGTGCCGCTGACGGGCGCCACATTGAGCAAGCCGTTCGACGCGGCCAGCACGTGCACGTCCGGGCGGCTCTTGTAGATGAAGCCATCGTTGGCGTCGTACGCAGCCTTGCCGCGGCCCAGGGTGTTGATGCCGGCGCCGGAGGCGATATCGATCAGGCCATCGCCCAATTCGTAGTTGCCAGGGTCCTGGGCGACCAGGAACACTTCGGGCGCCGACAGGACGGCTCCCGCGCGCAGGTAGATGGCGCGCGCCGACTGGACGCCGAAGTTCACGTAATTGCCGCCCTGGCCATATTCCACGGTGGGCGAATTACCCACCACGATACGGGCCGCGCCGATATTGTTCAAGCTCGAAGCGCGTATGCTGACCTGTTTCGCGCCACCGGTGGCCGGCGCGCCGTCGGCAAGGATTTCAATCTCGCCAGCGGAGCTATCGCTCGAGATCAGCACCACCGTGCCGCCATAGCCGCCCTCGGCTGCGGCGAACTTGCCCGCGCCCCGGAACTGGAACGTGTCGAGGCCGCCACCTTGCGCCAGGGTCAGCTTGAGCGTTTTGGCATCGGACGGCAGCATGGCGCGGGGAATGCCGCGCGTTTGCGCATCGGCCAGGGCAAACGCGGCATAGCCCGTTTCGTTGTACTGCGAATACGTGCGCAAGACCTTCGCCGGCGTGAGTATCAGCTGGCTGGCCAGCGGCGCGCGAATGTCCGTGCCGGCGATCGACAGGGTGCCCGGCGCGGCCCAGGAACCGTTGCGCAAGGACTGCGCCACGGTGCCGGCACTGCCCTGGCCCGCCAAGCCGTTCAGTTCCACGCGGAAGGCGCCCGGCAGCAAGGCATAGGTCGAGGGCATCAGGGTGTAGGTACCAGCGGGCAAGCCCGGCACGCCGCTGCCTAGCGTCACCTGCCGGCCGATGACCGCGTCGAAGGCAGCCGAAGGCGCTTGCGGCGCCTGCACGCCCGGCACGATGGCGTACACGGGATTCGTTGCCAGGCCCGGCAAGACGAAACCGCCCTTCGCTTGCACTTGCGCCAGCGGATGGTAGCGCGCGTCGGTGGAGCCGCCACGGCCCGCGATGAAGCCGGCCCCCGTCAGTTCGCCGCCGCCGGACAGGTCGAGCAGCGCGCCCGGCTGCACGTTCACGGCCACGCCGGCCATCTCCATGCCGACGCGCAAGCCGCCTTGCGCATTGAAACCGCCCACGCCCATGAAGGCGGCCAGCTTGCCATCCACGTTCCAGCTCTGGCCATCGACGGTGCCGCCATACGGCATGACCAGGCCGGCGCCGCTGATGGAGCTGATGCTGTTGGCCAGCAAATTGACCGTCAAGCTCTTGTCATCGTCATAGCGGGCCGCGCCGATCGCCAGGCGTCCCAGCGGCGCGCGCACCACGCCGCCCTGCTCGATATGCGCAGCCTCCAGCTCCAGCGAGCCGAAGGCGGAATACGGCATGGCCGGTACGCCCTCGGTCGTGCGGGCGATGCGCAGGCTGCGCGCCGGGTCGTAGCCGGGCTTTCCATCGACGCGGCCATAGCCAACGCGCGCGGCGGCGCCGGCGCCCGTTTCCGGATACAGCTGGGCCGCAGCCAGGGTCATGTCGCCCGGCGAAGAGAGCACCGTCGTCGCCTCCGCGCCGCCCCAGCCCAGCGGAGACAGCAGGAAGCGCAAGTCGCCGCGGCTGGTGAGGCGCACGTCGTCGGCCAGGATGGCAACCATGCCGCGCACGTCGATCAGGTCGCCCGTCATGCCGACCTGGCCAGCCATCGGCGACTCCCCCGCGCTGCCCGGCGTGACATAGAAGTCGCGGCCGGCCGGCTTGATGCTGGCCAGGCGCACATACGGCGCCGCGATGCTGACTTTCGCGCCCGGCTTGCTGCCGGGTGTCAGCATGGGTGCACCGTATAGCTGGAAACTTTGCTGCAGTTGCAGCGACACGTCGCCATCGAAGGAGGCGGCGCCCAGCAGGGCCAGCTTGCCGAAACCGCCCGCTTCCACCTGCTCCACGGAAAAACGCCCGTGGCCGTACTGCAGCGCCTGCGCCGCGTCCTGCGCACTGACGCCATCGGCCAGGTCGCTGGCAACCTTGCGCTGCGTCAACGCCAGCTGGCGCCCCTGCAGCACCTTGTCCGTCGCCAGCGTTTTCAGATAGACGGGGGTACCGGTGGCCACGGACAGGCTGCCGCCTGCCGCGCCCGCGCCGCCAGCCCGGGCCAGCAACTGGCCATCGAGGTACAAGCCATTGTTCGACGCCAGCGCGATGCTGCCGCCCGCGCTCGCCACGCCGATGGCGGCGCCGTTCACGTCCAGCACGGCGTGCGCGCCGGAAGCGTCGAGCACGGCGCCGTCGCGCACGACGACAAACTGGCTGACCGCCGACGTGCTGCCCTGCGCATGGTCGATCTCGCCGCCGACGACGATGCTGCCGCCGTCCGCCACCTTGCCATAGCGCCGGCCCTGCGCGTCCGTGGCCGTGACGGCGCGCGACGCCACGTCGAGCACGGCGTTCTCGCCGATCCACAGGGAACGGCCATGGCCGGCCGCTTCCACGGCTTCGGACACATCCACGCCGACGCCCACGCCACCGAGGCTGATCTTGCCGCCCCAGGCATTCAAGCGCCCTTCCACCGTCAACTGGCCCACGCTGGACAGCTTGATGGCCTGGCCCGCATCGACATTCACCACGGCATTCTTGCCCACCAGCAGTTCGGCGCTGGCCATGTCGGCCGCATCGGACTGGACATCGCCCACCTGCAAGGCCAGGCTGGCGCCCTTGCGCTGCGTCAAAGTACTCTTGTGCGCGTTTTCCGTGTATTGATCCGGCGTCCACAGGGCCAATTTCTCGTTGTCCACCACGCGCAGCACGGGCATGCGCACGTCGACCTGCGTGCCATCGGCTACAGCCACGCCCTGCTTGCCGACCAGGCTATAGCTGGAAAAGCCCTTGTCAAAGAAGTCACTGCCCAGCTGCACGGTGCCGGCTGCAGGCTTGTCAGCCTGGCCAATGACAATCCTGTTAGCCTGCAGCTCCAGCTTGCCGCCGCCTTGCACGCCATGGCCGCGCACTTGCGCGCCTTCTCCCAGCAGCAGGTCGGCCTTGGGCCCATAACTGGCCAAAGTCACATTGCCGCCCTTGCCGCCCTGCTGTTTCGCCTGTGGAAGGATGGCCGCGCCGGAGCTCACGTCGATCAGGCTGCCATTGCCGATGCGCACGTCGCCAACCGCCCGCAGGGCCACGCTGCCGCCGTTCAGGTACGGCAGGCCGGCGGCGGCCAGCGGGTCGCGCAGCACATTGGCCAGCAAGCCGCTGGTATCGAGGCTGACGCCATCGGCCAGTATCAGCTTGCCCACAGGCCCACCAGGATTGACGAAGGTATCGACCATGCCCAGCGCGCCGATCTGGTTCAGCACATTACCGGCCAAGATGCTGCCGCCATGGCTGCGCAGGCTGGCGTTCACGGCCACGTCCTTGCCGTACAGGGTGATATTGCCGCCATCGGCCACCTGCAGCGCGCTGTCGACGGTGATCGCGCCTTTCGCGGCGATGCGGATGGCGCCCAGCTGTTGTTCGTTCAGCAAGTTGGTGTCGAGCAGCAGCCTGCCCTGGCGCTCTGCAGCCAGCACGTCGGCCACGTCGAGGCCGGCCGCGATGCCGTCCTGCACGCGCGTCAGGCGCACCTCGTCCATGACGGCTGACAGCGCATGCTGCAGCACGCCCGTGCGCTTGTCGAACATCGGCTGATATTGCCCGACGATCAGTTGACCCCGCTGCGCGGCCGCCAGCTGCGACTGCTGGTAGCCGTCGAGCAGGGCCTGTGACGCCTGCGTCTGGCGCTCGCCCTGGAAGACGTCGCCCGCAATCCCCCCTTCCAGTACGGCCGACCCGGTGGCGATCACCAGCTTGCCCGCGTCGCGGCCCACCGTGTAGCCGTTTTCCAGGCGCTGTTGCGCGGCGATCAATGGATTGGCGTAGAAGGCGCTGGCATCCTTGCCCCAGCGCGCGTGTTCTTCCTCGTAACCCTTGTACACGCCAAGGTAAGCCAGGTCGGCGGGCGCGCTGCCCGCCTCGTACAGCTTGCCGTCCGCGCCTTTCAGCCAGGTCTGGCGCAGCGCGCCCGTCTGCACGTCCAGGGTACCGCCCGACAGGTTGATACCGGAGCCGGCCTGCGTGACGACATCCTTGCCGCCGAAGGTCACGCTGCCGCCCTGCGCCATCCACTCGCTGACGGAATGGCCTTGCGTGCCCAGGTAGCCGGCCACTTCCAGCAAGCCGCCGGCCGTGTACCAGCGGTCGCTGTCATAGCCGTTCGTGCCCTTCGGCACGAACGCCAGCTTGCGGCGGTCGACCCAGATATTGCTGTTGATCAAGGCCTTGCCGTCGCGGTTGACGGGCGCATCGCGCTGCTCGTTGCCCTGCACATTGATCTCGACATTGTTCGCTGCCATGGCGACCTTGACGCCCACGGCGCCGGAGACGTCGAGCTGCGCCCCGTCGCGCACGAGGCTGCGGCTGGCCGCATGGACGGCGATCTGGCCACCCGTAGCCAGGGTCAGCGAGTCGCCGAGCAATTCCACCGTGCCGGCACTGCCGATCTCGATGCGCGACTGGTCGCGACGGTCGTTCACGGCGGCGATGTTTTCCGTCGCCACGGCCGGCCCGCGCATGGCGTCGCGCTGGCTGTCGAGCGCCGTCGTCTTGCCGTCGTCCTCGACCAGGATGGCCGTGGTGGCACCGCGTCCAAGGGTGACTGCCGCGTCACTGCCCAGCGAATTCAGGTGGATGGTGCCGCGCGTGGCCGTCGTGGTGGAAGCGAGCAGCACGCCTTCCTGGCGCACTTCGCGCCCGGCCAGGGTGATGTCGCCTTCGCGTGCCTGGATCAAGCCCGTGTTGACAACCTTGCCCGCCGTGCTGGCAGCCGCGAACTGCGGCGTGACTTCGCTGCCGCGCGTGGTCGACAGCGGGTTGCCATCCGTACCCACGCCTTTTTTAATGGCAAAACTGTCGCCGGCGGCCAGCAGGGCCTGCCCCTTGGGCGTGCTGATTTCGCCCCCGTTGTGTACCTCTTTGCCCAGCAGCATCACATTACCGCCGCCCTCCGTGCTGCCCTTGGGGGCATTGCTGGCGATGCGCGCACCCGCCTGCACCTGGATTTTGCCGGCCGCATCGGTGAACGTCCTGCCGCCGGCCGTGCCGGGGCTGTAGATGCCGTTCTTCTGGAATTGCGTATCGCTGATACGGGCAGCGGCCGCCACCAGGCTGCGCGTATCGACCTGGCTCGTGCCGGTAAACACGATGCCGTTGCGGTTGACGAGCAGCACCGTGCCGTCGGCCTTGATCTGGCCCTGGATCTGGCTGGGACGGGCTTGTGGATCATTGACCCGGTTCAGCACGGCCCAGTCTTTTTGCTGCTGGAAGGTCAGTGTCGTGTCCTTGCCGACGTTAAACGTTTCCCAGTTCAGGATGGCCTTGTCCGCCGTCTGCTGCACCACCACCGCCGTCTTGCCCGCCGCCACCGTCTGCACGGGTGCCTGGGCGTTGAGCCAGCCGGCCGTCAGGCTGTTGGTGTCGACCTGCAAGCCGCCTTGCGCGAGACCATTCGGCACACCGGGCACGCCGGCTGCAGCCTGGCGCGCCTGCGCCTGGGCCGCTTGCTGCGCGGCGATGGCGCGCGCGGCCAGGTTCAGGTTGTTGAGCGAGCGCTGCAACTGCTGATTTGCCTGCTGTTGCTGGCCCTCGGGGCGGCTGCCCAGCGGCAGCGGCTGGCCATTCGGCAAGCGGCCCGAGCTGGCCGCCGTATTTTGCGCCGCGCCCTTGGCCGCGAACCAGCCGCCGCTGAACGCCTGCTGCGCCCGCGCCGGCGTAGTGAAGGCGCCCGCCATCAGCATGGTGGTCAGTGCGTAAGCGAGCGGCGTGAGCCGCAAGCGGCTGCCCAGCGTGGAGGACCGCTGCGCGCCCGTATCAACGTTTGGGACTGGGCGCTGGGCAGTGTGAAGCTTGGTCATGGCAATGGTTTCCTGGCTAGAGAGTAGGGAACGGAGCCTGGCGGTAGCGCAGGCATCCATGCCTCCATGACGTAGCTCGATGGCGGAAGGGATAATGTTTTTTGAAAAATATTTTCAATCCCCTGCCGCTGGAAAACCGGGATCAGCTGAGCAGCACGATGCCGCCTGGCAGGCTGGTCATTTGTGCGCCGTACAGGTCGCGTATCATCGCCAGCGCCCCATCGGTTTGCCCGATGGAAAAACGCATGCGCACCAGGCGGCGGCCCAGTTCGGCATTGCGCAGCACCACCCGGCCCGGACGGTAGCGGTTGATTTCATCGACCACCTCGGCCAGCGGCTTGCCGACAAACGACAGCGCGCCCGTGCGCCAGGCGCTCGCTTCACCCTTTGGTGCGGCCGTGGCTGCCTGCGCAACCTGATCGTCGTACACCAGTTGCTGCCCTGCATCGAGGGTCTGGCGCCGCTGCTGCCAGAGCACGTCCACGGCGCCCGCCAGGCAGGTAACGCACACGGCATCGTCCGTGTGGCGCACGTTGAAGCGGGCCGACTGCGCCAGCAAGCGCCCCGCTCCCGCCAGCACCGTCACGGGCTGGCGCGCGCCGCTGGCGAGGATTTCCGCCTCGCCAGCCAGCAATTCGATCGACTCCGGCGCCCGCACATTCATGCGCGTCTGCGTATTCATCTGCACCGTCATCTGCTGCGACAGGGCCACTTGCCGCTGCTCGCCCGTGCCCGTGCGGTAGTCGGCGGCGAATTCCTGCAGCGACGGCCAGGCGCCCAGCGGCGGGCGCAAGGCCAGCACGGCCACGCCGGCCGCCAGCGCACCGCCGAGGAAGGCACGCCGTCCGGGTCGCGCCGGGAACGCCAGCACGTTCGCCCGCTGTGGCGCGGCGGCGGCGCGGGTCAACGCAGGATCGAGCGCCTGCCACAGCTGTTGCAGTTCGCGCCAGGCGCGCGCATGTGCGGGGCTGCGCGCGCACCAGGCGCGCAAGGCGTCAGCGTCGGCCTGCGTGAAATCGTCGGCACGCAGCCGCGCCCACCAGGCTGCGGCTTGCTGGCCGATGTCAGCGTCGCCGTCGGCAGTATCGAAAGTGTCGCGTGGATCGCGGTCAGGAGCAGTCATGAGATTCATCAATATTTACGGCGGCCCGACACATCGCTGCGCTGGGCGGCATCGGCGTCGGCCATGCACGTTTTACAGTGTTGCATGGCGGCCTGCAATTCTTTCTTCACCATCGCCACGGAAATGCCGAAGCGCTCGGCGATTTCCCCGTTGAGCATGCCGTCGATGCGCGCCGCCGTCAGGATGGCGCGGCGGCGCGGCGACAGGCCCGCCAGCGCCACGTCGAGCGCCTGCACGTCGAGCCGCGCCGAGACGATGCGCGCCGGGTCGCTGATGTCGTCGCCAACCTCGTCAGCCATGTGCATCAGCTCTTCGCGTTCGCGCTCGGTGACGATGATGCGGTCGCGGCGGTAGGCATCGGTGGCGATATTGGCCGCCATGCGCAGCAGGTAGGCGTCGGGATTGTGGACGGGCGCGGCAGTCGGGCCCGGCGCCACCATCGCTTCGAGGCGCAGCCAGGTTTCCTGCAGCGCATCGGCCGCATGGTGCTTGCAGCCGACCACCCGTTCCAGGCGCCAGCGCAGCACGGCGTAGCGCGAACTGAGGTGGCGTTTCAGCTTGGTGCGCAGATCGGGCATGCTCATGGCGCAAGCCTTCCCGGCGCGCTGGCGGCGCAATCGACTTCGCTGCCAGGGCCTTGCGGCAGCAGCAGAATGGAGACCGGCTGCGGCATCGAGGGCAGCGGCGCCGCGCCCACGCGCATGCCCAGCACCAGGCGCGCAATGGCCGTGTCGCGCGCGCGCAAGCCGGTGCTGTCGAGCAGGTGCACGCGGTCCACCACCCCGGCGCGGTTCAGATACAGCTGCAGCGCCAGGCGGTAGCTACCGGGACGCGTCTGCGCCGCGCGGCACAGCAATCCCAGCAGCACGTGCTGCAAGCGGCTGACATAGGCCGCATGGTCGCCGCCGCCCTGCGTGGCGCCCGGTATGTCGGCGGCGGCCACGACGGCGGCCGGCGGCAAGTCCACTGTGCCTGAGGCACCCGCCGGGGCATACACGATGACGGCTTGCGCGTCGGACAGGCGCGATTGCAGGCCCGTTCCTTCCAGCAAGGCTTGCAGGGCCGCGCCCGCCGCATGGGGGCCGCGCACGGCGGCCGACTGGCGCTGCGCGTAGCGCTGGTCCATCAGCACGGCGATGCCCGTGCGGCGGCTGTAGAGATCCAGCGCGTCGCCGAGGTTTTGCGCAGCGATATCGAACTGCAGCACCGCGCCATCGGCCGGCTGGGCCCGCACGGGGCCGACCGCGGCCAGGAAACCCAGCAGTACCAGGTATCCCGCCAGCGCTAGCACATGAACGGATGCCGGGCTGCCTGTCATATCGCTATCGTGTCGCTATCGAGTGAGGGTGGAATATGCGGAGACGAAGTATTGCCAAGTGATAATGCTTGCATCAACTGCAATAGCCTACACATAAAAAATGACGGCTTCGTGACATGGCCACCGTGCGCAAATTTCGCCATGCGGGACGTCGGGCGCGGCTGTTATTTCGGCTACACTGGCTGTCACTTTCCCTTTCAGACGCCTGATGATCGAAAAGAATCTGCCCGAGCTGGTCATGCTGAAGCGCCTCATCGACGAGGGCGGCAGCCACCTGGAAGTGGCCGCGCCCTGCAGCATCGCCATGGATGGGCGCGCGTTTCCTGTGTACTCCATCGCCCTGGGCAATCCCGGCCCCGACGTGCCCGTGCTGGGCTTTTTCGGTGGCATCCACGGCCTCGAACGCATCGGCACGCAAGTACTGCTGTCCTTCCTGGAAAGCCTGATCGCGCGCCTGCGCTGGGATGCCACCCTGCACCAGCAGCTGGAAAGCATGCGCCTGGTGTTCATGCCGCTGGTCAATCCGGGCGGCATGTGGCAAGCCACGCGCTGCAATCCGCAGGGCGTGGACCTGATGCGCAACGCGCCGCTGAGCGCGCGCGAAAAAGTGCCGTTCATGCTGGGCGGACAGCGCTACAGCGCCCGCCTGCCCTGGTACCGCGGCGCGCCAGACGCGCCGATGCAGCTGGAAAGCCAGGCCGTATGCGACCTGGTCGAGCGCGAACTGCTGTCACGCCAGTTCAGCATCGCCCTCGATTGCCATTCCGGTTTCGGCTTGCGCGACCGCATCTGGTTTCCCCATGCGCATACCAAAGTGCCGATAGAACACCTGGCCGAGATCGGCGCGCTGGAAGAACTGTTCAACCAGAGCTATCCCAACCACAACTATGTGTTCGAGCCACAAAGCCGGCAATACCGCACGCATGGCGACCTGTGGGACTATCTGTACCTGAACGGCACCAGTTACAGCGGGCGTGTGTTCCTGCCGCTGACCCTGGAAATGGGCTCATGGCTATGGGTCAAGAAAAACCCGCGCCAGTTATTCAACCGGGTCAGCATTTTCAACCCCACGGCCGCGCACCGCTTGCAGCGCGTGCTGCGGCGGCATCTGGTCTGGTTCGATTTCCTCATGCGCGCCGCCAGTAGCCACGGCCGCTGGATGCCGGAAGGCTTGCTGCGCAAGGCGCAGCGCCGGCGCGCGCTCATGCAATGGTACGAGTCATGAAACCACACACCTGGATTTTATTGCGCGGCCTGATGCGCGAACAGCGCCACTGGGGCGAGTTTCCCGCCAGCCTGGCGTGCGCCCTGCCCGGCGCCAGCATCGTCACGCCCGACTTGCCCGGCAATGGCAGGCGCCACGCGCAGGACAGCGCCACCCGCATGGCCGCCATGGTGGAAGACTGCCGCCAGGAACTGCTGACGCGGGGCATCCCCGCACCGTACCACCTGCTGGCCCTGTCGCTGGGCGGCATGGTGGCCGTGGAATGGGCGAGCCGCTACCCGCAGGAAATCGCCCGCTGCGTGCTGCTCAACACCAGCATGCGGCCCTACAGTCCGTTTTACCGGCGCCTGCGCTGGCAGAACTACGGCGCCCTGCTGCGCCAGCTGCTGCTGGGTGACCCAGGCAGCCAGGAAGCGCTGATTTTGCGCCTGACCAGCCGCCGGCATGCTGGCGGCAACCCCACTCTATTGGCCGACTGGCTCAGTTACCAGCAGGAATACCCGGTGAGCCGGCGCAATGCGCTGCGCCAGTTGCTGTCGGCCGCCCGCTACCGCGCTCCCCTCATTCGCCCGGCCATGCCCGTGCTGGTGATGGCCGGCGCGTGCGATCAACTGGTCGACCACCGCTGCTCGCAGCGCCTGGCGCGCGCCTGGCAGGCGGATTGCCTGATCCACCGCGACGCGGGCCACGACCTGCCACTCGACGAGGGGGAATGGGTGGCGCAATCGGTGGCGCGCTGGCTGGGGGTGGCAGCGGCAGAGGATGGCAAGACCTCAACGACACAATCAATATGCCTGTAACCAAGCTGACAGACCATACCGGCATCGGCGAGGATGGCCGCCGCAGAGAAGGCCGCGCGCTGCCTCGCCGCCCCACTCACGGCACCGCCTCGCCGAGCTGCGCCAGCAAATGCTGAAAAGCGGGCACGTCGAATCCCGCACGCCACACCAGCAAGGTGTCAATTTGCCCGATGGACAGGGTTATCAAGCTGGCCGGCGCCTCGGACAACGCCAGCACGCTGGCCGGCAGCAGGGTCACGCAGGCGCCGGCCGCCACGCAGGCGATCATGGTGTGATACGAACTCATCTCCTGCACCCGCCACTGCGTGCTGCCAGCCACGCCCAGCACCTCTTCGGCGATAGCGCGGTAGGTGCAGCCCGGCGGAAACGCCGCCAGCGAGCGCGTGCGCACATCCACTGGGCGGTGCGCCTGCCCTTCGCTGGCTGGCAGCAGCAAACACAATTCCTCGCGCCATACGGCGGTCGATGCCAGGCCCAGCTCCGCCAAGGCGGCGCTGCCGCCGAATGATGGCGGCAAGGCGACGAAAGCGCAGTCGAGCAAGCCCGTGCGCACGTCTTCGATCAGGGGACGCGACGGCCCCGTGCTCAGCGCCAGGCGCGTCGCCGGATAGCGGGCATGATACGCGGCCAGCAATGCCGGCAAGCGGCTGGCCGCCGTGCTTTCCATGCTGCCGACGCGCAAGGTGCCGCCTTCGCGCCCGCCCGTGACGACATGCCTGGCCTCTTCCGCCAGCGCCAGCAAACGCTGCGCATACTCGAGAAAGCGCTCGCCCGCCACCGTCAGCGCCATGCGTTTATTGGTGCGCACGAACAGTTCGGCGCCGATATCGGCTTCCAGTTGCTGGATGCGCGTGGTGACGCTGGACGGCGCGCGGCCCAGCCGCGCTGCGGCCTGGGTGACGCTCAGCTCAGTGGCCACGGCACAAAAAGTCGTCAATGACTCCAGATCCATAACGTTCTTTAATTTGAAATGATTATGATATTATATTCTCAAAAGAAGAATCATATATAGCAGCCCAACTTCATGAAGGAAACATCATGACTTCAATCCAGCCCTTCCTCGACCGCCTCGGCTTGCAATTTCCCATCATCCAGGCGCCGATGGCGGGCGTCTCCACGCCGCGCCTGGCCGCCGCCGTCTCAAACGCGGGCGGCCTGGGCTCCCTGGGCATCGGCGCCGGCAGCGTGGCGCAGGCGCGCCAGATGATTGAAGACACGCGCGCGCTGACAACGGGGCCATTCAATATCAATGTGTTCTGCCATGCGCCAGCAACAAGGAATGCGCGACGCGAAGCCGCCTGGCTGGCCCATCTGGCGCCCCTGTTTGCGGAGCTGGGCGCGGCCGTTCCCGTGGAACTCGATGAGATATATCAAAGTTTTCTCGGTGACGAAGCGGCATTCGCCCTGTTGCTGGAACAGCGCCCGGCCGTCGTCAGCTTTCATTTCGGCTTGCCGACGCAGCAGCAGATTGCCACCCTGCGCCAGGCCGGCATCTACACCATGGCCACGGCCACCAATCTGCGCGAAGCGGCCCTGATCGAGCAGGCCGGGGTCGACGCCATCGTGGCGCAGGGCGTGGAAGCGGGCGGCCATCGCGGCGTCTTCGACCCGCAAGCGCCGGACGAGCGCCACGGCACGTCAGTACTGCTGCGCCTGCTGGCGGGCCGCACCACCCTGCCCCTCATCGCCGCCGGCGGCATCATGGATGGCCTAGGCATCCGCGCCGCGCTGGACCTGGGCGCCGTGGCCGCCCAGCTGGGCACGGCGTTCGTGCTATGCCCGGAATCGTCGGCCAATGCAGGTTACCGCGCCAACCTGAAAAGCGAGCGGGCGGCAAGCACGCGCCTGACCAGCGTGCTCTCGGGCCGCCTGGCGCGCGGCATGCTGAACCGTCTGATCGAACACGGCGAAGCGCCGGGCAGCCCGCCACCGGCCGACTATCCCGTCGCCTACGATGCCGCCAAGCAATTGAACGCGCTGGCCAGCCAGCACGGCGACAGCGAATTCGCCGCGCAATGGGCCGGCCAGGGCGCGCCGCTGGCGCGGGAAATGGGGGCGGAGGAACTGGTGTTGACCCTGGCCAGGGAAATGGCGCACTGATTTGAGCATGCCAGTCAGAGAGATATCTGGCTCGACGCTGCGACCGCAGTGTACTCAGGTGGCTGCCTTGAATTGCATGCCGGGCGCATCTTCCGGTCGCGAGGAAAATCCCAGTTTTTCGTAGAATAGCGACTTGCCTTTGGCGCTGAAAAGCTGAATATCTGCAATGCCAGCGTCGCGACAATCGTCAAGAATGGAACTGAGCAAAGCCGCTCCGATTCCCTGCTGTTGAAATTCGGGGTGAACAATCATCTCGGTGACAAACGCGTGCAAGCGGCCATCTGAAATGACACGCACAAAACCAACAAGCTGGCCGCCAAAGTAGGCGGACCGCGAACACCAGGAGCCGTCAAGTGCATCTTGATAGAACGCGGTGCCGCGTGATATTGGCCCCCAGCCAGTCGAGTCGTACAGTGCCTTGAACGCCTCGGCGCATGGCTGATCGGATGTAAAGTTAATAGTCATCGGCTAAATTGTATATGGCAATGTAAGGTGATAATTTCGCCGCCTGACCATTCAGCGGTAGCCCGGCAATCGTCAGGCAAGTCGTGGCGCATTGCGTGCCTGCATCTGCGACGATGGCCCTAGATTAGCTGCGACCCAGGTTGTGCAACAGATCGTCGACGTTGCAAAAATAGTATTTTGGCTACCATCGATTGTTATCTTGTCCATCAATTTCCCGATACGCGGATCCTGTCGCTCGAAGTGGTTGCGGAACTGAATACAACCGTATTGCCTGTAAATAGTTTCTGCTGCAATTGGAAAATCGCAGATCAAAGTTTCACCTGTGAAATTTCAGTGTGTAAACGACTATCCCTTCCACCTCGGATCGAACCAACCGGTTTCAGTATTCATTTCTCATTTTTATGGAACTTGCTTTGGCTACTCATCGATTTTATATATGCAGAGACTTCAGGATTCGTTCCATATGCACCAGGAGTAAATTTTAAGTTATTCTGACGATCGAAGTCAAAGTAATACTTGAAAGATTCTATTTCAGCGGAGAAATCCAAAGCTTCAAGTGATTGATGAGTCGTGCCTCTCTTGAGTGGAAGATGCTCTAACAGTTCAAATTCAACGAGCAAACTCTTGAATTTCCCATTGTGATCCGCTACGTTTCGCTGACAATTTAAAAATAGCAGTGCAAGTTCGTAAGCAGACAGCTGCGAACGCACGATAGCTGAGTACTCTTGAGCGCGGAATTTTGATAGTACTGGGCCCTGATTACGTTTAATCAATCGAAGAATTTGGTAGAGGTTCCTGAAATAATGGCCCAGAACATAGTTGTGTTGGTCTTGTAGCACATCTTTATAAGTTTCGACGATGCTAGATTCTCGCTTTTTCGCCTGGACTTTAAGCGCCTCTAAAATCTGATTGAATACTGCACGTCCTTCGGCCATTTCTGGAGGCGTCCATCCCGCAGGCTGAATTTTAAAGGTGAGTTTACCTGGCACAGCAGGCGCAACCGTTTCAAGTGATATGGGGTTGAACCTCAGCTGAGCGACGATTTGATTATGCAACTCCAGCATATTAAAGAGTGTTGTCTCGAAGGCTTGCAGGCGTGTAGCTCGCATACTAATACGTTGATAAATGATAGTTATCGCCAATCCGATAAATGTACCAAATGTAAGGATTGGGTTAAGCACGCCCCCGAAAAAATCACCGAACGTCCCATAATTAAATTGTGTCGCGCCGTTTTGGCCAGCATTTCCGGCGCCAGCCTCTGCATTTGGTTGAACTGCTCCTGTTGCATGCCCCCTATAGTCGATCACAAGAAGGACTACCACAATAGAGGCAACGATTAACACCACTGCGGCCAGAGCATTAATCAATTTTTTTGTGCCGACGTCGAGTTCTTCTTTGTCGCCATCAGTGAAAAGTTGGTAAAAAATTTTCATCATGATTTTATTTTTATTTGTACAGAAATCGAGCCATCATTAATTTTTAGAGCAGTCGTCAAAAAAAAGAATATTTTCATGCCTTATGCGCACGTTATAGAATCATTTTTATGTCGTACTACGTATCGCCGTTGGCAATCCAAGCTTTGAAGGTTGAATGGCTACCATTTCCTGTGTGGCGCGCACGAAATCCATAGTCCAGTTCGTTTCCCATGTTCTTCCCTGGTCCTTCGAAAAAGCTTGATCCCAACGGGGATTTTCCCCAGGTGTGGCAGTCCAGGTAAAGCGTACTTTTATTGCCTGACCATCGAGTATGTCATCCGCGAAAAATATGCCGACATGATTGGAGAATGCTCCAACGACAGGGACGTCAAGCGTCGTCGGCTTGCGTGCATCGAGCCACCAGATCGACCATGTGCCTGATTTCATACAAAACGAGCGCAGTGCAAGGGCGCGGAAGCTGCCTTCGGGGAAGTAGAGAACGTTGTCCTCCAGGTTGCCAAAGCCACCCAGTGTCTTGACGGTCGAAGAGAGCCCGTCAAACTCCGTCCACTCGTTGCAATTGGTGAATCTGGAATTGAGCCGTCGATGTTTTACCAGCCAATCGCCAATGATGAAATCAAAGTCTAGCGGGGCGTTTTTCTCGACGGGCAAGTGCATTGACGGTTTCCTGGATTTAATTTAACGCAATGCTCGAGCTGATTTTTCATTGCCGACATGACTCAAGAGCGGCCGTGGAGGATAGCAAATTGCCGGTAAGAAAAATGCATGCATTGTCACACTTGTGAAAATATCCACTGCTGGCCGCCTGCCGCCAGCACCTGCAATCGCCCCGCTACGGCAGCCTGTGCCGGAAAGTCGGCTCGATATTGCGCGCATGCAGCCAGCGCACGATGTCTTCCAGGCTGGCGTCCTGCAACAGCAAGCCTGGTGCAGTAGCGGGAGATGAAACAGGCGATACAGTCATGGAAACAGGCGCGGGCGCAGGCTGCGCCAGCCCCGCATGTCCCTGCAACTTCGCCAGCGCTTGCGCGAACTGGGCCGGGTTGATGCTGCGCAAACTTTCCAGGAAGCCCAGCTGGGCGGCGGGCGGTGGCGGCATGTCCAGGCCCGGTTCGTCGACGAAGGCGGCGCCCATGCTGGGGTGGATGAAGGCGGCCCACTTGCCCGACAGCTGCAGGCATGGCGGTAGCGCCACCTGCTCCACGTCAGCGGGCGGCGCTGCAGCGAGGATGTCGGTCGAGGCGGGTAAAAAGGTGGAGCGCAGCAGCTGCACGAACTGGCGCGCCTGGGCGACGGGCACGGGCGTGGCCAGCGACAGCCATAATTGAAACGCCGTGCCCGAAATGCTGACGGCGGGCGCCGGCAAGTCCAGCTCGTGCTGCACGGCATTGGCGATCGCGCACAGCGCGCTCCAGTGCGCTTCTCCGCCGCCCTTGCCGCCAAACTCCAGCACCAGCACGCGCGTCAAGCCGCTCCCGGTCACGAGTTGCACCGCCACCGTCTGCTCGCCCGACAGATGGCGCGCCAGCACGGCCGGCGTCAAAGGCTGCGCGCCGCCCTGCGCATCGACGTATTGCTGCTGTTCCTCGAACAGGTACAGGCGGGTGAGTTCGGAAATCAGTTTATGCATGGACGGCCTCGTAATGACGTTGGGCAAGACTTGCCAACGTGCCCAGATTATAGCCGAGCGCTGGTGTCCATCCCGGCCACGGACACGAGCGCCGCCAGCCCCAGCGAACTGCCCGGCCGGCGCGTCAAACGCGGCACGAACAGGAGCAGCGCCAGGATAGGTTGTGCGGCGCGGCGTGCGCGCAGGATGAAGGCCGCCTGATCCGCGTGCTGGAATGGCAAAACCACATTGCGTCCGCGCTGCACAAATCGTTCAGTCCCCTGTTCGATTCCCGCATCGACGCCGCCACCAAAGCACTACTCATTGAGCAACTGGGCAAGAAATACAAGTGGGTCGACAGCCGCCTGGAAGGCCAGGCCTGCCTGACCGGCAACACATTCACGGTGGCCGATGTCTACCTGTTCGTCATCACGGGCTGGGCGCCGCGCGTAGGTGTGGATTTGTTCGCGCTGGCGCATGTGCAGGCCTTCCCGGGCAGAATTGCCCAGCGCGACAGCATCAAGGCGGCATTGGAAGCGGAAGGTCTGGCCAAGGTCGGGTGAACGACG
This sequence comes from Janthinobacterium leeuwenhoeki, assembly GCF_051380795.1. Lineage (NCBI taxonomy): Bacteria > Pseudomonadati > Pseudomonadota > Betaproteobacteria > Burkholderiales > Oxalobacteraceae > Janthinobacterium > Janthinobacterium leeuwenhoeki. The sequence goes on from NZ_JBNYXT010000001.1 coordinate 205,179, forward strand.
TGTCGCGGACCACCCCGCTCTGTGCGAAAATGCCCGCCTTCGCCATTGCCGGACTTTACTCATGCCGCACGCAGCCATAGCTCCCCTTTCCGCACGCGACGCCCGGCGCATCGCGCGCCATGCCCTGGCGGCCGACGCAGCACGCTTCCTGCATCCGGCCCAGCAGGCACTGCTGCACCGGCGCGGCTGGCTGACGATGCTGGCGCCGCGCAGCGCGGGTGGCGCCGAGCTGCCTTTGCCGCACGTGGTGCGCCTGGAAGAAGCCGTGGCCGCCATCGATGGCAGCATGGGATGGGTGCTGACCCTGTGCGCGGGCGCCGGCTGGTTCGCGGGCTTTATCGCGCACGACATGGCGCGCGCCATCATCGGCACGCCGCGCGTCTGCCTGGGCGGCAGCGGCGCGGCCACCGGCTACGCCGAGGAAGAAGGCGACGGCTACCGCATCACGGGCAGCTGGGACTACGCCAGCGGCGCGCCGATGGCGACCCACTTCACCTTGAACGCCCGGCTGCAACGCGGTGGCCAGCCCCTGCTCGATGGGGACGGCAAGCCGCGCATCCGCGCCTTCCTCGTGCCCGCCGCCCTGGTGCAGCTGGTGCCGTCCTGGAACAGCATCGGCATGCGCGCCAGCGCCTCGCACAGCTACCGCATCGACAGCCAGTGGCTCAGCAAGGAACACGGTTTCACCATCGATGCGTCCGCCGCGACGGCCGACGGCCCCCTGTACCGCTACCCTTTCTATTCACTGGCTTACGTGACCCTGGCGGCCAACGTGGCCGGCATGGCCAGCCATTTCATGCAACTGGCCGAAGAATGCATGCGCCACCGCCGGCATGCGCGCGCCGACTTGCCCCTGCTGGGGGTGCCGGAAGTGGCATCCATGCTGCAAGGCAAGAAAGACGCATTTATCGCCGCCCGCGCCCGCTTTTATGCCGTGCTGGACGACAGCTGGGCGCAGGTAGCCGCTGGCGCGGCGCTCAATGAAGATGCCATGCAAGCCGTGCAAGAGCGTTCGCTGGAGCTGGTCGCCGTATGCCGCGCAGCTGTCGATGCACTGTACCCCTACTGCGGCCTGTACGCGGCACGCGAAGACAGCAGCATCAACCGGGTCTGGCGCGATTTCCACACGGCCAGCCAGCATGCATTGCTGCTGCCGTGACATTGCCGACCTCGGCAATGCCGCGCAACAGCTTTCCCCCGGGCAGGCGCATGGCTGAAAAGGCAGGCGGACGCCATGCGGGCCGGATTGCCTGATAATATGGGGGCATTGTTACTTCTCGCTCCCCTACCCATGCACGTCAACACGCTCAGCAGCCTGGCGCAACTTTTGGCCAGCGCCGAAACGGAAACCCTGGCCTTTCCCACCAGCATTAATACGGCCCTGCTCCTGCAAAAGGAACTGGCCAACCCGGATTGCCACTCGGCCGACATCAGCCGGCTGCTGCTGTGCGAACCGACCTTGTCGGCGCGCGCCGTGGCGCTGGCCAATTCGGCCATGTTCGCATCCGGCCAGACGCCTGCCATCACCAGCGTGCGCGCCGCCGTCGAGCGGCTGGGCCACCGCAACCTGTATGCGCTGGCGACGGCGGCCGTCATCCGCCAGCTGAACGCGGGCATCCGCGACGAAGCCTTGCGCGCCCGCGCCACCCAGCTGTGGGCGCACACCGTGCATGTGGCGGCGCTGGCGCAGGCGCTGGCAGGCAGCGTCACGCAGACGGATGCCGATACGGCACTGTTTGCCGGCATCGTGCATGAAGTGGCCGGCTTTTATATGCTGGCCCAGGCCGACAAGACCCCGGGCCTGTACGCCCAGCTGGAAACGCAGATGGCATCCACCTTGGAAGTGATCGGCCGTGCGCTGATGCGCCAGCTGGGCGTGCCGCCGCCCGTCGCCGATGCCGTCAATGCCTTGCCCGGCTCGACCATCATGCTGCCGCCGGAAGGCTTGCGCGACACCCTGCTGCTGGCCAAGGCGCTGGCGCCCATCCCTTCGCCGCTGCCGCAGGCCAGCGTCACCGTCAGCGCGCAGTTGCAGGCCTACCTGGAACACGATCCCGTGCTGCAGGCGCTGCGCACGCAGCCGTCGGCCGATACGAAGGGCCTGATCGAGGTCCTGCTCAGCTGATGGCCGATCTGCTATGATGGCGCAGGCCGGGATGGACCCGGCCCGCTTTCATCGACGTCCACTGGAAAACTGCCTTGACTACCTCATTACGCATGCTCGGCCTGGCCGCAGCTCTGACCATGGCGTGCAACGCCAACGCCGACAGCTTCGTTTCCTCGGCCTCCAGCGCCGGCTCCCAGTCGAGCGGCAGCATTTCCGATTCGCTCAACGGTTCAAGTAACAGCTCTTCGCGCGACAACAAGGTGGCCAATGGCCCCTACCGCATCATCGACGTGGCCGCCGTGCCGGGCCGCGACGGCATGACGCGTTTGACCATGCAAGCCGACGCCACGGCAACGCCGCTGGTGCTGGACTTGCCGCAAGTGGCGCTCGACAAGCAGCAGCTGGCGCAGGGCGACATGGTGCATGCGCAAAACCGCGCCTATGGCATCGAATTCTCGCGCAACGACACGCGCGCCGCCTTCTTCCTCGTGCTGGCCGACGACTGGTACGGCGAAATGGCCACGCGTCCCGTCAGCCTTTGATTTTGCGCAAACTGGCGCCGCTGCTGGCCGGCTGCGCCGCGCTCGTCCTGGCCGGCGCGGCCCAGGCGGGCACTTCCCTCGCCTCTTCGCGCTTTTGCGACCGCGCACAGGAACTCACGGCCACCGAGCAGGATCGCCTGTTGCGCTTTGCCGCCGTGGTGCGCGAAGAACTGGCCACCAGCGAAGGCAGCGTGGCCCTGATCAGCCGCTCGGGCCTGGACCTGGCCCGCTTCGGCATCCGCTATTCGCACGCGGCACTGGCCTGGCGCCACGACAACGACAGCGGCTGGTCCGCGCGCCAGCTGTACTACGCCTGCGACGAAGGCCGTCCGCGCATCTTCGATCAGGGCACGGCCGGTTTCGCCATGGGCACGGAAAATCCATCGCTCGGCTACATCTCGCTCGTGAAACTGCCGGCCGAAACCGTGCCGCCCCTGCGCCGCGCCCTGCTCGACCCCGTGCGCGTGCAGCAATTGCTGGCGGGCCGCTACAGCGCCAATGCCTATGCATTCAGCCTGAAATACCAGAATTGCAATCAGTGGGTGGTGGAATTGCTGGCCTCGGCCTGGGGTGAACTGGCAGCAGGCAGCGACTTGCGCGCCCGCGCCCAGGACTGGCTGCGCGCCGCCCAATATGCGCCCGCCCCCGTCAACGTGGGTGCGCGCTGGCTGATGCTCGGTTCGATCTTCGTGCCGCTCGTGCACATGGACGACCACCCGCAGGAAGCCATCGGCACGATGCAACTGGCAGTGAGCCTGCCGGCCAGCCTGGAAGCGTTCGCGCGCCAGCGCCTGCCCGCCAGCGAACGCGTGGAAATCTGCCACGACGGCAAGCAAGTGGTGGTGCACCGGGGCTGGGAACCGATCGCCGACGGCTGTATTCCTGGCGCAAACGACCGTGTCATCGCCCTCGACGACGGCGTGCCCCAGTCCCGATAAGCGCCGCTTCGACCTGATCGAGCAGGCGCGATGAGTCGACGCCCTGCTGCATCTGGCGGGCTACCTCGCCGCACGCCAGCTTGACCTCGGGCGCGGCGAGCAGGCGCGCCAGCTGCCGCCGCAGGCGCCCGGCCGACAAACGCCTGGCCAGCAAGACATCCCCCACGCCGAGCCGTTTGATCCTCCAGCCATTGTCGAACTGGTCGTAGGCAAACGGCACGATCAGTTGCGGAATGCCCGCGCGGAAGGCGTCCGCGCTGGTGCCGATGCCGCCATGATGCACCACGGCCGCCACGCGCGGCAACAGCGCCGCAAACGGCACGTGCGCCTGCCACATGACGTTCGGGGGCAAATGCTGTGGCAATTGCGCCGCATGGGGCGTGAGGAACAGGCCACGCCGCCCCAGCCGCTGCAAGACGTCCAGGGCGATGCTGAAATAGCGCTGCGCGTGCTGGTGCCCGGTACCGGGCGTAAACACGATGGGCGGCTCGCCCTCGCCCAGAAAGCGTACCAGCTCCGGCGGTAACGCCGCAGCGCCATGCATGGCGGCGCCGGGGAAATCGGCTTGCACAAAATGCGGCGGCCAGTCCGCCTGAGGAGCGGCGAACCAGGCGGGAAACAGCCCCAGCGACGTGTCTGGCGCGGCCAGCATGTGTGCAAAAAAATGCGACTCCGACGGCAAGCCGTGCTGCGCGCGCGCACCGTTCAGGCCAGGCAGCATCAGCGGGTCGATCATGCTGCGGTGGATCAGCCGCCACAGGGCCTCGCGCCAGGCCAGCGGCACCCAGGCGGGAATGCGCAGCGAGCCGGCCGCCAGGAAATCATGGCTGCTGCACAGGTTCGATGGCGCGAGATACGCCGCGACGATGCGCAGGTCCGGCCGCGCGGATCTGGCCAAGGCCGCCATCGGCACGAGGATGGGGTGGCACAGCACCACGCAATCTTCACCGTCCGGCAAGCCTTGCACGACATCGCGCAAGGCATCCAGGTGTGGCACGAGGCCATTCCACACCACGCCCCAGCCCTTGCGCTCATCCCACAGGCCAGGGTCGCCCAGCATGGCCTGGCCCTCTTCCGCGCTGCCAAAGGTTTGATACGGCAGCCTTGAGGCTTGCGCGGCCGCTTCCTGCCAGCCCGGCACCAGCAGCAGCACGCGCCGGCCCCGTTGCTGCAAGCCCTGCGCCAGCGCGATAAACGGTTGCATGTCGCCGCCGGTGCCGCTGCTGGCGACGATGACGAGCGGGGATGTCGGCAGGCTGTCATCAGCCATGCTGCCAACCTTGCCTGGCGGCGGTCTGCAATGGGCGGTCAGACAAGAGCGAGGGGCACATGGGCATCTTTCCTAGTTGAAACACCCAATGATCGTAAACGATTAACGTTATCATCTCAATAATTATACGGCGCGCGCGCTCACAAAAGGCCCTCGGACGTCACCACATGCACGCCCGGCGCGGCGGCAATCGCCGCTTCCAGCAAGGCGCTGGCGATGCGCGGCGCGGGATTGATGCGCCAGCGGCGCGGCAGCACGGGGTCCAGCAGGCGCAGGATGCGCAAGGCGGCGCCCTCGCCCGCCCGCGCCACGTCGCGCTCGCCGCCGATCAGGCCCGGCCGCACGTGCGTGAGCGATGCAAAGCCCAGCGCTTCCAGGTCGCGTTCCAGCTCTCCCTTGACGCGGTTGTAGAAGAAGCGCGAGGCGGCATTGGCGCCGGCGGCGGAATTGAGCGCATACGTGCGCGTGCCGGCCGCCAGCGCCAGGCGCGCTGCGGCCAGCGCCAGGCGCGCTGCGGCCAGCGGATAATCGTGGTCGACCCGCCGGAACGCTTGCCGCGTGCCGGCCACCTTCATGGTCGTGCCCAGGGTGCAGATGACGGCGTCCGCCTGCCACCAGGACGCGTCCGCCGGCAAGCGGTCGAAGTCGACGATGGGCGCTTCCAGTTTCGGATGCGCGGGCAAGGGCTTGCGCGCCGGTGCCACGACCGTGCTGACGCGAGCGTCGGCGAGCGCCAGGCGCAGCACTTCGCGGCCCACCAGGCCGGTGGCGCCCACGAGCAGTAATTTCATGGCTTTCCCGTTAAAGTTGCTGTCAGCCACTACGATACACGGAACTCAGGACAGGCGCAGCGCCAGCGCGGCCAACTGGCGCGGAAGGTGGCGGCCACGGCGTGGCGGGCACCATGCGCCGCAGCCTGCGTATGTCAGCAATATTTCCGTAACACTGGAATTATTGAATCAAAGCAAAGCTGCGGCGCATTTTCTTACTTGAACGCGATGGCGATATCCACCAGTCCCACCGTCCCGTTGCCGATGGCGGACGCCGCCGGCGTGGCCGCGCCGCCACTCAGCACGGCCACACCCGTCGCCAGGTCGATGCGGTACAGCGAACTGGGACCGCCGGCCGCCGTGCGCAGGGCCGCCAGCGCCAGCCCGTTGGCGCCGCCCGCGATATCGAAGCCCACGTCGCCCGCCACGGCCACGCCGAACGCGCCCACCGCACCCACATTCACCAGGGTGCCGTCATTCGGCGGATTTTGCAGGGCGAGACTGGCGCTGGCCGTGTCGATATCGAACAGCATGGTCGACGTGGTGCCCGCAAAGCTGTTGGTGTAGGCCGCCGCCGTCACGGCCGGCGTCGCGCCTGCCCGGTTGACGGCGCCATCGGTGGTGGTGGCGCCCGTGTCGACATTGATGCGCAGGCTTTGGCCCGTGTTGCCGATCACGCGCAGGCGGTCAGCGACGGGGTTGAAATCCACGCCGAAAGCCGTGCCGGCAATCGCCGTGTACGGTGCGGTGACGTCCGCCGCGTCGGCCGCCAAGGTCGCCTTGACGCTGACGGCGCCCGTGACCGGGTCGATGGTGACGAGGCGCGCCGCCGAAGAAATGCCGTACAGCAAGCCATCCTTGGGACGGATGTCAAAGCCCAGCAGGCGTTCGCCCGCCGCCAGGCCCGTGACGGCCACGTTGGCGTCCAGGGTGTTCGGCGTGGCCGTCTTGAAGGTAACCACGCGGCCATCATCCGTCAAGCCGTAGGCGACGGGCGCGGCCGGCGGCGTCAAGGCGATGCCGCGCAGTTCTTCCGTCACGCCGATGGCCGCCACCAGGGTCGCCGGCGCCGTGGCTGCCGCCAGGTTCAGGGTGTACAGGTTGCGCACGCCGGCCACCGTCATGACGGCGTAGCCCGTATTCGTGCGCGCATCGATGTCGAAGCCGGCCACGCTGGTGGCCGCCACGCCCAGCGGCACGGCACTGGCCAGGGTGCCGTTATTCGGCGGATTTTGCGTATACAGGGTGGCGTTGGCTCCATCGATGACGAACAGGGTGGTGCTGGCCGTGCCGGCGAAGCTGTTGGTATAGGCGGCGGCCGTGATGGCGGTGCTGGCCACGCCGCCGTTGATGCTGCCATCCGTCGTGGTCGCGCCCGTATCGACATTGATGCGCAGGCTTTGCCCCGTGTTGCTGACGATGCGCAAGCGGTCGGCGACGGGGTTGAAATCAACGCCAAATTCCGTGCCGGCCAGCGCCGTGTAGGGCGCCGTGGTGTCGGCCGCATCGGCCGCCAGGGTGGCTTTCAGGGTGGCCGCCCCCGTTACGCCATTCAGGGTATAGATGCGCCCCGTGCTGCCGACACCATATAGCTGGCCATCGGCGGGACGGACATCGATGCCCAGCAGGTTTTCGCCGGCCTGCAGGCCCGTGACGGCGGCCGTGGTGCGGATGGTGGCTGGCGTGGCGCGGTCGAACGACAGCAGCTTGTTGCTGGCGGTGAGCACGAAGACGTCGCCGGCCACCACCACGGGCGGCGGTGGCGTGACAATGGCATCATCATGGTCATCGCCGCCGCAAGCGGCGAGCGACATGGCGACAGCGGAAACAAGCAGCAGCTTGGCGAATGGCAAAGTTGGCAAGGTTGATAATATCGGCATGATCGTGGCCCCTGAAAGAGTGAGTGGAAGTGCCGCCCGTGCCGCCGTTGCGGCGAGCGCACCCCTGTACTACGCGCCATGCGCGCGTTTGGATGCAACGGCGTAAAAAAAAAGTGTCCCCCCGCTGCCGTTGGCGTTTATCTTTAAGCAACTTGACCGGTATATGGTCGCAGCTACGATGAAAACTGGGGGCAGGAAAGTGGCGCGCATCCATCAGACCGGCAACATGGACGAAGCCGACATGCGGGTAGCCATCGTGCAGCACGGCAACGCAGACTTGCTCATGCCCGGCGTGGCCGGCCGCAGCCTGCCGCAGGGCGGCGGCGGCCGGGGAGCAGTATTGCGCCGCCGTCATCGGCTACCCTTCCAGCCCTCCTCCCAGCGCCTTGTACAGGGCCACGGCCGACTTGAACTGCTCGCGCCGCACGTCGAGCAGGGTTTGCTGGGCCGCATACGACTGGCGCTGTGCGTCGAGCAATTCCAGGCGGCTGTCCTGGCCCGCGTCATAGCGCAGCTGCGACAGGCGCTGGCGTTGCCGCGCCGCTGCCACCACGCGTTCTTGCGCGGCGATCTGCTGCGCATACGTGGCGCTGCCCGCCAAACCGTCGCGCACGTCGCGGAACGCCGCCTGGATCGCCTGTTCGTATTGCAGCACGGCCACGTCCTTGCGCAGGCGCGACAACTGCAATTCCGCGCGCAACTGGCCGCCCTGGAACAGGGGCTGCGTCACTTGCGGCGCAAACGACCAGCCGCGCGCGCTGCCACGGAACAGATCACCGAGCTCCGGGCTGGCAAAACCCAGCGACGCCGTCAGCGACAGACGGGGAAAGAAGGCGGCGCGGGCGGCGCCGATTTCCGCATTCGCCGCCACCAGCGCGTATTCCGCTTGCAGGATGTCGGGACGGCGCGCCAGCAAGTCCGACGGCAGGCCGGGCGGCAGCTGCGTCAGCACGGGCTGGCCATCGAGCGGCCGGCCCGCCGGCAAGTCCGCTGGCAGCGGCGCGCCCAGCAGCAATTCCAGGTTGTTGCGCGCCAAGGTGCTGGCCCGCTCACGCGCCTGCACATCCGCTTCCGCCGTGGCCGCCTGCCCTTCGGCCTGCGCCACGTCCAGGCCACTGCCCTGCTGCGCGCCGTGCAGGCGCTGCGTCAGGATCAAAGCCTGGCGCCAGTCAAGCAAGGTGTGGCGGGCCAGCGCCAGCTGTTCCTCGGCCAGCCGCTGTTCCAGGTAGGCATCGGCCACGGCCCCGATCAGGGCCATGTGCGCGGCGCGCTGGCCCTGCTGCGTGGCCAGGTAGCGGGCAAACGCGGCGTCCGACAGGGAGCGCAGGCGGCCGAACAGGTCGATCTCGAACGCGCTCATGGCGATGCCGGCAGTGAACTGATTCTGCGTCACCCCATCGGCGCCGCGCTGGCGCACCCCGCCCGCATTCGCGCCGATGGCCGGAGTGCGGCCCGCATCCTGGATCTGGTACTGGGCCCGCACGGCTTCCACGTTGAGGGACGCCACGCGCAAGTCGCGGTTGTTTTCCAGTGCGATACCGACCAGGCGCTGCAGACGCGCATCGAGCAGCATCTGGCGCCAGCCCAGGTCGGCTGCAGTATTGGCCGAGGCTGGCGCGGCGACCTCGGCATAGGCAGCAGGGATAGGCGGCGCCGGCTTGACCAGCGGCGGCGTCAAGGAACAGGCCGACAAAGCCAGCGCGGCCAGCGGCGTGATAAAAATCAAACGCATTACAACTCTCCTTCCACTGCCTTGACGGCGATGTGATTACTGCGTTTGTTGAAGTACCTGCCCATCTTGTCGACGGCGCCCAGCACCACGACAAAGAACACTGGCACGAAAAACACGGCCAGCACGGTGGCGGTGATCATGCCGCCGAACACGCCCGTGCCGATCGCATGCTGCGTCTCGGCGCTGGCGCCCGTGGCCAGCATCAGTGGCACCACGCCCAGCGCGAAGGCCAAGGACGTCATCAGGATCGGGCGCAGGCGCAACCTGGCCGCTTCCACCGACGCCTCGACCAGCCCACGCCCTTGCGCCTGCAACTGGCGCGCATATTCGACGATCAGAATGGCATTCTTCGCCGACAGGCCGATGATCGTGATCATGCCCACCTTGAAGAACACATCGTTCGGCATGCCGCGCAGCATCACGGCCAGCACGGCGCCCAGCAAACCCAGCGGCACCACCAGCATGACGGAGACGGGAATGCTCCAGCTTTCATACAGGGCCGCCAGCACGAGGAACACCACCAGCATCGACAGCGCCATCAGCATGGGCGCTTGCGACGCCGATTCCTTCTCTTGCAGCGACTGCCCCGTCCACGCCAGCGCGAAGCCGGGTGGCAATTGCTTCACCAGCCGTTCCATTTCCAGCATGGCGTCGCCGCTCGACACGCCGGGCGCCGCGCTGCCCGAAATGCGCGCTGCCGGATAACCCTGGTAGCGCACCAGTTGCAGCGGCGACTCGCTCCACACGGGGCGCACCAGCTCGCCCAAGGCCACCATGCCGCCCGCGTTATTGCGGATGCGCAAGGCCAGCACGTCGTTGAGCTGCATGCGCGACGGCGCATCGGCCTGGATGATTACCTGCTGCATGCGGCCAGCATTCGGGAAATCGTTGACATAAGTCGACCCCATGGCCGCCGTCAGCATGTCGGCAATGGCCGTAAATGACACGCCCAGGGCCTCGGCCTTGGTGCGGTCGATATCGAGGCGCACGCTGGCGCCGGGCGGCAAGCCGTCCGGATACACGCCCGCCACCTTGCTGCTTTGCGCGGCCAGGCCCAGCAACTGGTTCTGCGCCGCCTGCAGGGCAGCGATGCCCTGGTTGGCGCGGTCTTGCAGGCGCATGGAAAAGCCGGACGAATTGCCCAGTTCATCGATGGCCGGCGGCATCAGGCTCATGATCACGCCCTCCTTCGCCTGCGACATGGCTTCCTGCGCCAGCGCCACCTCTTCCTGCGCCGTGGCGCCGTTGCGCTCTTTCCAGTCCTTCAGCATGGTGAACGCCAGGCCCGCGTTCGGCCCCGCGCCGGAAAAACTGAAGCCGAGGATCGATTGATTTACTTCAATGCCGGGCCGCGTGGCCACGTGCTGCTCGTACAGTTTGACGACATCGAGCGTGCGCTCCATGGTCGCGTCGGACGGCAACTGGATCGAAGTAATGAAGTAGCCTTGGTCTTCTTCCGGCAAAAAGGCCGAAGGCAGCTGCATGAAGGCCACGCCCAGCGCCGCGACGATGGCGACGTACACGACCATCGAACGGCCGGCGCGTTTCAGCATCGCCACCACGCCCTTTTCATAACGGGCCGTCATGCGCTCGAACTGGCGGTCGAACCAAAGGAAGAATCCCTTTTTATCGTGGTCGTGCGGGCCGATGGGTTTGAGCATGGTGGCGCACAGGGCCGGCGTCAGGGTGAGTGCCAAAAAGGCCGAGAACAAAATCGACACGGCCATGGCCAGGGTGAACTGGCGGTAGATGGCGCCCACGGAACCGCTGGCCAGGGCCATGGGGATGAACACGGCCGTCAGCACCAGGGTGATGCCGACCACCGCACCGGTGATTTCTCGCATCGCTTTCGACGTCGCTTCCTTCGGCGACAAGCCTTCGGTGGCCATCAGGCGCTCCACCGCTTCCACCACGACGATGGCATCGTCGACGATGATGCCGATGGCCAGCACCATGCCGAACATGGTCAGCACGTTGATGGAATAGCCGGCCAGCAGCATGACCGTGAAGGTGCCCATCAGGGCAATCGGCGCGACGATCGCGGGAATCAGGGTGTAGCGTATCTTTTGCAGGAACAGGTACATGACGAGGAAGACCAGTACCATGGCTTCCAACAGGGTGACGATGACCTTTTCAATCGATATCTTCACGAACGGCGCCGTGTCGAACGGCACCGAATACTTGATCCCGGCCGGCATGGTGTGCGCCAGTTCGGCCATGCGCGCGCGCACGGCGGCCGCCGTCTGCACGGCGTTGGCGCCCGGCGACAGCATGATGGCGGCGCCCGACGCGGCTTGCCCGTTTTCGCGGATGCTGAAATTGAAGCTTTGCGCGCCCAAGGATACGCGCGCCACGTCGCCAATCGTCACTTTCGAGCCATCCGCATTCGCGCGCAGCACGATGGCGGCAAATTCGGCCGGCGTTTGCAGCTGGCCCTGTACCGTCAGCGGAATCGTGACGCGCTGGCCTTCGACGGCGGGCGAGTCTCCCAAGCGGCCCGGGGCGATCTGCGCATTTTGCTGCGCGATGGCGGCCGTCAGCTCGCCCATGGCGATGTTGTACGACACCAGCTTGGCCGGGTCGACCCAGATGCGCATGGCCCGCTCGGAGCCAAACAGCTGCACCTTGCCCACGCCGGAGATGCGGCGCAGTTCTTCCGTCACGTTGCGCGCCAGGTAGTCGCCCAGCGCCACTTCATCATGCTGGCCATTCTCGGAGATCAAACTGACGATCATCAAAAAGCCCGACGACGCCGATTCCACCGTCAAGCCATTTTGCCGCACGGCTTGCGGCAGGCGCGGTTCGATGGCTTTCAGGCGGTTTTGCACATCCACCTGCGCCATTTCAGGATCGGTGCCGGGCTGGAAGGTGACGCTGATCGAGGCCGAGCCCGAGGTATCGGTGGATGACTCGAAATACAGCAGGTGCTTGACGCCCGACAGTTCGCGTTCGATCAGGCCCACCACGGAATCGTTCATGGTTTGCGGTGTGGCGCCAGGGTAGTTGGCGCTGATGCTGACGCTGGGCGGTGCGACGGAAGGAAAGCGCGCAATCGGCAATTGCGGTATGGCGATCAGTCCGAACAGGACGATGAAGACCGCCACCACCCACGCAAAGACGGGGCGGTTGATGAAAAATTGAGGCATGTGCTTACACTTTCAATAAGTACGGATCAGCGCACGGCGCTGACGACGGGCGCAGTGGCTACGACGGCGCGCTTCCACGGTTGCGGCGCGGCGGTGGCGCCCGGCTGCAAGCGTTCCTGGCCTTCGATGACGACGGTGTCGCCGGCCGTCAAGCCGCCGTTGACCACATATTGGTGCTCGATCACGTCGCCCACGGCAATCGGTTTCAGGCTGGCTTTGTGCGTGCCATCGAGTATCCAGGCCTGCGCCTGGCCATCGCTGCTGCGCAGGACGGCCTGCTGCGGCACGAGCACGCCATTTTCCTGCACGGCGCGGGCGATGCGGGCGCGCACGAACATGCCCGGCAGCAATTGGCGCTGCGGATTGTCGACCAGCACGCGGATGACGGCGTCGCCCGTGCCCGCATCGACGCTGATGCCCGAGAACAGGATGCGCCCCGTGACGGGATGCGGCTGGCCATCCGCGCCCAGGATGGTCACGGGCAGCTTGTCCGCGCCACCGGTGCTATCCGAACCTGCGGCTCGCAACGCGGCCAGCGCGGCGGCCGGCTGGCGCACGTCGACGTACACCTTGTCGATCTGCTGGATGCGCGCCATCGGCGCCGCGTCGGCCTGGCCCACGAGCGCGCCTTCCGTCACCAGTTCTGAGCCGATGCGCCCGGCAATCGGCGCCTCGATGCTGGCAAAGGCCAGGTCCAGGCGACGGCGCGCCAGGCTGGCCCGCGCCTGCGCCACGGTGGCCACGGCTTGCTCGCGCTGGGCCACGGCATCGTCATACGCCTGGCGGCTGATGGCGTCCGCCTCCACCAGCGGTTTCAAACGCTCGGCCTGGTTGCTGGCGCGGTTCGCCGTGGCCACCGCATGCTGCAGGGCGGCGGCGGCCGAATCGACTTCCGCCTGGAACGGCGCGGGGTTGAGCTGGAACAGCTTCTGCCCCGCTTTCACTTCGGCGCCCTGCTCGAACTGGCGGCGCAGCACGATGCCGCCCACCTGCGGGCGTATGTCGGCCGTGCGGAAGGCCGCCACCCTGCCCGGCAATTCGTCGCTGAGGACGACAGGGGCCGCTTGCAGCTTGAGCACCATCACAGCGGCGGGCGGCGCACTAGCTTCTTCTGGCGCGGGCTTGGAACAGGCGGCAAGGCTGAGCAGTGCCGCGGCGATCAATATGTTTTTCTTGGTGAGGTGGTTCGGATGCATGGTCTTTCTCTATGGCGGATCCCAACCGGCGGTCCGGTCGACAGATAAGCGCAGCATAAAAGCCTTGCGTGGATGTTCCGTCAAAGAAATGTGGAGATTCGATGGAGAGAGCGAAGAATGCTAGACTCCTGCATGAACTATCATCACAGCGCCAGTCAGCCCTCCTTCCTTGCCACCACGCCGCCTTCCGCCCTCGTCCTGATCGCCGAAGATGAACCGCAAATCGCCCGCATCCTCGCCGGTTACCTGGAGCGCGACGGCTACCGCACGGCCTTCGCGCACGATGGCCAGGAAGCGCTGCAGCAGCACCTGGCCATCGCGCCGGACCTGCTGCTGCTCGACGTGCAAATGCCCCGTGTCGATGGCTGGGGCGTGCTGGCCGAAGTGCGGCGGCGCGGCGAGACGCCCGTCATCATGCTGACGGCGCGCGACCAGGATGCGGACAAGCTGGCCGCCCTGCGCGTGGGGGCCGACGATTACATCATCAAGCCCTTCAATCCAGCCGAAGTGGTGGCGCGCGTGGCGGCCGTGCTGCGCCGCTCGCGCGTGCGCCACCACCCGGTGGGGGGCCAGCGCCTGCGCTGCGGACCCATCGAAATCGACCAGGAAACGTATGTGGCCAGCGTGCTGCGCGACGGCGCGCCCCAGCCCCTCATGCTCAGCCTGACGCTGACGGAATTTCGCCTGCTGGCCCACCTGGCGCGCACGCCGCGCCGCGTCTGCAGCCGCCTGGAATTGCTGGAATCGTGCATGCCCGAGAGCAATTCAATGGAACGCACGGTGGACAGCCACGTCAGCAAGCTGCGCAAGAAGCTGGAGGAAGCGGGCGTGATGAACATGCCGGCCAGCCTGCGCGGCGTGGGCTACCGCCTGGAAAGCGACGCCTGATGCGCTTCACGGGCCTGAACCGGCAGATCGTACTGTCGATGTCCGTGCTGATGGTGTGCAGCATCCTGATCATCTGGATCGGTTCCTGGACCTTCTTCGCCATCGCCTTCAAGATCGACCCCGGCATGCTGTCCGAGCCCGACGATTGGTCGCCCAGCACCGTCGAATGGCTGTGGATCTTCGCCATCACCATCTTCGGCCTGGCCCTGGCCGCCTTTTTCGCCATCAGGCTGGCCGCGCGCATATTGAAACCAATCAATTCCGTGATGGACAGCGTGCGCCGCGTGGCGCATGGCGACCTGTCGGCGCGCGCTTTCGCCGGCGACCGCAGCCTGGGCGAGACGGCCATGCTGGTCGACGATTTCAACAGCATGGCCGAGCGCCTGCAGCGGGGAGCCAAGGAAAGCGAAACGTGGAATGCGGCCATCGCGCACGAACTGCGCACACCCGTGACCATCTTGCGCGGCACCTTGCAAGGCGTCGTCGATGGCGTCTTCAAGCCCGAGGAAGTGCCGTTTTCCAGCCTGCTGGCGCAAGTCGAGGACCTGGGCCGCCTGATCGAGGACTTGCGCACCCTGAGCCTGGCCGACAGCGGCCACATGCAGCTGCGCATGGCCTGGACGGACCTGACCCTGGAAATCGAGGAAGTGGGCCACCTGCTGGCGCAGGAAATGGAAGCGGCCGGATTTACTCTGCAATTGCACCTGTCCGACCATCCCGTCTGCTGCGACGCGGCGCGCATCCGCCAAATCGTGCTGGCCCTGCTCGACAACGCGCGCCGCTATGCGCATCCGGGCCTGCTGCGCGTGCGCACCCGCGTGCAAGCCGGCCAGTACTATCTGAGCGTCGAGGATGCGGGCCCCGGCATTGCCGAGGAACTGGCGCCGCGTGTGTTCGAAGCGTTCCGCCGCGGCGACAGCGCCAGGGTCGACCTGAACGCGGGCAGCGGCCTGGGTCTGGCCGTGGTCGAAGCCATCGCCCGCGCGCATGGCGGCAGCGCGGTCTGCACGCGCGGCAAGGCGGGCGGCAGTTTGTTTACCATCAAGTGGCCTGCGGACCACGCCATGCCGCAGACCACGGCCTGATCACGCCGGCGGCAACAGCCGCAGTACCCGCTTTACCAGCAACTCCCCGCTCCCTCCTCAAAAATGCAAATCAATTGCATTAATGCGCACGCGGCTATATTATGCAAGTCAGTTGCATTATTAACGCCATGCCGCAGCCGGCAAGCCGTTTGACAGCCGGCAGTTATATCCGGTAACTGCCGTTTACCACCATTGCCCCACTTCCACATCATGAAAACTAGAATACGGCCTACGGCCATGGCCATTTCGCTCGCCCTCGCCCATGGCGGCTACGCCGTTGCAGACGATGCCATCGGCGAAGCAGCCCTGCAGGCGATCACCGTCAACAGCACGCGCAGCGCCCTCGATCCGAACCTGCCAGCGAGCAGCGCCAGCAAGACACAAGAGGAAATGCGCCAGCAGCAAAACATCTTCAATCCCGAGGATGCGCTGCGCAACATGCCCAGCATGAGCATACGCAAGCGCTATAGCGGCGACCGCAACGCCCTGGTTGGCGGACGCAGCTTTTCCACCACGCAGGCGCCGCGCGCGCTGGTCTACATGGACGGCTACCTGCTGTCGAATTTTCTGGGCCGCTTCGACGCGCCGCGCTGGAACATGCTGGCGCCGGAGGAAATGAGCCGCGTTGATGTGCTGTATGGCCCCTTTTCGGCGCTTTATCCCGGCAATTCGATGGGTACGACCATCGCCATCAGCACCAACCGTCCGACCGCCTTCGCGGGCTCCGTGCGCATCGCGGGCCAGGATCAGTCATTCAGCCAGTATGGCTTGCATGGCCACTACCGCAACGTCCAGGGTTCCGCCCTGCTGGGCGACAAACTGGCATCCGGGCTGTGGTACAAATTGCTGCTCAACCATCAGGATGCGACCAGCCAGCCGATGGGCTACTACAGCGCCACGGCGAATGGCGCCGGCGTATTTGCCGTGCCAGCCGGCGGCGCGGCGACGCCAGTCACCGGCATCGTCTATGACCAGGGGCCGTTTGGCAGCCGCCGCGCCATCTTCGGTGCGAATGCAGGCGCCATCGATCACACCAGGCAGAACACGGCAAAAGTGACTGTGGGCTACGACGTCAGCCCCACCGTCAGCGCCGAAGGCTTCGCCGCCTGGTGGAGCAATGCCAGCGTCACCCGTAATCAGACCTTCCTGCGCGATGCGGGCGGCAAGCCCGTATGGTCCGGCCGCGTCAGCGATGGCACGCATGTCTTCGCCATTCCCGCCAACGCCTTCGCCCCCTACCAGCGCGATGAACATCACGCGCAAGCCGGCTTGAGCATCAAGACGCGCAACAGGAGCGGCTGGAATGGCAGTGTCAGCGCCAGCCTGTACCGCGTGCTCGACGACGTGCAGCGCAATGCAGGCAGCGCCGATCCCCTGGCTGCGCTGGGCGGGGCCGGTACGGCGGTAGTGCGCGACGGCAGCGGCTTTCAATCGCTCGACGCGCAAACCACCTACACGCCAACCAGCGGCGACTGGGGCAATGGCGCCCACAGCCTGACCTTCGGCATGCACGCGGATAACTATACCTTGCGGCAACAGAGCCGCAAGACAGCGGACTGGCGCATTGCCGCTGGCGGCGAAACGCAATTCGTGGGCGGAAAAACGCGGACATTGGCGCTGTATGGCCAGGACGCATGGCAGCTTGCGCCCCGCTGGCGCGCAGTTGTCGGCCTGCGCGCGGAAGCGTGGAACGCGGACGACGGTACGCAGCGCGTGGTGCCGGGTGCCAGCGTGAACTATCCGCGCCGCAGCGAGCAAGCCTGGTCGCCCAAGCTGTCGCTCAGCTGGGATGCCGATGCGGACACCACGCTGCGCGCCTCCGCCGGGCGCGGCACGCGCTTCGCCACCGTCGCCGAGCTGTTCCAGGGCACCGCGGCAGGCAGCAGCATCACCATCAACGATCCGGGCCTGAAGGCGGAGCGTTCGGATGCGCTGGAACTGACGGCGGAACACCGCCATGCTGCGGGCAGCGTGCGCGCCTCGCTGTTCCAGGACGATATTCGCCATACCATCTGGACCCAGCTCAATCTGAATGTTTTTCCCAACGTGACGAATGTGCAAAATATCGGCCGCGTGCGCACGCGGGGGCTGGAACTGGTCGGCCAACAGGACAGTCTCGGCATCGATGGGCTGAGCGCGGAAGCCAATATCGCCTTCACGCGCGCGGTTATTGTCGAGAACGACAATTATCAGCCATCGGTGGGCAAGCAGTGGCCACGCGTGCCGCGCGTGCGCGCCAGCGCCACGCTGGTGTATGCGCCCGCCGATGCCTGGAACGTGGCGGCCAGTTACCGCTATTCCAGCGCCCAGTTCAATGAAATGACGAATAGCGATGTCAACAGCAACGTGTATGGCGGCGTCTCGCGCATCAGCCAGCTCGATGTCCGGCTGCGCCTGAAGCCGGCCAGAGGCACGGAAGTAGCGCTCGGCATCGACAACCTGAACAATGACAAGGCGTTCCAGCTGCATCCCTACCCGGGGCGCACGCTGTTTGCCGAAGTGCGTTACGCCTTTTAAGAAGACAAGGAAACGGCATGATAGAGATCGCACAACTGAGCAAGCGCTATGACGGCAGAAGCGTAGTCGATGGACTCAACCTGCGCGTGGATAGCGGGGAAATCTATGCCTTGCTGGGGCCGAACGGCGCTGGCAAGTCGACCACCATCGGCTGCCTGCTGGGCTTTATCGAGGCCGACGCCGGCAGCATCCGTCTGGCCGGATCCACGCTGGCGCCGGCACAGGCCGCCGTCGAGCACGCGGCCTATATCGCGGAAAACGTGGCGCTGTATGAGCGCCTGAGCGGCGTCGAGAACGTCGAATTCTTCATGCGCTTGCTGGGTATCAAGCCGCGCCGCCGCGACATCGAAACCTTGCTGGAGCGCGCGGGCCTGCCCGAACACGCCTGGCACCGCATGGCCTGTGGCTATTCGAAAGGCATGCGGCAGAAAGTGGGCATCGTGATGGCTCTGGCCAAGGGCGCGCAAGTGCTGGTGCTCGACGAGCCGACGTCCGGCCTCGACCCCGAAGCTAGCGTAGCGTTCGGCACATTGGTGCGCTCACTGGCCGACGACGGCGCGGCGGTATTGATGGCAACGCACGATCTGTTCCGCGCGCAGGAACTGGCGGACCGCTGCGGCATGCTGGTAGGCGGCCGCCTGGCCGGAGAATGGAAATTGGGAGAATTGAATGCAGGCGAACTTGAACGCAACTACCTTGACATCCTCGCCCGCAGCGCCTGAGCGCCGTGGTGGCTGGAGGCGCTGGCGCCACGCGTATAAGGGCGCATGGCAGGCCGACTGGCGCGAACGCCGGCGTGACTGGCGCGTCTGGCTGGTGATCCTCGTGGGCCTGGCGCTGGCCATCTGTGCGGCGACACTGTCGTCGCTGGAGCTGCGCGCGACGCTCGATGCCCGACAGACGGCGCAACAGGCGGAAAAACAGCGCTGGTCGCAGCAGGGCGAAAAGTATCCGCACGCGGCAGCCCATTATGGCGTGTACGTCTTCAAGCCGCTGTCCGCGCTGGCCGCCCTCGATCCCGGCATCGAACAGTATGTCGGCGCCAGCGTCTGGCTGGAGGCGCACAAGCAGAACGAGCTGGCATATCGCCCTGCCAACGACGACATCGGCATCAATCGCCAGCTGCGGCTGCAGCCCGCATTCGTGCTCCAGGTGCTGGCGCCGATGGCGATGATTTTTCTCGGCTTCGGCATGTTCGCCGCCGAACGCGAACGGGGCACACTGGCCGCATTGCGCATCAACGCCGCGCCGCTCGGTGCCCTGGCGCTGGCGCGCGGCGCCGTCCTGCTGTGCCTAGCCCTGAGCATGGCGCTGCCGGCCTGCCTGGCTGTCAGCCTGCTCGACTGGACCCTGGAACAACGCAGCCCGTTCAGCGACGGTCCCCTGCGCGCGGCGCTGTTTGCGCTGGGTTATGGACTGTATCTGTGCACCTGGGCCGCGCTGATCGCCGGCGTCTCCGCCTGGATGCCGAATCTGCGCAGCAGCCTGGCTGTGCTGATAGGCGCCTGGGCGCTGGCGGCCCTGGCCGTGCCGCGCGCCGCCGTCGAATTGGCGCAACTTGCCTCGCCCCTGCCCAGCATGCAGCAGTTCCGCACCGACCTCGATAACGCGCTGGGCATGCCCGACGATCCAGCGCAGGCCAATCGCGACCGCGAGCAGCTGCTGCGTCAGCATGGGGTCAAGGAAGTCAGCGACTTGCCCGTCAACTGGGCCGGCATCAGCCTGCAGCGGGGCGAAGAACGGGGTGACCGGCTCTTTGATGCACACTATGGACGCGTCTTCGACGCCATGCGGCGCCAGAGCGCGGCGGCGACGCTGGCCGGCTGGCTCTCGCCGTCGGTGGCCATCGCTGGCCTGTCGAGCTCGGTGGCGGGTAGCGACATGGAGCATCATCTGCAGTTTGTCGAAGGCGCGGAACGGCAGCGCCGGCTGATACAGCAAATCATGAACCGGGCCATCACGGCGCATCGCGAACACGCCGGCGTGCGGTATCTGGGTGACGCGTCGCTATGGAACCAGGTGCCGCCATTGCGCTTCGTTTTCGCACCGCTCGACCTGGACAAGCTGTTGTCGCGGCATCTGCTGCCCCTGTTTACCCTGTTCGGCGCCAGCCTGCTGCTATGCGGCACCGGCTTGCGCCATCTACGCCATGGAAGTATACGATGAAACAGACGATGACCCTGATCGCCTACGACTTGCGCAGTCAGTTGCGCGAGCGCGGCACGCTGATCCTGATGCTGGCGGGCTTGCTGCTGGCCGCGTTCGCGCTGTGCGAAGGCACGCGTTTCGACCGCCAGGGCCGCCAGGCGGCCGCTTCGGCGATAGCACAGGAAGTGCAAGCCCGGGCGGACGCCACGGCGCTGGCGCAACGCTATTTTGCCAACCCGGCGGCGGAGGAATTTGCCGACTTGAAATGGTACCGCACAGCGGTCGATGTGCGCGGCTATGCGTTCCGCGAGCACGTGGGATTTGCCGCGAAACCCGCCATGGCAGGCGCCGGACTGGCCATCGGCCAGGCGGACTTGCTGCCGTCCTATGTGCGCGTGCGGGCCGAATCAATGGAGTCGGTGCGCACCGCGCTGGAGATCGCCCATCCTGCGCTGCTGGCGGCAGGACGTTTCGACCTGCTGTTCTTTATCATCTATCTATGGCCCCTTATCTTGCTGGCGCTGACCACTTCCGTCCTCACGCAGGACCGGGAAACCCTGCGCCTGCGCACCCTGCAGCTGCAAGGCGTGCGGCCAGGGCGCATGCTGGCGGCGCAGATTACTGCACGCACGCTGGCCGCCACGGCGCTGCTGTGCGCCATGTGCGCAGCGGGCGCGCTGGCGCTCGGCACGGTCAATTGCAACGTGGCCGGCATCGCGGTACTCGCCGCCTGGTGCGGCGTGGTGCTGTTGTATTCCTTGTTCTGGGCCTGCGTTGCCATGGCCATTTGCGCCACCTGCGGCAATCGGATGAGCGCCGCCTTTGCCGGTTTTGGCGCCTGGCTGGTGCTGGCCGTGCTGATGCCCGGCGCCATGCAAGCCGTGACCCAATGGCGCGCGCCCGTGCCCCAGCGCGAAAGCTACGTCCAGGCCATGCGCGACGCCGGTGATCAGGTCGCCGCCAACAAGCTCGCCAGCCTGGGCCGCTTCTATGACAGCCACCCCGAATGGCGTCCCGCCACACCGCTCGACAAGGTTGCGTCCAGCGTGTCGCGGCTGCAGCGGGCGCAGGAGCTGGAACGGGCCATGGTCGGCGTCGAAGGGCAATTCGCACAGGCCCGGCAGCGGCGCGAGGATTTGCTGGCGCAATGGCAAGTATTCAGTCCCATGACGCTCGCCTACCAGACCCTGGTCGGCATGGCGGGCAATGACAGCGCCCGCCATCAGCGCTTCCTCGGGGAAGTCCAGCAGCACCAGCAGCGCCTGCGCGACTATTTCCAGCGCACCATCCAGCTGTCGGCGCTGGGCGACGAGCGCGCGCCCTGTGCAGCCACTTGCCTGGGCGGCTACGGTTTTCGCGACTTCGGGCAGGTACCCGTCTTCGCGCCGTCAGCGGCGTTATCGCTCACCTCCCCATGGCGCATGCAACTCGTTGCGCTGCTGGCGTGGATGGCGGGACTGATGGCACTGGCAGCCCTCCTGCTATCCCGCCCCTGGGCCATCGGCAGGCACTGACGGGCATCTGCCTGGCCGCCACAGATCAGGCATACTGGCGGCAACGCTGGGAAATCGGGCGTCAGCCAGCACAGCGGCAAGGCAAGGCAGCACCTGGCTGGACATATTTCCTTTGGGCGCCGCACTTGAAATGCCTGATTCCGCTATCATTTCCAATCTGAACTATTCATTATGAAAGAGATTGACATGTCCGATTTGCTCGAAACACTGCAATGGCGCTACGCCACCAAGAAGATGGACCCCACTAAAACGGTGCCGCAAGACAAGGTCGAGCGCATCCTGGAAGCCGTGCGCCTGACGGCCAGCTCCAGCGGCCTGCATCCTTACGAAGTCTTCGTCGTGACGAATCCGGCCCTGCGCGAGCAGATCAAGCCGCATGCATGGAACCAGTCGCAAGTGACGGACGCCTCGCATTTGCTGGTGTTTGCCGCCTGGGACAATTACACGGTCGAACGCATCAACAAGATGTTTGACCTGGTCAACACAGTGCGCGGCTTCAAAAATGAAGGTTGGGAAGCGTACCGCCAGCAGATCCTGGCCACGTATCCGCAGCGCGATGCCGAGACCAACTACCAGCACGCGGCGCGCCAGGCGTATATCGGCGTGGGCACGGCCCTGATCGCCGCGGCGCAGGAAAAAGTCGATTCGACGCCGATGGAAGGCTTTGATCCGGCCAAGGTCGATGACATCCTGAAGCTGCGCGAAAAAGGCCTGCGTTCCGTCGTCATGCTGCCGCTGGGCTACCGCGCCGACGAAGGCGACTGGCTGGTGGACTTGAAAAAAGTGCGCCCTGCGCGCGAGCAATTCATCACCGAGCTGGCGTAAGCGCCTCACCCGTGCTTGAAAAGCGGATGCCCTCACCGGCATCCGCTTTTTTTTCGTTCAGGCCGCTTGCGGGAAGCGCACCGTCACCTGCAAGCCCCGTCCGGCCTCCCCTTCGGCCAGCGCGATATCGGCCTGGTGGTGCTCGGCGATATGGCGCACGATGGACAGGCCCAGGCCACAGCCCCAGGCGTCGTTGCCGTCGGGACGGAAGAAGCGGTCGAACAGGCGCGCATGGTGCTGCTGCGGCACGCCGGGGCCGTTGTCGGACACGCGCAGCAGGGGCCGGCCCCCTTCCACCGCCGCCTGCAAGTCGACCCTGCCGCCCTGCTGCGTGTAGCGCAAGGCATTATCGATCAGGTTATTCAGCAACACTTGCAAGCCGTCGGGATCGGCCTGCACCAGCACCCTGGCCGGCGGCGCTTCCACCACGCCCAAGTCGATTGCACGGCTGTCGGCCAGCGCGCTGTGATCGGCCACGGCCGCTTCCAGCAATTGGCCCAGGTCCACCGTGTGCAGCTGGCTGGTCGCCAGCGCCGTTTCATGGCGCGCCAGACTCAATAGCTGGCGCACCAAGTGCGTGCTGCGGTCCAGCCGCTCATGCAGCCGCGCCAGCGCCACGCGGCGTTCTTCCTCGCTGCCGGCCCGCTCGGCCACCTGCAGCTGCAATTTCAGCGCCGTCAGCGGCGAACGCAATTCATGCGCGGCATCGGCAACAAAGGTGCGCTGCGCCGTCAGCGCCGCTTCGAACTGTCCCATCAGGCTATTTAGCGCCAGCGCCACGGGCCGCAGCTCAGGCGGCATGTCGTCGGCCGCCAGCGGCGTCAGGCTGTCCGGCGAACGGCCCGCCACCGATTCGGCCAGCCGGTGCAGCGGCGCCAGCGCGCGCCCTACCACGGCGACGATCAGCAGCGCCAGGATCAGCGCGAACACCAGCAGGGGCGCGCCGGCGCGCATGGTCATCCGCCAGGCAAGCTGATCGCGCACGGTTTGCGCCTGCGCCACCTGCACGTAGCGGCCGCGCCGCGTCTCGCCGTACAGGCGCCAGTCCTCGCCATGCAACACGACATCGGCAAAGCCGGTCAGCGCATAGCGCGGCAGTGACGGCTGGCCCTGCAGGACGGGCAATGGCTGCCCGCCCTCATCCCACGCCTGCAGCACGAACGCTTCTTCCGGGTCTTGCGCGGCGGCCAGGCCCGCCAGCGGCTCGAACTCGTCCGGCAAGGCCACGGCCAGCTGGCGCAGCTGCAAATCGGCCAGTTCATTGGTTTCTTCCAGTAGCGAGCGGAACAGCGAAATGCCGGCGCCCAGCACGCACAGCAAGGTCGCTGCCAGCAAACCGAGCAGCAACTGGCGGCGGATGGTCAGCAAGATGCTACCCGCATCTTGTAGCCCACGCCGCGCACGGTCTGGATGCAGTCGGCGCCCAGCTTCTTGCGCAGCTGGTACACGTACACATCGACGGTATTGCTTTCCACTTCGCAATCCCAGCCGTACAGCTTCTCGCTCAGCTGGCGCTTCGACACCACCTTGCCCGGATGGTCGAGCAAGGCGCGCAGCACGGAAAACTCGCGCGGCGGCAGCTTGATCAGCTCCCCCTCGAACGTGACGTCGTGGCTGGCCAGGTCCAGGATCAGCGCGCCATGCTCGATGACGGAGCGCGAACGGCTGACCCGGCGGCGCAGCAGCGCACGTATGCGCGCCAGCAGCTCATCGAGGTCGAACGGCTTGACCAGGTAGTCGTCGGCGCCGCTGTCGAGGCCTTCCACGCGGGCCGGCGTGCCGTCGCGCGCCGTGATGATCAGCACGGGCAACTCGGCGCCCCGCGCGCGCATGGCGCGCAGCACCGCCATGCCCTCCTTGCCGGGCAAACCCAGGTCCAGCAGCATCAAATCGTAGGCGAAACCGGCCAGCGCCAACTCCGCATCGTGGCCGTCGCGCACCCAGTCCACGGCATAGCACTCGCCGCGCAAGCCCTCGACCAGGCTTTCCCCGATCATCGGATCGTCTTCCACCAGCAACACGCGCACGGGAACCTCTCGCAGTCTTGAAAATACCGTCATCTTACTCCCGTATGCGACGCCCCATCGCTGCACCGGTGTCACGACGGGCCTGGCGTTGACGTACGAGTCGCTGTCGAACTGGATATAGGGATGGGTCTTGTGGATACCGCCGCCCTGCTGCGGCGTCAGACTGGCCTGTGGATGCTGTCACTGGCGCTCCGACGTCATCTTCATGTGATCGTCGGCGCTATGGCTGCGCACGTCGAGCGGGATATGCTGGTCGTAGACGAACGATTCGGTGGGGCCAGGCACGCCCTTCAACACTTGCCAGGCAGGAATCTGCTAATTGCTCTGCGGGTTCTGCGGTTTCAGGAACACCCGCGCCGGACGACGAGCCCGCGATTTCCTCTGGCGCTGGTCATCACTGCAAACGATGCAGCGGCGCTCGCCTGGCACTGCCCACAACAGGCCCTGGGGGATGCAGGGCCTGTGCGGCAGCTTACCAGACGCTTACTGCGCCAGGTAGCGCTCCGAACGGGGGCCGTACAGCAGGCCGTTCGGCACGCCGGCCGACAGCATACGCGCATTCGCCGTGCCAGCCAGCGGATGGCTGGCATCGGTGCTGGTGTTGATGATCTGCTTGACCGCCGCCGTCACCAGCATGCCGACCAGGCCGCCGCCACCGCTGTTATTGCCTTCGTTGCTCGATGCGCTGGCCGCGCCCTGCCACAGCAAGGCGCCCGTCTTCAGGTCGACCAGCTTGGCGTTGACCGAGACCACCGTCACGCTGTCGATCACGGCGTAGGTCGTGCCGTACTTGGAAATCGTCACGTACAAGCCCGCATCGGCGCCAAAGATCTCGTTGAGCTTTTTCGCATCGACGCCGTGGATATCGGCGGCGTTCGTCAAGCCGTTCTGCTTGAAGGTTTCACCGACCACGGCCACCGGCAGCACATAGTAGCCCGCTTCGGCCAGCGGATAGGTCACTTGCGCGTAGACGCTGTTACCGGCATTGACTTCCGGCGAGTTGTTCAGCGGCGGCAAGACCACGATCGAGCGGGGCTTGGCCGCCTTGAAAGCGGTGTAATCGTATGCCGCCTGCTTGGTGGCACAACCGACCATGAAGATGGCAGGACCCAGGCACAGGGCCATTTTCAACATGCGCGACATCATAATTTCTCGCCTTTTTTCAATTTACCCAACAGGAAGTCCATGTACGGCGTCGATTCCGGGAACAGTTTTTTCTCGTCTTCGAACTGCGCGGCGACCTGCTCCGGCTTGCCCGCGATCGAGTACAACATGCCCAGGTGGGCGTGGTAGCCCGGCGGCGCATGATTGCCCTTCGCAGCGATCACTTGCAGGTCTTTTTCCATGGCGGCGATCTGCTGCTCGGGACTTTCACCCTTCAGGTATTCGTACACTTGCGGCTGGTAGCCTTCCCATTGGTACAGGGTCTTCGATTGCGTGGCGCAGCCGGTCAGGGCGGCACAGGCGAGCATAGCCAGCAGGGCTGCGCCCTTGTTCATCATTGTTTTCATGGGATACCTTATTGTTTGCGCAGTGCGCCCGCTTCAACGCCAGCCACCAGGCGCTCGACCGCTTCGCGCATGGCCAGGTCCAGTACCTTGCCGTTGAGGGTGGCGTCGTAGCTGGCGGTGCCGCCAAAGCCCAGCACTTCACGGTTCGACAGGCTGTATTCACCGGCGCCGCCCGCCGAGTACACGACTTCCGAGGTGGCGATATTGACGACGTTCAAGGTGACCTTGGCATATGCCACTTGCGTCTTGCCGCGACCCATGATGCCGAACAATTGCTTGTCGCCCACTTCCTTGCGGCCGAATTCGGTCACGTCGCCCGTGACGACGAAGTCCGCGCCCTTGATGTTCTGGCCCTGCTTCTTGAATTCGGCTTCTTGCTTGAGCTCGGCCATGTTGTCGCGGTCGAGCACGTTGAAACGGTTGGACGTTTGCAGGTGCGCAATCAGGATCGTTTTCGACTGGCTGCCCAGGCGGTCGACGCCATCGGAAAAGATGCCGCGCATGAAATTCGAGCGGTTGTCGAATTTACCGACAGCGATCAGCGTGCGTGGACCAACGTAGGGACGGGCTGCACTGGCGACCGTGGGGACAGCCAGGGCTTGCGAGGATTCGGAAGCGCAGCCAGCCAAGGCCGCGCCAATCAGCGCTGCAATCAACAACGCGCCGGGTTTATTCTTGTTCATAGTGCCCTTAAGATATGGAGGATCAGGAGCCACCTGCAAAATTGATTTTAGGCAAGTTAATTTCCTGCCTGCAATTATATGGTATTGCATGTCTCATAATTCTCTCCAAAAGTAACGATGACAAGGATTGCATGATTGCCCGTCCTGTACAGGCGCGGCCCTGCTTGACTTCCCAGGTCAGATTCATTAACTTAGTAGTAAAAGCGTGTCGTCAGCGCCCTATGCCACTGTTCCTCACAGACCTTGCCCGCCGACCTGCCCCACCCCGGCGCCCACTCCACGCTTTTCACATAGACAGGTCTCCAGGCCATGCCGACACACGATCATTCCCCGGCCCATCCGCTGGCCACGGCGCTGGCGCTCTCGCTGGGTGCCGCCGTCGCCCTGGGCCTGTCGCGCTTTTCCTATGGCTTGCTGCTGCCGCCCATGCGCGCCGACCTGGGCTGGTCCTACCTGCTGGCCGGAGCCATGAACACCTTCAATGCGCTCGGCTATTTTCTCGGCGCCCTGGCCACGCCGGCCCTGATGCGCCGCCTGGGCGTGTGGCGTTTGCTGATCATCGGTTCCGTGCTGGCCAGCATCTTCATGCTGATGTCGGGCCTCGTCAGCGACACGACCACCCTGTTCCTGCAGCGCGTGTGCGCGGGCGTGGCGAGCGCCTTCATGTTCATCGCCGGCGGCGTACTGGCGGCGCGGCTCGGTTCCATGCACAGCCAGCGCGCCGGCTTCTACATCGGGCTGTATTACGGCGGCACGGGTTTCGGCATCGCGCTGTCGGCCCTGCTGGTGCCGGCCGCGCTGACGTCCGCCCAGGAGCACGGCGCCGCGCATGCCTGGCAGTGGCCATGGCTGGCACTCGGGATCGCCTGCCTGCTCGCCACCGCCATCATGGCCTTGCCGGCGAAAGCAATCGGCGAAGCGCCGCGCGCCCTCGACACGCCGCGACCTTTTGCCTGGCGTGATTTCTTGCCCAGCCTGGCCGGCTATTTCATGTTCGGCGTCGGCTACATCGGCTACATGACTTTCGTCATCGCCCTGCTCAAGCAGCAAGGCATGAGCGCCACCTTGATCACCGTGTTCTACACTGTATTGGGCCTGGCGGTGGTGGCGTCGTCGCGCATCTGGGCGCGCATGCTGGACCGCTACAGGGGCGGCGAATCGCTGGCGATATTGAATGGCGTGCTGGGCGTGGTCACCATCCTGCCCGCGCTGACGAGCTTTGTCCCCGTCGTGTTCCTCTCCGGACTGGTCTTCGGCGCCGTATTCCTGTCGGTAGTGGCGTCGACCACGGCCCTGGTGCGGCATAACCTGCCGCAGCAATCCTGGACGGCAGGCATCAGCGCCTACACGACGGTGTTCGCGCTGGGCCAGATCGTCGGCCCCATCGTGGTCGGCTGGATCGCAGACGGCCCCGCCGGCCTGGAGCGGGGTTTGATCGCCTCTGCCATCGCTCTCTTCATCGGCGCGGCGCTGGCTTCGCGGCAAAAGGCGCTGGCGCCAGCCGCATAGTAGACTAAAGGGATAGCCGACCTTCGAGGAAAGAACACGATGAACACCGATGCCCGAAAAATCCCCCCAACGATGGATGCCGAAACCTTGGAATTCATCCAGAGCCTGTTCGCCCTGGTACGCGAAGGCGACACGCAGCAACTGGGCGCCATGCTTGCCCAGGGCGTGCCAGTGAACTTCCGCAACGAAAAAGGCGACAGCCTGATCATGCTGGCCAGCTACCATGGCCACTTGGAAACGTCACGCCTGCTGCTCGCAGCGGGCGCCGACGCCAACGTCCCGAACGACCAGGGCCAGACGCCGCTGGCCGGTGTGGCCTACAAGGGCTACCTGGACATCGCCGAACTGCTGCTCCAGCACGGCGCCAAGGTAGAAGGCAGCAGCCCGGATGGCAAGACCCCCTTGATGATGGCCGCCATGTTCAACCGCCTGGCCATCCTCGACCTGCTGCTGCAACACGGCGCCCGCATCGATGCCGTGGACAGCCGCGGCATGACCGCCGTTTCGCTGGCCAAGTCCATGAATGCGCAGGAAACCCTCGCCCGCCTGGTCGGCCTGGGGCAGACGACGTGAATGCGGCGGTTTGATCTGCTCCGGTGCTGCGGCACCCAGGATCAGTAACAATTTCACGGACGGAATGAGGCTTCGCCATTTCAACGAAACCTCACCATACCGATGAAAAGTCACCTATCAATTATCGCAACGAACCTTCTTTAAATAAATCCGCCTCATAACCCAGCTCCATAGAGAATTTACCGGCTTCAACATTTACCGTAAATTCGCAACGTGTCCATGCAGGCTGATTATTGCTGACCATGAATTGCTGATGGTCACCAACCAAATCAAGAAGTTTCTCCGTCTCTAAATCACTGATGGAGAAATTTCTCTCGATGACTCCGTTATTTGAATAAAACTCAAATCGACCGACATCACCCTCAGGAGAAAGGACTGCAATCATCAAAATTATTTTTGCATCTTCCGGAGCGATACTATATAAATATTTTCCAACTTCCTTAGATATTTCAATATCTTTCGATTCCACTTTTCATCCTTAAACTATATTTTTAAAAGTAACTTTATACTGCACATTATCCACATTATATTCTACCACCCGGATAGGGGGCCGCCATTCCGACACGACCTCAGCCATATTAATGTGCAAACCTCTGCGCAATCTCAGCGCCAATGCACATAGCTCAGGTATCGTCTACCGCATGACGCGACCACTTAGACTTGAGTTCGCCGGTGCCCTCTACCACGTTACTTCGCGGGGCGACCGGCGTGGCGCAATTTATCGGGACGATACCGATCGCCTTGCTTGGCAAGAAGTATTGGAACTTGTGTGTGAACGGCATCATTTTGTCGTGCACAGTTTCTGCCAGATGAGCAATCATTATCATCTGCTCGTTGAAACGGTCGAGGCGAATCTGTCGCAGGGCATGCGCCAACTCAATGGCGTCTATACCCAGCATTTCAATCGACGCCATAAGCTGGCCGGATGGGGGTCAGGTCCGCCATTCCGACACGACCTCAGCCATATCAATGTGCAAACCTCTGCGCAATCTCAGCGCCAATGCACATAGCTCAGGTATCGTCTACCGCATGACGCGACCACTAAGACTTGAGTTCGCCGGTGCCCTCTACCACGTTATTTCGCGGGGCGACCGGCGTGGCGCAATTTATCGGGACGATACCGATCGTCTTGCTTGGCAAGAAGTATTGGAACTTGTGTGTGAACGGCATCATTTTGTCGTGCACAGTTTCTGCCAGATGAGCAATCATTATCATCTGCTCGTTCAAACGGTCGATGCGAATCTGTCGCAGGGCATGCGCCAACTCAATGGCGTCTATACCCAGCATTTCAATCGACGCCATAAGCTTGTCGGGCACGTATTGCAAGGCCGCTACAAAGCCATCTTGGTGCAGAAAGAAAACTATCTGCTGGAATTGGCCCGCTACATCGTCTTGAATCCAGTCCGGGCGCACATGGTGACATCACCCGACGACTGGTACTGGAGCAGCCATCACTACGTTTTGGACGATGCAATGCCTCCATGCTGGTTGACGCGTGACCAAGGGCGTCGGGGTCAGGTCCGGCATTCCGACACCGCCTCAGCAATGCACTGTCTACAAAACCTCTGCGCAATCTCAGTGCCAATATACTTAACCCAGGCACCATCTAACCATGACGCGACCACTACGCCTTGAGTTTGCCGGTGCTCTCTACCAGTTACTTCGCGTGGCGACCGGCGCGGCGCCATTTATCGGGACGACACCGATCGCATTGCCTGGCAAGAAGTGCTAGCCCTTGTATGCGAGCGACACCATTTTATCGTGCATAGCTTTTGCCAGATGAGCAACCATTATCATCTGCTCGTTGAAACGATCGAGGCGAATCTATCGCAGGGCATGCGCCAACTAAATGGCGTGTACACTCAGCATTTCAATCGGCGCCATAAGCTTGTCGGACACGTACTGCAAGGCCGCTACAAAGCTATCTTGGTGCAGAAAGAGAACTATCTATTGGAATTGGCCCGCTACATCGTCTTGAATCCAGTCCGCGCGCACATGGTCACGTCCCCCAGCGACTGGTACTGGAGTAGCCATCACTACTTTTTGGACGACGCAGCGCCTCCATGTTGGTTAGCATGCGACTGGCTTTTAAGCCATTTCGGCGACACGCGCGACGAGGCAATTGCCAACTACTGTCGGTTTGTCGCGGCCGGAATAGGAGAGGCAAGTCCACTCGCTTGCACCTGTCACCAGATTCTACTTGGCGATGAAACCTTCGTTTCGGCACATCAACAATCGCAGCGTTCCGATGAATTAAAAGATACGCCAAGGCTGCAGCGCCGCGCTGTCACACTAACATTAGCCCAATACCAGGCCCGCTACAGCGACAGGGACGAGGCGATGGCACGCGCTTATCTGTCAACAGCTTTTACTATGTCTCACATCGCCGCAGCTTTTCACGTCTCGAGCAGGACGGTCAGTCGAGCAGTATCGGCATTTAGGAAAGCACAACCCGCTGCTGATCGAGACGGCCAAGGCTGAGATCGTGTACGAATGCCGGACCTGACCCCGGCCTGCCGAAATGGAACGCATGACCTGGATTAAACCGTCTTTCTTATGGATGATGTATCGCGCGAGCTGGGGATTCAAAGACGCTGGTCAGCAACGCATACTGGCGATCGATATCAGCAGAGCGGGATTTGAATGGGCACTGGAGCACGGTTGCCTGAGCCACGCGGATGCATCCATGAGCAAGGATGAATGGTCGGCGAAGAAAGAGGCATCGCCTGTGCGCATCCAATGGGACCCGGAGCGGGATCTGCTGTTGCGGCCGCAAGCTCACAGAGCCATTCAGATCGGTCTCAGCAAAAAGGCGGTAGAACTTTACGTAAATCAATGGATAAGCAGGGTGGTGGATGTGACGCCGCTGGCCCACGCAATCCATGCGTTGCTCGCCCAAGAAAAGTTTGAGGAAGCAAAGCACATGCTTCCGCAAGAAAAACCGTATTCGTCAGTATTTCATCCATCCTGAGCGCTGACATCCAGGACCTGAGAGCGGGGTCAAGCAAGATAGCTCATGCAACGCAGGCCAACTATTGGAAAGCTCAACTGCACCCGGCTCCCTCCCCTGCGCGGGGCGAACTCAGCTCCGGCATTCGTACACGATCTCGACCTTGGCCGTGCCGACCGGAAGGAATACGAAACAAGGGATGCCGCCATACCGCTCCCGGGCGGTAAAATCATTGCGGTTGACCAGGCTGTGGTTAGCAAAACGCTCTCGTTCCTTTCATCATTGTGGAGACAGCTGCGTCACAGCCGGTCATTCACGAACGTTGTATATTGAAAGGCAATATGTATGTCTGGCAACACCCATGTTTCTGAGCGCCTCAAAAGCTGCCGCGAGAATCTTCATATCTCACAAGTGCTGCTTGCCGAACTGGCGGGCATCAATCCCACGCAACTGTATCGCTATGAATCAGGCAAAGCCAAACTACTTATGGACGCGGCAGATAAGATTGCCGCGGCCCTCGACGTCAGCACCGCCTGGCTTGTGCATGGGACATTGCCCATCGCCAGAGGGACGCAAATCGACCCGCCAGTGCCGGCCGGAGGGGCGCTAATCCTGAATTTTCTGGAACTTCCCCCCGTGCTGGCCTCCGCCGTGAAGCGCCTGTCCATGCAAAATGGCAGCACCGTGGAAATAGAGCTGCTGGATCTCGCGCGTCAAGGCCTCGAAGCCATCCCAAAAAAAACCTTGGATTGCGCCGAGTCCGCAAGCAAGAGCGAGAAATAACCGGATCACTACCTTGCTGAGAAGTCGCGGTAGCTGGAGTGGTGCAGCTCACGGGGAAATACGCGGAGCGTGATTCATGCGCTGACCTGTGCAGTCAAAAAACTGCCTGATGGCTGGATGGAGTCATTGACCTGGGATCGCGCTGTAGAGGTCAATGCAAGTATTTCCTTGGCGCGACGGATCAACCGCACGCACATCAAAAAAATGGCCATTGATAATTCTTTTTGAATTATCAACGGCCATCTATTTTTCACTTTAAATTCAAACAGTTAAAGCGAACTCATCACTCCCACTCGATGGTCGCCGGCGGTTTTCCCGAGATATCGTAGACGACGCGGTTGATGCCGCGCACTTCATTGATGATGCGGTTAGAGACCTTGCCCAGCAGGCTGTGCGGCAGGTGCGCCCAGTGGGCCGTCATGAAGTCCTGCGTTTGCACGGCGCGCAGGGCCACCACGTATTCGTAGGTGCGGCCATCACCCATCACGCCCACCGATTTGACGGGCAGGAAGACGGCGAAAGCCTGGCTCGTCGCTTCATACCAGTTCGCTGGCAGCGCGTCCGGGTCGACGGCCTGGCCGGCGACGAATTCGTACGGCGTGTTGCGCAGTTCTTCGATGAAGATGGCGTCGGCGCGGCGCAGCAGGTCGGCGTAGTCTTTCTTGACTTCGCCGAGGATGCGCACGCCCAGGCCCGGGCCCGGGAATGGGTGGCGGTAGACCATGTCATGCGGCAAGCCCAGGGCCACGCCCAGCTTGCGCACTTCGTCCTTGAACAGTTCGCGCAAGGGCTCCAGCAATTTGAGCTTCATGGTGTCCGGCAAGCCGCCCACGTTGTGATGGCTCTTGATGGTCTGGCCTTTCTTGCCCTTGCCGGCCGATTCGATCACGTCCGGGTAAATCGTGCCTTGCGCCAGCCATTTGGCGTTGACCAGCTTGCCCGACTCGACCTGGAACACTTCGACGAATTCGCGGCCGATGATCTTGCGCTTTTGCTCGGGGTCGGTAACGCCGGCCAGGTGGCCCATGAACTGCTCTTCCGCATCGACGCGGATGACTTTCACGCCCAGGTTCTTGGCGAACATATCCATCACCATCTTGCCTTCATCCAGGCGCAGCAGGCCGTGGTCGACGAAGACGCAGGTCAGTTGGTCGCCGATGGCGCGGTGGATCAGGGCAGCGGCCACGGACGAGTCGACGCCGCCGGACAGGCCCAGGATGACGTCGTCAGTACCGACTTGCGCGCGGATTTTTTCCACCGCTTCGCTGATGTAGTCGGGCATGTTCCAATCCGACTTGCAGCCGCAGATTTCATGCACGAAACGGCCGATCATGGCCTTGCCCTGCACCGTGTGCGTCACTTCCGGGTGGAACTGCACGCCGTAGAACTGGCGCTCTTCGTCGGCCATGGCGGCGATCGGGCAGCTCGGGGTGTTGCCCATCAGCTTGAAGCCTGGCGGCATTTCCAGCACCTTGTCGCCATGGCTCATCCACACTTTCAGCATGCCGTGGCCTTCGTCGGTGACGAAGTCGGCAATACCGTTGAGCAATTTGGTGTGGCTGCGGGCGCGCACTTCGGCGTAGCCGAATTCGCGCACCAGGCCGTTTTCCACCTTGCCGCCCAGCTGGGCCGCCATGGTTTGCATGCCGTAGCAGATGCCCAGCACGGGCACGCCCAGCTCGAACACGGCTTGCGGCGCGCGCGGCGAGTCGCCGTCGAGCGTGGAATTGTGGCTGCCCGACAGGATCACGCCGGCGGCGCCATAGTTGCGTACGAATTCGTCGCTGACGTCATACGGGAAGACTTCGGAAAACACGCCGGAATCGCGCACGCGGCGGGCGATCAACTGGGTGACTTGGGAACCGAAATCGAGAATGAGGATTTTAGAGTGCATGATGGGGACTTTATCTGGGGTCATTACAAAACCGGCGCACTAGGCGCCGGTCTGGACTATCACTACGGCTTATTCAGAGCGGTAGTTGGGAGCTTCCTTGGTAATCTGCACATCATGGACATGCGACTCGCGCATGCCGGCCGAGGTGATTTCCACGAATTCCGCTTTTTCGCGCAGTTCGTCGATGGTGGCGCAACCGCAGTAACCCATCGATTGACGCACGCCGCCCACCAGCTGGAAAATGATCGCCAGCACGCTGCCCTTGTAGGCGACGCGGCCTTCGATACCTTCAGGCACGAACTTGTCGGCTTTCATCGTGGCGTCCTGGAAATAACGGTCAGCCGAGCCATCGGACATCGCGCCCAGCGAACCCATGCCGCGGTACGATTTGTAGCTGCGGCCCTGGTACAGGATCACTTCGCCCGGTGCTTCTTCCGTACCGGCAAACATGGAACCCATCATGACGGTCGAGGCGCCAGCGGCCAGCGCTTTCGAGATATCGCCCGAGAAGCGGATACCGCCGTCGGCGATACATGGCACGCCCGTGCCTTCCAGTGCTTCGGCAACATTCGAAATGGCCGTGATTTGCGGTACGCCCACACCGGCGACGATACGCGTGGTGCAGATCGAGCCAGGACCGATGCCGACCTTGACCGCATCGGCGCCGTATTCCACCAGCGCCTTGGCGGCAGCGGCGGTAGCGATATTGCCGCCAATCACTTCCACTTGTGGATACTTGGTCTTGATCCAGCGTACGCGGTCGAGGATGCCTTGCGAGTGGCCGTGGGCCGTGTCGACCACCAGCACGTCGACGCCGGCGGCGACCAGCAGGTCGATGCGTTCTTCATCCTTGGCGCCTACGCCGACGGCAGCGCCGACCAGCAATTTGCCCTGGCTGTCTTTCGACGCGAACGGGTGGGAAGTCGACTTCTGGATATCCTTGACGGTGATCAGGCCGCGCAATTCAAAGGCGTCGTTGACGACCAGCACGCGCTCGAGGCGGTGCTTGTTCATCAGGCGCTTGGCTTCGGCCGTATCGGCATCTTCGTTGACGACCACCAGCTTTTCGCGCGGAGTCATCTTGGCGGAGGCTTCCGCGTCGAGTTCCTTTTCAAAGCGCAAATCGCGGTTGGTGATGATGCCGACGACTTCCTTGCCCTTGACGACAGGGAAACCGCTGATGCCGTATTGTTCCGTCAGCGCGATCACGTCGCGGATTTTCATTTCCGGCGGAATCGTGATCGGATCACGCAGCACGCCAGCTTCGAAACGCTTTACGCGGGCCACTTCACGCGCCTGGTCCTTCGGATTCAAATTCTTGTGGATGATGCCGATGCCGCCTTCCTGGGCCATCGCGATCGCCAGACGGGCTTCCGTCACCGTATCCATGGCTGCGGACAGCAAGGGAATATTCAGGGTGATATTGCGGGTCAAACGAGTTTTGAGGGACGTATCGGCGGGCAGAACGTTGGAGTAGGCTGGGACGAGCAGCACGTCATCGAATGTGAGTGCTTTTTGAAGTAGACGCATAGCATTTCCTATTGGCGCAAAAGTGAATTATACAGAAGGATCAGCCTTTCGTCATTGCAGCATAGAAAAGATATTTGAAAATAGCAAAAAATGGCGCGCACCAGGCAGCGCTGCGCCGCCGCCCTGCCCGTTCAACCTTTCGCCGGCTTGCCGCCGGCACGGCGCCGGCGCGCCTCTTTCGGGTCCGCTTGCAGGGGACGGTACACTTCCACCCGGTCATGCTCGCGCAGGATGGTATCCAAAGGCTTTTTCTTGCCATAGAGACCGACCATGTTCACGGCCAGGTCGATGGCGGGGATTTCCCGCAGCAAGCCGCTCAGCATCACCGCCTGCTCGATGGTGGTGCCGGCAGGCACCTTCAGTGAGCGCAGAAAGCTGCTGTCGGGCAAGGCGTGGCAAACCTGCACAGCAATACCCTGAATGCTGGCATCAGCCATACACCGTCTCCGCGCGCTTGCAGAAGGAATCGACCATGCTGTTGGCGATCATGCCGAAGACGGGGCCGATGATCTGTTCCAGTACCCGGCTGGAAAACTCGTAGTGCAGGTCCAGTTCGATCTTGCAGGCATCTTCGCGCAGGGCCTTGAAGGTCCACACGCCGTCGAGGGTCTTGAAAGGACCGTCCACCAGCTTCATCTTGATGGAAGTCGGCGGCACGTTCTCGTTGGACGTGGTGAAGCTTTGGCGCACGCCGTGGTAATGTATGCCCACGCTGGCGACAACCGTGTTCTCGCCCCGCTCGCGAATCTCGACCGCACCACACCAGGGCAGGAATTTGGGATAATCCTCCACCGCCGCCACCAGCGCGAACATTTGTTCGGCGCTGTAGCCGAGAAAAACTGATTTATGTACTACTGCCATTGAAGAACCATTTGCTATGATGTTGAATATAGTGATTTTATCGCGCTTGCGCGAGACAGTAGTTTAACCGACCCGCGCACATTTACCATCTCATGACCATAGCAGACAACAGAAAAGCCTTCCACGACTACTTTATCGAGGATCGCTACGAAGCCGGCATCGTGCTGGAAGGCTGGGAAGTCAAAGCCATCCGCGACGCCCGTGTACAAATCAAGGAAGCCTACGTTGTCGTCCGCGGCGATGAACTCTTCCTGTTCGGCGCGCATATCAGCGCCCTGCCGACCGCCTCCACCCACATCCATCCGGAAGCCGTGCGCACGCGCAAGCTACTGCTGCACCGTACGGAAATGGATAAACTGATCGGCAAGGTGGAACGCTCCGGCTATACCTTGGTGCCGCTCAACCTGCACTACAAGGGCGGCCGCGTAAAATGCGAAATCGGCCTGGCCAAGGGCAAGAAGCAGCACGACAAGCGGGCAGCGGAACGCGACCGCGACGGCGCGCGTGAAGTACAGGCAGCAATGAAGTCGCATCGCCGCTGATCCGGCACTACGCGCAGCGTGCTGCGCCGATACCATCAAGCCCGGCTATATGCCGGGTTTTATTTTGCCCATGCCTGCGGCAAGCGGAAACGCACAGCGCAATGGGATAAAAAACAGGAGATGAAAGAGATGCGGCGGAAAAAACTGGTATTCGTGAAAACACCATGAAGATAAGCGAATGAATTAGCTTTGCCGGCCCGGCCAAAGACGATAAATCAGGAAAGTTCCGGATGCTTGCATGCCGCCTTGTACTACACCTGTACCACTCCACAGGACAAGCATCCGAATGAACGGTTTTTAAACCTTCAGAATCAAACCTTCAGCAGATCACGCGACTTGCCCGAATCGGTCCACTCTTTGACCCATTTCGGTTGACGGCCACGGCCAGTCCATTGTTGCGTTGCATCATCCGGATTACGATAGCGCACTGCGACCGTGCCGGTTTTAGCGCGGATACCCGTGCCAACCAGATCTTTTACGGAAACGCCAACGCTCTGGGCGATGGCCAGGATTTGCTCGCGCGCTTTGGACAGATCGTCCTGTTCGCGTTTCTTCATTTGTTTCTTGATGTCGTCCTGCAAGGTGCGCAGTTCGGACAGGGATAAGCTGGACAGATCCATGATATTTCCTTGTGTGAGTTGAAAAATATAACTGAACAGTTAAATTCTATCCAATTGTAACGCGACTGAGGTGATTTTTCTTCAGATTTGATTGTTTTTTACAATTCTCTTACCAAAAAACCTACTTCCCCGGCTTTCAAGCAGCGCAATCCTTCCAGCATGGGGAAACGGCATCGTGCATGAACTGCCTGTGCAAGCGTCTTTGCTTTGTGCGGCTGCGATTCAATACAACATCATTGGCAGCATTTATTTTGCAGTATTTTTTGTTTCATTGCAATTTATAGTAATTATAAATAGCAATTCGAAATATACATGGAAGCAATACTATCGCCATTTACGCATCGACTCCCGAACACCAGCCAAGCATTCGGCACAGATATCAGCACAATCGGCGCCACGCATGCGTGGCAGATTTTACTTCAATCAAAAAGATAAGCGTCGCACGACAGCATATAATCCCGAAAGTGCGCACAGCATAGCATAAAGAAAATATTTTCAACGTTACTGCTTCAAGCGCTGATACTGCAGCCCGGCTGCCAGCATATATTCCAGTGGCGCGAATGAAAACTGCCCGCGATATGGCGGGCAGTTTGGACAACAAACCTGCTACTAGTTTGCCATCCAGCAGGCAATCAGGGAATCGCCACACTGCCTTTCGGCTTCTGCGTTTTAACCACCTGCATCGCCGTGGCGATCAAACTGCTCATATCGCTCAGATTGGCCGGCACGATAATCGCGTTATTTGTTTTCGCCAATTGCGCGAACGCGCCCACATACTGCTCGGCTACTTTCAGGTTCACGGCATCTTCCCCACCCGGTTCGCGAATGGCGGCGCCCACCTGGCGCAGCGCCTCGGCACTGGCCTGTGCCAGCGCGACGATGGCCGTGGCCTGGCCTTCGGCACGGTTGATCGAGGCCTGCTTCTCGCCTTCGGAGCGGGCAATGGCCGCTTCGCGCTCGCCGCTGGCGATATTGATCTGTTCCTGCTTGCGCCCTTCCGAGGCGGCAATCAGGGCGCGCTTTTCGCGCTCGGCCGTAATCTGTGCCTGCATCGCATGCAGGATTTCCTTGGGCGGCGTCAAATCCTTGATTTCATAGCGCAATACCTTGACGCCCCAATTCGCCGCCGATTCATCGATCGCATTCACGATGGCCGTATTGATATGGTCGCGCTCTTCAAATGTCTTGTCGAGTTCCATTTTACCGATCACCGAACGCAAGGTCGTTTGCGCCAGTTGCGTAATGGCGGCAATATAGTTCGACGAGCCATAGGAGGCACGCATGGCATCGGTAATCTGGAAATACAGAATGCCATCGACCTGCAATTGCGTATTGTCGCGCGTAATGCACACCTGCGGCGGCACGTCGAGTGGAATTTCCTTGAGCACGTGCTTGTAGGCGATGCGGTCGACAAAAGGCACGACAATATTCAGGCCAGGGC
Organism: Janthinobacterium leeuwenhoeki; assembly: GCF_051380795.1. NCBI lineage: Bacteria > Pseudomonadati > Pseudomonadota > Betaproteobacteria > Burkholderiales > Oxalobacteraceae > Janthinobacterium > Janthinobacterium leeuwenhoeki. Next base: position 244,661 of record NZ_JBNYXT010000001.1, read on the forward strand.
CCAATACCGCGTGGAACTTGCCCAGGCGCTCCACCACCCAGGCATGCTGCTGTGGCACCACATTGACCGTCTTGAAGACAAATACCAATGCCAGCAATAACAAGATCAGCGACACGCTTCCAATGCTTACTTCCATAATCTACTCTCCAGGTTATCCAACAATCAAACGGCTGCCACGCACAGCACGTATGGTGTAATGGCCAGCTTGGGTATCGCTGCCGGGAATCAGTTCCACATCCCACAAGGCGCCGCGATACATGACGCGCGCCGCACCATCAATCCAATGCGCTACCGCTACGCTTTGGCCGATATCGAGATTGACATTCGGGTCTTGCGCCGCATCGCGCCGCGACGCCTTGCCAAAACGGCTGCGCCGCAATAACAGGGTGGCCACCACACCGACAATGGCGGCCGTCAGCGCTTGCCAGCTGCCATTGCCGCCCGCCAGCGCCACCAGCCCTCCGGCACTGATGCCGATGGCGATCATCAGCAAATAAAACGTGCCCGTAAACAGCTCCAGGATCAATACCGCGCCAGCCGCCACAAACCAGCCTACCCATTCAGCCATGATGCCTCCATCTTTGCGAACCCGAAAATAAAAAACCCCGCAGCCTATATAAGCGACGGGGTTTAATGCGTATGACTGCCTGATATTATTCTTGCCAGACACCTATATACATGCAGTCTAACGCAATTCCTGATGGCGTCAATAGCCAGGGGCGAATTATCGCCGCAGGCCAGGCGTTTATTCCTCCAGCAGGCTGCGCAGCATCCACGCCGTCTTTTCATGCAAGTCCAGGCGCTGCGTGATCAGGTCTGCCGTCGGCTGGTCATTGGCTTTTTCCAGCAATGGGAACAAGCGGCGCGCCGTGCGCGCGGTCGCCTCCTGTGCCGACACCAGGTGGCTGACCATGTCCAGTGCCGGCGGTACGCCGTCGATTTCCTTGATCGAGGCCAGCTTGACGAATTCCTTGTAGGTGCCTGGCGCCGGATAACCGAGGGCGCGAATGCGCTCGGCGATCAGGTCCAGCGCGGCCCACTGCTCCGTGTATTGCGTCATGAACATCTGGTGCAGGGTATTGAACATCGGCCCCTTGACGTTCCAGTGAAAATTATGGGTCATCAGGTACAAGGTGTAGCTGTCGGCCAGCAGGCCGGACAGGCCTTCCGCAATCTTCGCGCGGTCCGCCTCGGAAATGCCGATGTCGATCTTTGCCACTTTGCTTGGTTTCTTGCTTGCCATGTGAACTCCTGTTTCAATGTATTGGTGGAATCATTTTAGCTGATCTGGCGCAAACCCATCAGATACTGCCGTGCGCCGCATGACAGTCATAAAAAAACCCGCTGCCAGGTCAACGGCAGCGGGTTTTCAGACGGCGATATAGATGCTTACGCTTTCAGCGCAGCCAGCTTTTGCCAGGTGTCGATCACCGAGTCCGGATTCAGGGACATCGATTCGATGCCCTGTTCCATCAGCCAGACGGCGAAGTCCGGGTGGTCGGAAGGACCCTGGCCGCAAATGCCGATGTACTTGCCGCGTGCCAGACAAGCCTTGATGGCCAGCGCCAGCAGGGCTTTCACGGCAGGATCGCGCTCGTCGAAATCGGCGGCCAGCAATTCCATGCCGGAATCGCGGTCCAGGCCCAGGGTCAGCTGGGTCAGGTCATTCGAACCGATCGAGAAACCATCGAAATGGTCGAGGAACTGGTCAGCCAGGATGGCGTTCGACGGCACTTCGCACATCATGATGACGCGCAAGTCGTTCTCGCCGCGCTTCAAGCCGTTTTTCGCCAGCAAGTCGATGACTTTCTCGGCCTGGCCCAGGGTACGCACGAATGGCACCATGATTTCCACGTTCGTCAGGCCCATGTCATTGCGCACGCGCTTCATCGCTTCGCATTCCATGTTGAACGCTTCGGAGAAGTCGGCCGACAGGTAGCGCGCCGCGCCGCGGAAGCCCAGCATCGGGTTTTCCTCGTCCGGCTCGTAGCGCGAACCGCCGATCAGCTTCTTGTACTCGTTCGACTTGAAGTCGGACAGGCGCACGATGACTTTTTTCGGCCAGAACGCGGCGGCGATGGTGGCGATGCCTTCGGCCAGCTTGTCGATGTAAAACGCTTTTGGAGAAGCGTGGCCACGCGCCACCGATTCCACGGCCTTTTTCAGGTCGGCATCGATGTTCGGATATTCCAGGATAGCGCGCGGGTGCACACCAATATTGTTATTGATGATGAATTCCAGGCGCGCCAGGCCCACGCCGGCATTCGGCACGGACTGGAAGTCGAACGCCAGCTGCGGATTACCCACGTTGAGCATGATCTTGGTGTCGAGCTTCGGCAATTCACCGCGCGACACTTCCGACACTTCCGTTTCCAGCAAGCCATCGTAGATCTTGCCTTCGTCGCCTTCGGAGCAGACCACGGTGACAAACGTGCCATCTTTCAGCAAGTCGGTGGCATTGCCACAGCCGACGACGGCCGGCACGCCCAGTTCACGCGCAATAATTGCTGCGTGACAAGTACGGCCGCCACGGTTGGTGACGATGGCCGAAGCGCGCTTCATGACCGGCTCCCAGTTCGGATCCGTCATGTCGGCAACGAGCACGTCGCCTGGCTGCACGCGTTCCATGTCGGCCGGGTCGTGGATCACGCGCACGGGGCCGGCGCCGATCTTCTGACCGATGGCGCGGCCGGACGTCAGCACGGTACCGGTGCTTTTCAGCTTGAAGCGCTCTTGTACGTCGGTCGCCTTTTGCTGCGACTTGACGGTTTCAGGACGCGCTTGCAGGATGTACAGCTTGCCGTCGCGGCCATCCTTGCCCCACTCGATGTCCATAGCACGGCCGTAGTGGTTCTCGATGATGACGGCGTATTTGGCCAGTTCCACCACTTCGCTGTCGTTCAGCGAGTAGCGGTTGCGCATTTCGACGGGCACGTCGACGGTTTTCACGGAACGGCCAGCTTTCGCTTCGTTCGTAAATTCCATCTTCAGCAGCTTCGAGCCGATATTGCGGCGAATTACAGGCGACTTGCCTTTTTCCAGCATCGGCTTGTGCACATAGAATTCGTCGGGATTGACGGCGCCCTGCACCACGGTTTCGCCCAGGCCATAGCTGGAGGTGACGAAGACCACGTCCTTGAAGCCCGACTCGGTATCGATGGTAAACATCACGCCGGCCGCGCCCAGGTCGGAACGCACCATGCGCTGCACGCCTGCCGACAAGGCCACTTCAGCGTGCGTAAAGCCCTTGTGCACGCGATACGAGATGGCGCGGTCGTTGTACAGCGATGCGAACACCTGTTTCATGGCATCGAGCACGTTGTCGATGCCGACCACGTTCAGGAAGGTTTCTTGCTGACCAGCAAAAGACGCGTCCGGCAAGTCTTCCGCCGTGGCCGAAGAGCGCACGGCAAACGACATTTCGGTATCGGAATCGGCCACCAGCTTGGCGTAGAACTGGTCGATTTCGGCGGCCAGACGTGGCTGGAATGGCGTTTCCACGATCCACTGACGAATCTCGGCACCGGCTTGCGCCAGCGAGCGCACGTCATCGATGTTCAGGCCTTCGAGGCGCTGGGCGATGCGTTCGGCCAGCGGCAAGCCGCCATTGGCGCTATACGACAGGAAATCGCGGAAGGCCTGCGCCGTGGTGGCAAAGCCACCAGGCACGCGCACGCCGGCTTCCGCCAGTTGGCTGATCATTTCGCCCAGGGAGGCGTTCTTGCCGCCGACGGATTCGACATCCGTCATGCGCAAATGCTCGAACGAGGCAACATACACCGCGTCCTTGTCTTCCTGCTGTTGCGATACTGCGTTGGTCATAATGACACCCTTACTGATGATAGAAATCTTTACGCGCGGCGCACAGACAGTCTTCTTGTTATTCTTGGCGTCGTGCAGCACAATCATACCGTTGCAGCCATTTTACCTTGTGCGGCGCAAATTGACGACGCACAATCTTGATCCGAAAACCCATGACACAAGAACCACGCCCTCCTCTGCCCTCCGCGGCCCGCACCGTCTTCTTCGTTTCCGACGGCACCGGCATCACCGCCGAGACCTTCGGCCACTCGGTGCTGACGCAGTTCGATCTGCGCTTCCGCCAGATCCGCCTGCCCTTCATCGATACCATGGACAAGGCCTACGAGGCGGCGCGCAAGATCAACGAAGCCTTCGCCGCCGATGGCCAGCGTCCGATCATTTTCTCCACGCTGGTGAAGAACGATCTGTCGGCCGTGATCCGCAAGTCCAGCGGCATGCACATGGACCTGATCCAGACCTTTGTCGCCCCGCTGGAGCAGGAGCTGGGCGTGATGTCGACCCATACCATCGGGCGCTCGCACAATATCGTCGACAGCGAGGAATACAAGAACCGCATCGAGGCGATCAACTATTCGCTGGCGCACGACGATGGCCAGTCGCACAAGAACCTGTCCTCGGCCGATGTCATTCTGGTGGGTGTTTCGCGCTCTGGCAAGACCCCGACCAGCCTGTATCTGGCCATGCAATACGGTATCAAGGCGGCCAATTATCCACTGATTCCCGACGATTTCGAGCGCGACAAGCTGCCATCGGCCCTGTTGGAATTTAAGAATAAAATTTTTGGATTGAGCATTACGCCCGAACGTTTGTCGGAAATACGCAACGAAAGACGCGCTGGAAGCAAGTATGCGGCCATCGAAAATTGCCGGTACGAGGTCAACGAGGCGGAAAAAATGATGAAACGCGAAGGTATCCGCTGGCTCTCCTCGACCACCAAGTCGATCGAGGAAATCTCCACGACGATCTTGCAAGAGATTAAGCCGAACCGCCGCGAGTACTAGAACACCTGGCCAAACCTGCTGCGCGTCGGTTTTGTCAGGCGTCCGTTTCTCTGGATAGTACCGTCAGCGCCGCCACTAACCGGTCCAACTCAGCGGTGGTGGTACTGACTGCCACCGTGGCGCGCACGATATCGGCATCGCCGATGTTGCGTTCCACCGTGAAGATGCGGAAGCGCTGCAGCAAGGCTTGCTGCAGCTGGCGCGCGTGATAACCCAACGCGGCAGGTGCGGCCAGTTCAGGACTGGCCCTGGCGCAGCTGCTCGAAGAAGCAGACGGCAGCGCAGGCGGCCACGTTCAGCGATTCGATCTGGCCCAGATGGGGAATGACCACCTGGTGCGTCGCCATCGACAGGAGATCGTCAGCCACGCCCTGCCCTTCATGGCCGAACAGCCAGGCGACGGGCTGGCGCAGGTCGACGTCGTACAGCTGCTTCGTGGCGTAGCCGCTGGTGGCCAGGGTCGCCACCTTGGCGCCGGCAACCAGCGCCGCCAGGTCGACGTTTTCAAAGATATCGAGCACGAAATGCGCGCCCATGGCCGCGCGCAGCACCTTCGGCGACCAGCAGAAGGCCGTCCCGGCGCTGCAGTACACCTGCGTGATGCCGGCGGCGGCCGCGCTGCGCAGGATGGAGCCCACGTTGCCCGGATCTTGCAGGTTATCGAGCAGCACGGCCGACACGCTCAGGGGCTGCGTCACGGCCCGTTCCGGCGTCTCGATGAGGAACATCACGCCCACGCCGTGTTCCACCTGGCTCACTGCCTTATACAGCGCATCGGGCAAGCCCAGTACGTGCCCGCGGTCGCTTTCCAGCTGGCCGACGATGTCCGCCACTTCCCCGTTCTGCAAGGCGCTTTCGCTGACGATGCACTGCTCCGGCATGCCGCGCAGCTGCAAGTAGGACTGGCACAGATGCACGCCGTCGAGCAAGGTACGGCCCGACTTGCGGCGCGCCTGCGAACTGCCCGCCAGTTTCAGCAACTCCTTGTATTGCGCGTTGTCGCGCGAGGTAATCGTTTTCATGCCACCACCTCTTGTCCGCCAAACAGGGCGATCACGTTGCGCACGGGCGCGAACGAACGGCGGTGCACGGGCGAGGCGCCGTGCAGGTGCAATCGTTCCAGGTGCAATTTGGTGCCATAGCCCTTGTGCTGGTCGAAGCAGTACTCGGGATAGGCCGCATGCAGGTGCACCAGGGCCGCGTCGCGCGCCGTCTTGGCCAGGATCGAGGCGGCGGAAATCGAATCGACCTTGTCGTCGCCACCGATGATGGCCATGCCGCGTATCGGCATCACGGGACAGCGGTTGCCGTCGATCAGGGCCAGGGTCGGCACGGTGGCCAACGCCTCGACGGCGCGGCGCATGGCCAGCATCGACGCCTGCAAAATGTTCAGGCGGTCGATTTCCTCTTCCGACGCTTCGGCGATGGCCCAGGCCAGGGCCTTGGCCTTGATCTGCGGTGCCAGCAGGTCGCGCTTGGCTTCGGTGAGTTTTTTCGAATCGCGCAAGCCGTCGATCGGCTGCTGCGGGTCGAGAATCACGGCGGCGGCGAACACGGGGCCGGCCAGCGGGCCGCGGCCTGCCTCGTCGACGCCGCAGATGATTTCATCGAGCGAGAATGGCAAGTCGTCAAACAGGCCGGGATAGATATTTTTCACGTTGAATCTTTGGTTGGTACTGCGGTTGAAGCGGTGATCGGGGCTTACTTGCGGTTGGCGGCGATGACTTGCATGACGGCGTTGGCGCTCTCGCGCGCGCTGTCGCGCAGCAAGCTGTGGTGCATGTCCGCAAAGCGCTGCACCAGGCGCAGACGGCCCGGCACGTCGCTCAGCTGCTGCCACATGGCCTCGGCCAGCGCTTCCGGGCTGGCCGCGTTTTGCAGCAGCTCGGGCACCAGGTAGTCACGCGCCAGGATGTTAGGCAAACCTATCCACGGCTGATAACCCATGTGGCGCATGATTTCCCACGACGCGCGCATCATCTTGTAGGCGATGACCATGGGCTTCTTGTACAGCGCCACTTCCAGCGACGCCGTGCCCGACGCCACCAGCACCGCATCGGCGGCGCAGATGGCCGTGTGCGAACCGCCATCGGTCAGCAATATCTCGACGTCCTGCAAGCCAGCTTCGCGGATCAGCTGCAGGAAATACTGGCGCTGCTTTTCGCCGGCCATGGGCGCGACAAAACGCAGCGAGCGGTCGCGCGCCAGCAGCAATTTGCAGGCGGCCACGAACGCCACCGCATTGTATTTGAGTTCGCCCATGCGGCTGCCCGGCATCAGGGTCACGACATTCGCGTCTTCCGGCAAGCCCAGGCTGCGGCGCGCGGCCGCTTCGTCGGGCTGCAGGGGAATCATTTCAGCCAGCGGATGGCCGACATAGGTAACGGGCACGCCCGCCTTGCGGTAGATCTCTTCCTCGAACGGGAAGATCACCAGCATGTGCGAGACAGCCTTGATGATTTTCTTGATGCGGCCACCGCGCCAGGCCCAGATCTGCGGTCCGATGTAATGCACGGTGGGGATGCCGCCTTCCTTCAGCTGCTGCTCCAGTCCCAGGTTAAAACCGGGATAGTCGGCGCCGATGAAGACGGCGGGACGCTCGGCCAGCAGCTGGTCGCGCAATGCGCTCTGGATGCCCTTGATCTCGCGGTAGCGGGGAATGATCTCGAACAAGCCGCGCACGGTCAGCTTGTCGAGCGGCCAGTCGGAAACGAAACCCTGTTTGGCCATGTGCTCGCCGCCGATGCCGTGGAAGCGCGCGCCGGGCAGCTGCGGCACGAGGCCGGACAGCAGCCGGCTGGCCAGCAGGTCACCCGACACCTCGCCGGCGACGATGGCGACCGACAGGCCGCTGGACTGGTCAGCGGACGATGCCACGCGACGCCACGCCAAGGAATTCGCGCATGGCGCGAATGTGTTGCGCCACTTCCGGCGACGCCGCCGCTTCTTCTTCGAACAGGGCGGCCTTGGATTCTTCCAGGGTCAGTCCCGCGCGGTAGATGAGTTTATACGCGCTGCGGATGCCGTTGATCTGCTCGCGCGTAAAGCCGCGGCGTTTCAGGCCCTCGATATTCACGCCATGTGCCTGCGCGGGATTGCCGTTCAGGAGTACGAAAGGCGGCACGTCCTGCGTCAGGCTGGTGCTCATGCCGACAAAGGCGTGTGCGCCGATCTTGCAGAACTGGTGCACATTGGCGAAACCGCTCATGATGACCCAGTCGCCGATCTCCACGTGGCCCGCCAGTTGCGCGTTGTTCGAAAAGATCGTGTTGTTGCCCACCAGGCAATCGTGCGCCAGGTGCACATACGCCGAAATCCAGTTGTCGTTGCCCAGGCGCGTCACGCCGCCGCCCTGCACCGTACCAGTGTTGAAGGTGCAGAATTCGCGGATGGTGTTGCGGTCGCCGATTTCCAGGCGCGTTGCCTCGCCTGCCCATTTTTTATCCTGCGGCTGCGCGCCGATGGAGGAAAACTGGAACAGGTGGTTGTCGCTGCCGATCGTCGTGTGGCCGTCGATGACCACGTGCGGACCAACCTTGGTGCCAGCGCCGATGCGCACGTGCGGACCGATGATGGTGTACGGACCCACCTCAACCGAGCTGTCGAGCTCGGCCTTCGGGTCGATCACTGCCGTGGAGTGGATAGCCGCCATCACTGCCCCGCTGGCTGGCTCGCAGATTGGCTCGCATCCTGCGCACTGCGGATGGTGCACATCAGTTCCGCTTCCACCGCCAGCTTGCCGTCGACCGTACCGACAGCCTTGTATTTCCAGATGCCGCGCGAGACGCGCAGGATTTCCACATCCATCTTCAGCTGGTCGCCTGGTTCGACAGGACGCTTGAAGCGCGCATTGTCGATGCCGACAAAGTACACCACCGAATTTTCGTCAGGTTTCACACCCATCGACAGGAACGACAGCAAGGCCGCCGTCTGCGCCAGCGCTTCGATCATCAGCACGCCGGGCATGACCGGCTTGTGCGGGAAATGGCCCTGGAAGAACTCTTCGTTGACCGTCACGTTCTTGATAGCGGTGATGGTTTTGTTCGCTTCCCAGTCCAGCACGCGGTCAACCAGCAGCAGCGGGTAGCGGTGCGGCAGCAGCGATTTGATGGCGAGGATGTCGAGGGTCTTTTTTTCAGTAGTCATTTTTCGTCTTGCGTGGTCAGTGTTTTAATTGTTTTTTCAAGCGCGCGGATTTTCTCGCGCATGCTTGACAGGTTGCGCACGATGGCGGCGCTCTTTTCCCAGTCGGCGTTTTTGGCCAGCGGATAAAAACCCGTGTACTGGCCCGCTTCGAGAATCGACCGCGAGACCATGCTGCCCGAGCCCACGTGGACGCGGTCGGCAATGGTCAGGTGGCCCAGCACCATGGCGGCGCCGCCAAAGGTGCAGTACTTGCCGATGATGGCGCTGCCGGCCACGCCGACGCAGCCGGCCATGGCCGTATGCGCGCCGATGTGGCAGTTGTGGCCAATCTGGATCTGGTTATCGAGCTTGACGCCATCTTCGATGATGGTGTCGGCCAGTGCGCCACGGTCGATGGTGGTGTTGGCGCCGATATCGACATCGTCACCGATCACCACCCTGCCCGTCTGCGGAATCTTGATATACACGCCGCCTTCGTTGGCGAAGCCGAATCCGTCGGTGCCGATCACGGCGCCCGAATGGATGATGCCGCGCTGGCCGATCACGCAGCGCGCGTGGAAGGTCACGTTGGCGAACAGCTGGGTACCGGCGCCGATGACGGCGTCGCGGCCCACCACGCAGCCGGCGCCGATGACGCAGCCGGCACCGATCACGGCGCCCGCTTCGATCACCGCGTGTACACCGACAGAGGCGCTGGCGTCAACCCGCGCGCTGGCGTCGACAAAGGCGCCCGGATGGATGCCGAGCGGGGCTTTAATCTCATGCAGGGCGGCGAAATACTGCGCCGCGCGCGCGAAATACACATAGGGATTCGGGGTGACGATGCGCGCGCCGGCATACTCGTCGCCGATCAGTGCGTCGTCGGCCGGCGTGAGTATCAGCGCCGCGGCGCCGCTCTGGGCGGCCTGTACGCGGAATTTGCTATTGCTGAGAAAGCTGATGTGCGAAGCGCCGGCGTCGGCCAGCGGTGCGATGCCTGAAACTTCCAGGTTCGGATCGCCCGCCAATTGCCCGCCGAAGCGTTCGACCAAATCTCCTAGTCGAGTGCCCATCTTTTACCCTTATAAGAACGCCTGACTACGCCTACTGCGCGGCGCGATTTGCGGTCTCCGATGCTCACTGTGCATACGCACAGCTCCGCTTCTCAACCACAACTCACATCCGCTCGCTACGGCACTGTCAGGCTTAAAACCGTTTCGATTACTTGTCCAGCGCCTTCAAGACCTTGTCGGTAATGTCGATGCGCGGGCTGGCCCACAGGGCTTCCTGCAGCACGATGTCATATCCTTCGATATGCGCCATCTGCTGGATGATGGTGTTGGCTTTTTCCGCGATGGCGCTGCGCTCTTCGTTCGTGCGCTGGCTCAAGTCTTCGCGGAACTCGCGCTGGCGGCGCTGCAACTCCTTGTCCAGCTCAAAAAACTCCCGCTGACGCTTGGCGCGCTCCGCCTCGCTGAGGGTCGGCATGTCCTTTTCAAGGGCTTCGTTGGCGACCTTGAAGCGGCTGGCCAGTTCCTGCACGGCTTTTTCACGCGAGCGGAACTCTTCGGCCAGCTTGGCGCTGGCCAGCTTGGCCAGCCTCGATTCATTATAAATACGTTCGCTGCTGATCCAGGCGATCTTCGACTCCTGAGCCTGCGCCTGCACCGGCAACAGCGAACTCCAGCACAATGCGATCACGGCAAGGGTCTTGGGCAGGGTGGCGGATGCGGTGTTCATGATACTCCATGGTCAAAAGGTAAAAGCTGTCGCCCCGGTTCAGATGGCCGGTTAGAAACCGGTGCCCATCTGGAACTGGAAACGCTCCAGGCGGTCCGTCGGCTTGGCGTTCAGCGGCTTGGCATAGCTCAGCTTGAGCGGGCCCACCGGTGAAATCCAGCTGATGCCCAAGCCAGCAGAATAGCGCAATTGCGAGAGACGCATTTTTTCGCCTTCCTGGTAGACCTGGCCGCCGTCAAGGAAACCGAACCAGCGCAGGCTGCGGTCATTGCCCGAACCGGGGAATGGCATCTGCAGTTCCGCATTACCGATCAGGCGCGAAGCGCCGCCCAAGGCATCGTTGGTGCTCGGTTCGACCGCGCCCAGCGAGGAACTCAGGTAACCGCGCACCGAACCGATGCCGCCGCCGTAGAAGTTCTTGAAAACCGGATACACGTGATTGCCAATGCCGTGGCCGTAATCGATCTCGCCTTTCAGCGCCAGGGTCACCTTGCTGAACAGCGGACGGAAATACTGGTGCTCATAGATGGCACGGAAGTACTTCTGGTCGCCGATCAGGTCAGCCTCCAGGTTGACGCGCTGGTAGCGGCCGATCGATGGCGTCAGGGCGCTGTCGCGGCTGTCGCGCTGCCATGCCGCCGTCAGCGGGATGGAATTGGTGGTAGCCGAACCGATACCGTCGGACGGGCCGCCATTGTCGACCACGTACTGCTTGAAGCGGATCGGGCTGGTGATGTCGGTCTCGATGCGCGACCGCTCGGCGCCAATACCGAAGAAGACGGTGTCGACTTCCGAGAACGGCACGCCAAAACTCACGCGGCCACCGGTTTGCTTGATCTTGTAACTGCCGATGTTCAGCGCCGGCGGTTCCGTCGTACGCAGGTAGACTTCAAAGCTGCGCGAAATGCCATCGTCCGTGTAGTACGGATTGGTTTGCGAAAACGCAATCGTGCGGCTGTAGTGGCTGGTATTGAGTTCAATGCCGACAGTGTTGCCGCTACCGGCAAAGTTGGCCTGCGAAATCGATGCCGACAGGGTGAATTTTTCCGATTGCGAGAATGCGCCGCCAATCAGGAAGTTACCGGTTGGTTTTTCCACCACCTTCACGTTCACGTCGACCTGGTCGGTCGTGCCCTGCGCTTCCGGCGTGTCGATGGTCACGTCCTTGAAGTAGCCCAGGCGGTCGACACGGTCGCGCGACAGCTTGATCTTGTTGCTGTCGTACCAGGACGATTCGAACTGGCGGAATTCGCGGCGGATGACTTCATCGCGCGTGGTGGTGTTGCCGGCGATATTCATGTGGCGCACATACACGCGCTTGCCCGGATCGATGAAGAAAGTAAAACCGACTTCATGCTTTTCACGGTTGATTTCCGGATTCGCGTTGACGTTGGCAAAGGCATAGCCGAACGTGGCCAGGCGGTCCTGGATGCGCTTGTTCGTCGCCGTCAGGCGCGCGCCCGAATAGATCTCGCCTTCGCGCATCAGGTTCAGCGCTTTCAGCTCCTCTTCGCGGCCAAACATCTCGCCTTCGAACTTGGTGCCGGCGATCTTGTACTTCTCGCCTTCGGTGATATTGATCGTCAGGTAAATGTCTTTTTTATCGGGCGTGATCGACACTTGCGTCGAGTCGACCTGCATCTCGATATAGCCGCGGTCCAGGTAGTAGGACTTGAGCGACTCGATGTCGCCCGTCAGCTTGGTTTTCGAATATTGGTCGGCCTTGGTGTACCAGCTGAACCAGCCGCCCGTATTCAGGGCCAGCTGCTCGCGCAATTCCTTGTCCGTAAAGGCCTTGTTGCCGACGATGTTGATCTGCTTGATGCGGGCCACGTCGCCCTCGTCGACGGCGAACACCACGTTGACGCGGTTGCGCTCGATCGGCGTGACGGTGGTGGTGATTTTCACGCCGTACAGGCCATGCGACAGGTACTGGCGCTTGAGTTCCTGTTCCGCGCGGTCGACGGATGCTTTGTCGAAAATCTTGGCTTCACCGACGCCGATTTCCTTCAATGCCTTGACCAGCACATCCTTTTCAAATTCTTTGGTACCCGTAAATTCCACGCTTGCGATGGCCGGACGTTCCTCGACCAGCACCACCAGCACGTCGCCATCGGCTTCCAGGCGCACATCCTTGAACATGCCCGTCGCATACAAGGCCTTGATGGCAGCGATACTCTTCTCGTCGGAGAACGTCTCGCCAACCCGCACGGGCAGGTAGGCAAAGACGGTGCCCGCTTCGGTACGCTGGATCCCTTCGACCCGGATGTCCTTGACAGTAAATGGCTGGACGGCCAGCGCATGGCCGGAACAGAAAGCCATGACGGCGGCGCCGATCAGGCTGCGGCGAAAGGAAGGCAAGGCAAAACGAGCAGAATGTAATTTCATTGGGGTTATTCAATGGGTAAATCAATGGACAACATACACAAAAGATTGCTTGTGCGACTCACGCAATGGCATCAACCACCGCCCTAGTTCAGCAATCGCAACACGTCATTAAAGACGGCAAGCACCATCAAGGTCAGCAACAAACCGATCCCCAGGCGCTGGGCAATCTCGCCTACGCGCTCCGGCAAGGGGCGTCCGGTCAAAACTTCCAGCGAATAATACAGCAAATGCCCGCCATCCAGAACAGGAATGGGTAGCAAATTCATCACGCCAAGACTGATACTGATGAAGGCAATGAAGCTGAGGTAGCTTACCAGGCCAATGCGCGCCGTCTGGCCCGCATAATCGGCGATGGTAATGGGCCCCGTCACATTCTTCAGCGAAACCTGGCCGGTGATCATTTTGCCCAGCATTTTCAGGCTCATGACACTCGTATCCCAGACCTTGGCGCAGGCCTTGCCGACGGCGGCGAACGGTCCGGATGCCACGGTGATCATATCTGGCACCTGCCCCAGCTTTGCCTGTATCTTACCAACTGTTACAGCTCTCTCTGCTCCGGCGCCCGGCACGGCTTCCGGCGTAATGGGCAGGGTCAAGTCCTTGCCCTGGCGCAAGAGTTGCAATTGCAAGGTCCGGCCCGGCGCCTGGCTCAGGGTGGCGATCACGGCCGCCACGTCGTGCACGGGCTGTTCGTCGATGGCCAGGATCTGGTCGTTTTTCTGCAAGCCGGCGCGCGCGGCGGCGCCACCGGGCATGATTTCCATCAGGGTCGGCGCAGAACGAGCCAGGGTCAGACCCAGTTTGCCCAGCACGTCGCCCTCCAGGTCCGTTTCCGTCAGGCTGGCCATTGGCAAGGTCGCTTCCTGCTGGCCACGGTCAGGCCGGCGCACTTCGATGCGGGCCGGCTGCTTGTCGAGGGTGACCTGGATCAGCTCCCAGCGCAGCTCGGACCAGCTGGCCACGGCCTTGCCATTCACCGCTTCGACCGTATCGCCGCTGCGCAAGCCGGCCGTATAGGCGGCCGTCTGCTCGGCCACGGGACCAAGCTTGCTCGACGGCTCTTCGATGCCATGCATGAACAGGCCCGCGTACAGCACGATGGCGACGAGGAAATTGGCCAGCGGGCCGGCGGCCACGATGGCGATGCGGCGCCACACGCTCTGACGCGTGAATTCGCGGCGTAATTCGCTTTCCGGCAAGTCGCTGAGGTCTTGTGCGCGGCTGTCGAGCATGCTGACATAGCCGCCCAGCGGCAGCGCGGAAATCGCCCATTCCGTCTGGTCCTTGCCAAACTTGCGCGAATACACCACTTTTCCCATGCCAATCGAGAAACGCAGCACTTTCACGCCGCACCAGCGCGCCACCAGGTAGTGACCCAGCTCGTGCAGGGTAATCAGTGAACCGAGCGCGACGATAAAGGCCAGCAAGGTCGTGATCAGCGTCATGCGGCCAGCCTTTGGGCGATGTACGCGTGCGCGGCCGCCCTGGCCAGGCGGTCCTGCTCCATCACGGCTTCGATGCTGGAAGCGGCGCCGTGCGGCACCGTCTCGATCACGTGCGCGATGACGCGGTCGATCTGGCGAAAGCCGATCTGCTCGTCGAGGAAGGCTTGCACGGCCACTTCATTGGCCGCATTCAGCAGGGCCGGCGCCGTGCCGCCCGCGCGCAGGGCGTCGAAGGCCAGCGCCAGGCAAGGGAAACGGCGCAGATCGGGACGCTCGAACTGCAAGGTAGCCACTTGCGCCAGGTCCAGTTGCGCCACGCCGGAAGCGATGCGCTGTGGATACGCCAGCGCATGCGCGATTGGCGTGCGCATGTCTGGATTGCCCAACTGGGCCAGCACGGAGCCGTCGACATACGACACCATGGAATGGATCACGCTTTGCGGGTGGATCAGCACCTCGATCTGCTCGGCAGGCGCGCCGAACAGCCAGTGCGCTTCGATCACTTCCAGGCCCTTGTTCATCATGGTGGCCGAATCGACGGAAATCTTGCGTCCCATGGCCCAAGTAGGATGCTTGCAGGCCTGGTCCGGCGTGACCGTGTCGAGCGTCTCGACGTCGCGCGTGAGGAAGGGGCCGCCTGACGCCGTCAGCACGATTTTCGCCACGCCCGCAGCGCCAGGCGCGCGGCCATGGGCGTGCGGCATGCACTGGAAGATGGCATTGTGCTCACTGTCGATCGGCAGCAGCACGGCGCCGTTATCGTGCACGGCATCGATGAACAACTGGCCGGACATGACCAGGGCCTCTTTATTGGCCAGCAATACTTTCTTGCCAGCACGTGCCGCCGCCAAAGTGGGTGCCAGGCCGGCCGCGCCGACGATGGCCGCCATCACGCCCGTCACTTGCGGCGCGCTGGCGATGGCGCACAAGGCTTCCACGCCGTACTCGACTTGCGTCTCAACGCCCTGCCCGCGCAGCAAACGCGTCAGTTCAAGAGCGGCTTCAGCAGTGCCGACGACAGCGCGCTGCGGACGGAACTTCAGACACTGAGCGGCCAGTTCGGCCACACGGCTGTGCGCGCTCAGCGCATACACGCTGTATTGCTCGGGATGACGTGCGAGCACGTCCAGGGTGGACACGCCGATTGAGCCGGTCGCGCCAAGGATGGTGATGTATTGCATGAGTTTCCTTAAAGCCAGCTGGCCACGAGGGCGGCAAATGGCAGGACCGGGATCAAGGCGTCGATACGGTCGAGTACGCCGCCATGGCCAGGCAGCAGCTTGCTGCTGTCCTTGATGCCGGCGCGGCGCTTCAATTGGGATTCGAACAGGTCGCCGACGATGCTGGCGGCGACGACCAGCAACAGCACCAGCAAGGCTAGCAGCCAGCCGCGGCGCAATTGCAGCTGCACGGCGAAGGTGTCTTGCAAGACCGGCAGCGATGGCGCGGCCACGATGGTGATGGCGGCAATGACCAGCACGGCGATGCCGCCGCCGATGGCGCCTTCCCAAGATTTACCTGGGGAAATACTTGGCGCCAGCTTGCGCTTGCCGAAAGCCTTGCCCGAGAAATAGGCGCCGATATCGGCGATCCACACCAGCGCCATGACGGACAGCAGGTACAAGGGGCTATGCAGGAACAGGGCGATGATGGCGACGAAGCAGCCGACGATGGTCACCGGATACACCAGGCTGAGCAAGGTATTGCCCAGGCCTTCGGTGGGCGGCAAGCCCGTCGCCAGCGAGGGCACGAAGCGGATCAGCCAGATGGCAACGCACAGGGCGAACCAGAAATTGAGCTGCGCCATGCCGTTACCGACAAAGAACGTATACGCGAAGGCGGCAGTCCAGACGGCGGCAATCACGAGCGCATGGCGATTTTTGAAAATGCGGAAGCTTTCCCAGACGGCGGCCCCGAAGAACGCCGTGGCAATCACGGCGAAGGCGGGGAAATAATTCAGATACAGAACCGGCAGCAAGACCGCCAAGAGGACCAGGGCGGTGATTATCCGTGTTTTCAGCATCAGTTTGTCTTTTCAGTTAATTGCGCGCTGGTACGGCCAAAGCGCCGTTCGCGCTGCTGGTAAGACGCGATTGCCGCGTCGAGGCACTCGGCATTGAAGTCGGGCCAGAAAGTTTCGGTGAAAAACAACTCAGTGTACGCCAGTTGCCACAGGAGGAAATTGGAAATGCGCTGCTCGCCGCCCGTGCGGATGAACAGGTCGGGCTCGGGCGCGTAGGCCATGGCCAGGTGCGGCGCCAGCTGCTCCTCCGTAAAGGCATGCGCCAGGGCCTGGCCATTGGCTGCAGCCTCGGCCGTCATTTTATTGACTGCCTGCATGATGTCCCAGCGCCCGCCGTAGTTGGCGCAGATGGACACCGTCAGGCGTGTGTTGTTCGCCGTCTTGCGCTCCGCATTGGCGATCAGGGTTTGCAGCTCTCCGTTGAAGCGCGACAGGTCGCCCACCACTTTCAAGCAGATGTCGCTGGCATGCATCTTGACCACTTCACGTTCCAGCATGGTAACGAACAGGCGCATCAGCATCGACACCTCTTCTTCCGGGCGGCGCCAGTTTTCCGAACTGAAGGCAAACAGGGTCAGATATTCGACGCCCCGGTCGAGGCAAGTCTCGACGATACCGCGCACGGCGTCAGCGCCCTTGACGTGGCCAGCCACGCGGGGCAGGAAGCGCTTGGTTGCCCAGCGGCCATTGCCATCCATAATGATTGCCACATGGCGCGGCACCGTGCCCACCTCAGGTACTGCTGTTGTCGAACTCGAATAGATCATGAAAACACGAATACCAAAAATAAAAGATAGCTATTATGCGCCAAATAGCACTGCCCGGAAAAGCCATGCTTTCCCGGGCAGCGTCAGAGGACTGAAAACTAGACCGTCAGTACTTCTTTTTCTTTGTCGACCACCATCTTGTCGATGTCGGCAATAAACTTGTCCGTCAGTTTTTGCACTTCTTCCGACGAGCGGCGCTCATCGTCCTCGGAGCAGGCTTTTTCCTTGACCAGTTTCTTCAGCGACTCGTTCGCATCGCGGCGAATGTTACGCACGGCAATCTTCGCGTCTTCCGCTTCGGTCTTGACCAGCTTGACCATTTCCTTGCGGCGCTCTTCCGTCAGCGGCGGTGTCGGGACGCGGATCATGTCGCCCTGTGCCGATGGGTTCAAGCCCAGGTCGGCGTCGCGGATGGCTTTTTCAACGGTCGAGGCCATCTTCTTTTCGTACGGCTGCACACCGATGGTGCGCGCGTCGATCAGGGTCACGTTGGCGACCTGGGTCAGCGCCGTTGGCGAACCGTAGTAATCGACCATCACGTGGTCCAGGATGCCCGTATGGGCGCGGCCGGTACGCACTTTGGCCAGGTCGGCCCGCAGTGTTTCCAGCGACTTCGTCATGCGTTCCTGGGTGTTCTTTTTAACGTCAGCTAAGGACATTACTGTACTCCTTGTCTTGATAATAATGAATATTTCTACTTCGCTTGCGATGAAAACACTAGCTCAGTCGGGAGTGCCGAAAACCGTGCAGGGCAAGGCGCGGCGCCGAAGACAGTACTTAATGTACGGCGAGGCGCTGCAACGCAGCCATGGACGGTTTCTCGGTGCTCCTTATTTCTATACGTGCACCAGAGTGCCTTCATCTTCGCCCATGATCACACGCATGAGGGCGCCTGGTTTCGTGATCGAAAACACCTTGATCGGCAGTTTCTGGTCGCGGCACAGGGCGAATGCGGTGGCGTCCATCACTTGCAGGTGCTTGGCGATGGCGTCGTCGAACGTAATCGTGTGGAACAGTGTGGCGTTCGGATCCTTCTTCGGATCGGCCGTGTAGACGCCGTCGACCTTGGTGGCCTTCAGGACGATCTCGGCGCTGATCTCGGAACCGCGCAGGGCGGCTGCCGTGTCGGTGGTGAAGAACGGATTGCCGGTGCCGGCGGCGAAGACCACCACTTTACCTTCTTCCAGATATTGCAGGGCTTTCGGGCGGACGTACGGCTCGACAACTTGTTCGATGCCGATGGCCGACATGACGCGTGCGGTAATGCCGACGTGGCGCATGGCATCGGCCAGGGCCAGGGCGTTCATCACCGTGGCAAGCATGCCCATGTAGTCGGCGGTGGCACGGTCCATGCCTTGCGCGCCAGGCGCGACGCCGCGGAAGATGTTGCCGCCGCCAATCACGATTGCCAGTTCCACACCCAACTTCGCCACCTCGGCCACATCGGCCACCATGCGCTCGATCGTGGCGCGGTTGATGCCGTAGGGATCATCCCCCATCAGGGCTTCGCCGGACAACTTGAGGAGGACGC
The DNA here is from genome assembly GCF_051380795.1 of Janthinobacterium leeuwenhoeki. Taxonomy (NCBI): domain Bacteria; kingdom Pseudomonadati; phylum Pseudomonadota; class Betaproteobacteria; order Burkholderiales; family Oxalobacteraceae; genus Janthinobacterium; species Janthinobacterium leeuwenhoeki. Next base: position 263,503 of record NZ_JBNYXT010000001.1, read on the forward strand.
GCTTGTAGGCTGGTTTTGACATGAGCTGGGGCTCCATAAATGAGGTTATTCGAGTATGACATGGCGCAGCGCCTTGCAGCGCCGGATAGGCGCGCGGGGCTGCCCATGCCGCCGCCCGGCACGACAGGTGCGGGCGGGCCAAAAAAACGGGCCTCTCGGCCCGCTTTACTTACGCTCCCTGGGAGGCAGCCATCTGTGCTGCGACTTCTGCTGCGAAGTCGTCTTGCTTCTTCTCGATGCCCTCGCCCACTACGTACATGGCGAAACCTTTGACGCTGGTGTTCGCCGCCTTCAGCATTTGCTCAACCGACAGCTTGTCGTTTTTCACGAAAGCCTGGTTCAGCAGGGACACTTCTTTCAGGAACTTCTGTACGGAACCTTCCAGGCGCTTGGCCAGGATTTCTGGCGATTGCGCTGGTTTGCCTTCGGCGGCCGCTTTGGCTGCGTCTTCTTCGGCTTTCAGTTGGGCAACCGAACGCTCTTTTTCGATCAGTTCCGCAGGAACTTCGTTCGACGACAGCGACACTGGCTTCATGGCAGCGATGTGCATGGCCACGTCTTTGCCCACTTGCTCATCGGCGCCGTCGAATTCGACGATCACGCCAATGCGCGCACCGTGCAGGTACGACGCCAGCTTGGCGCTGGTTTCGAAACGCTGGAAGCGGCGGATGGTCATGTTTTCGCCGATTTTGCCGATCAGGGCAGCGCGCACTTCGTCCAGGGTCTTGCCATCGAGTGGCAGGGCCAGCAGGGCAGCTACGTCAGCCGGGTTGTGTTCTGCTACCAGACGGGCAGCGTTGTTGGCCAGTGCCAGGAAATCGTCGTTTTTCGCAACGAAGTCGGTTTCCGAGTTCACTTCGACCAGGGCGCCTACGCCATTGGCGATGTAGGTTGCCACGACGCCTTCAGCGGTGATGCGTGCCGATGCTTTCGATGCCTTGCCGCCCAGTTTGACGCGCAGGATCTCTTCCGCACGCGCCATGTCGCCATCGGCTTCGGTCAGTGCTTTTTTGCATTCCATCATTGGTGCGTCGGTCTTGCCGCGCAATTCGCCTACCATCGCTGCTGTAATCGCTGCCATGTGTTTCTCCTGATTCGGTGAGTCGACAGTCGCGGCCGGGCATGCATGCCTCGCCAGCGGTCACTATCGTTTTTTTGTTAAAAAAAAGGGGGAGCTGCTGCCACCCCTTTTCCCTTACTGCTGTGCTTACAAACGGCTATCTTGCGATAGCCTGGCCATTAAGCCTGTTCGTTTACTTCGACGAATTCGTCGCCAGCGGCTGCTTTAACCATTTCAACAACTTCGTTACCGGCAGCTGCACGGCCTTCGATGATTGCATCAGCAACACCGCGAGCGTACAACATGATGGCTTTCGAGGAGTCATCGTTACCTGGGATCACGAAGTTCACGCCTTCTGGGGAGTGGTTGGTATCGACAACGCCGATGACCGGGATACCCAGTTTAGCTGCTTCGGTGATCGCACCTTTGTGGTAGCCGACGTCCACAACGAAGATTGCATCAGGAATGCCGCCCATGTCCTTGATGCCGCCGATCGATTTTTGCAGCTTGATCATTTCGCGGGAGAACATCAGCGCTTCTTTTTTCGACAGCTTCTCGATCGAACCGTCTTCAACCATGACTTCCATGTCTTTCAGACGCTTGATCGAGGTTTTGATCGTTTTGAAGTTGGTCAGCATGCCGCCCAACCAACGTTGATCAACGAAAGGCACGCCAGCGCGTTGTGCTTCAGCAGCGATGATTTCGCGAGCTTGACGCTTGGTGCCAACCATCAGGATGGTGCCACGGTTTGCAGCCAGTTGACGCACGTGCTTCATTGCGTCCTGGTACATCGCCATGGTTTTTTCCAGGTTGATGATGTGGATCTTGTTGCGATGGCCGAAGATGAACGGTGCCATTTTTGGATTCCAAAAACGGGTTTGGTGACCAAAGTGGACACCGGCTTCCAGCATTTCGCGCATTGTTACGGACATTATTAACTCCAGGGTTGGGTCTGGAATCCGATCAGTCACCATACAGGCACCCTTGTCGACCGGATTCGCGTGTTTATATAAATTAAAGACACTGTTTTACTACATTGCTTAAAAGAGAATTCAAGCAACCCGGGATTCTACACCGAAATGCCCATTCCATCAAGTCCACGACGCAAATCGCGCGCGCAGCGATGGCAGACGTTGCACCACAGTGGTGCAACGCGTATCCGCCATGGCTTTTCCCGCAAAAATCGCCTGCCAGCCATAGGATGGAGGCGGCGGATACAGGGCGCCTCGTTTATAATTTCGACATATTTGCAGACTTTTCCCCGTATAACAGGACACGTCTGTGCTTTTCACCTGAATTCTTGCAGATTGCGAATTACACCATGTCTACCATCCGTATCAATTCCGCCGCCGACATCGAAGGCATGCGCGTTGCCGGCAAGCTCGGCGCCGAAGTACTCGACTACATCACCCCCTTCGTCAAGGTCGGCGTCACGACCGGCGAACTGGATCGTCTGTGCCACGAATACATGGTCAACGTGCAAGGCACCATCCCTGCTCCGCTGAACTATTGCCCGCCCGGCTACACGCCGTATCCGAAGGCCATCTGCACCTCCGTCAACGACGTCATCTGCCACGGCATTCCCGGCGACAAGGTGCTCAAGAGCGGCGACTCCGTCAACCTCGACATCACCGTCATCAAGGATGGCTACCACGGCGACAACAGCCGCATGTTCCTCGTCGGAACGCCGACCATCCTGGCCAAGCGCCTGTCGGAAATCACCTATGAATGCATGTGGCTGGGCATAGCCCAGATCAAGCCGGGCGCCCACCTGGGCGATATTGGCCACGCCATCCAGCAGCACGCTGAAAAGGCCGGCTACAGCGTGGTGCGCGAATTCTGCGGCCACGGCATCGGCAAGGTCTTCCATGAAGAGCCGCAAGTGCTGCATTACGGCAAACCTGGCACCCTGGAGCGCCTGGAAGCGGGCATGATTTTCACCGTCGAACCGATGATCAACTCGGGCCGCCGCGAAATCCGCGAAATGAACGATGGCTGGACCATCAAAACCAAGGACCGCAGCCTGTCGGCGCAATGGGAACACACGGTGCTGGTCACGGAAACGGGCTATGAAGTGCTGACCGTCTCGCCCGGCATGCCGCCGCCACCGGCGTTGATCCTGAACAAAGCCTGATTCTCCATCCCACGCACCGCCACCCAGGGCCCAGATGAAAAAGCAAGTTCGGGAACAGCTGAAACAGCAACTGAAAGCCGACCGCCAGGTCGTCATTGCAGCTTTCCAGGCCGACGGCAAGCCGGAAAAACTGCTGCGCAGCCTGCGCCACAGCGTCGACGGCGTGCTGGCGCGTGCCTGGCAAGAGGCGGGCTTGCCGCCCGGCACTGCCCTGGTGGGCGTGGGCGGCTATGGCCGCGGCGAACTGTTTCCGTATTCCGACGTTGACCTGCTGATCCTGCTGCAACAGGCGCCGGATGCGGCCGCGCAGGAAAAACTCGAGGAACTGGTGCAACTGCTGTGGGACCTGGGCCTGGAAATCGGCCACAGCATCCGCACGGTCGAGGAATGCATGGTCGAATCGAAGGCCGACATCACCGTGCAAACGAGCTTGCTCGAAGCGCGTCTCGTGTGCGGCAACGCGGACCTGTTCGCGCAATTGCAGCAGCGCTATGACGCGGCCATGGATCCGCAGGCGTTTTTCCAGGCAAAAACGGCGGAAATGCGCCAGAGACACGCCAAATACGAAGACACGGCCTTCAGCCTGGAACCGAATTGCAAGGAAAGCCCGGGCGGCTTGCGCGACTTGCAGGTCATCCTGTGGGTGGCCAAGGCGGCCGGCCTGGCGAACTCGTGGCGCACGCTGGCCACGGGCGGCCTGATCACCCTGACGGAAGCACGCCAGCTGATGGAAAAGGAACGCGCCTTCAAGGACATCCGCGTGCGCCTGCACCTGCATGCGGGACGGCGCGAAGACCGCCTGGTGTTCGACGTGCAGACAGCGATTGCCGAATCGCTGGGCTTGCAAGCGACGGGCAGCGGGCCGCACATGCGCCGCGCCAGCGAATTCCTCATGCAGCGTTACTACTGGGCCGCCAAGACGGTGACCCAGCTCAACACGATTCTGCTGCAAAACATCGAAGCGCGGTTGTTTCCGCAAGACGACGTGGCCGTGCCCATCAACGAACGCTTCAATGAAGTCAACAGCCTGATCGACATCAGCGCCGACGATACGTTCGAGCAATATCCGTCGGCTATGCTGGAAATTTTTGTCCTGATGACGGAGCGCCCGGCCCTGAAAGGCATGACCTCGCGCGCCACGCGGGCCCTGTGGCACGCGCGCTTCAAGATCGACGCCCCCTTCCGCCAGGATCCTGTCAACCGCGCCCTCTTCCTGCGCGTCATGAAAGCACCCGTGGGCATCATCCATGCGCTGCGGCGCATGAACGAGATGAGTATCCTGGGGCGCTACCTGCCCAATTTCCGCCGCATCGTGGGCCAGATGCAGCACGACCTGTTCCACGTGTACACGGTCGACCAGCACATTTTGATGGTGGTGCGCAACATGCGCCGCTTCACCATGAGCGAACACGCGCACGAATACCCGTTCTGCAGCCAACTGATGGCCGATTTCTCGCAGTCGTGGCTGCTGTACGTGGCGGCCCTGTTCCACGACATCGCCAAGGGCCGCGGCGGCGACCACTCGAAGCTGGGCGTGGCCGACGCCACCCAGTTCTGCCAGGATCACGGCCTGTCGCAAGAAGACACGGAACTGGTGGCATTCCTGGTGGAAAATCATCTGACCATGTCGCAAGTGGCGCAAAAGCAAGACCTGTCCGACCCGGACGTCATCGCCGCCTTTGCGAAAGTGGTCAGGGACGAGCGCCACCTGACGGGCCTGTACCTGCTGACGGTGGCCGATATCCGCGGCACCAGCCCGAAAGTGTGGAATGCCTGGAAGGGCAAGCTGCTGGAAGACCTGTACAAGATCACCTTGCGCGTGCTGGGCGGCGAGCCGCATACGGCCGACCGCGAGCTGAAAAACCGCCAGCAGGAGGCGCTGGCCACCCTGCGCCTGTACGGCTTGCCGCCGGATGCCCATCTGAAACTGTGGCAGCAGCTGGACGTGGCGTATTTCCTGCGCCACGACGCCTCCGACATCGCCTGGCAGACGCGCTCGCTATATGACAAGCTCGACAGTAAGTTGCCGGTGGTAAAATGCCGTCTGGCGCCCATCGGCGAAGGCTTGCAGGTGGCCGTGTACATTCCCGACCAGCCCGACCTGTTCGCGCGCATCTGCAGCTATTTCGACCGCAAGAACTTCAGCATTCTCGACGCCAAGATCCACACGACCAGGAATGGCTATGCGCTCGACACCTTCCTTGTCACCGAGCAAAACTTCGCCAAGAGCTACCGCGACATCATCAGCCTGATCGAGCATGAGCTGGGCGAGCTGCTGCAGTCGCAAACGCCACTGCCGCCGCCAGGCAAGGGACGCTTGTCGCGCCTGTCGCGCACCTTTCCCTTTCAGCCGACGGTGGATTTGCGGCCCGATGAAAAGGGCCAATACTATTTGCTGTCGGTGGCGGCCAACGACCGCACGGGCTTGCTGTACGCGATCGCCAACGTGCTGACCAAGTACCGCATCAACTTGCACACGGCCAAGATCATGACCCTGGGCGAGCGGGTCGAAGACGTCTTCCTCGTCGACGGTCCCGCGCTCAACAATGCCCGCAACCAGATATTGCTGGAAACCGATTTACTCGATGCGTTGAAAGTATAGACTTTCCGCGCAGCGCCTACCCTTACTGAAACTGAAACAACATGACCGAAGAATTATTACGCTTGTCCAAACGCATGTCCGAACTGGGCCTGTCCTCGCGCCGCGAAGCCGATGAGTGGATCGCGCGCGGCTGGGTCCGCGTCGACGGCAAGGTGGTATCCGAGCTGGGCAGCAAAGTCTATCCCAGCCAGAAAGTCACCGTGGAACGCCAGGCGGCTGCAGAGCAATCGAAGCGGGTCACCGTGCTGATCAACAAACCCGTCGGCTATGTCAGCGGCCAGGCCGAAGACGGCTACACGCCAGCCGTGGCCCTGATCAAGGCGGAAAACCGCTGGGCGGAAGACCGCAGCCCGGAACAGTTCCATCCGACACAGCTGCGCAGCCTGGTGGCGGCCGGCCGCCTGGACATCGATTCCGTCGGCCTGCTGGTCTTGACGCAAGACGGCCGCGTGGCCAAGCAGCTGATCGGCCACGATACCGATATCGACAAGGAATACCTGGTGCGCGTGAGCTACAGCAAGGGCGGCACCCTGCCCGACAGCGAGCTGAAAAAGCTCAACCACGGCCTGTGGCTTGACGGCAAGGCTTTGCTGCCGGCCAAGGTGCGCTGGCAAAACGAAGACCAGCTGAGCTTTACCCTGCGCGAAGGCAAGAAACGCCAGATCCGCCGCATGTGCGAAGCCGTTGGCCTGAAAGTGCTGGGATTGAAACGCGTGCGCATCGGCAAGGTCAAGCTGGGCGACTTGCCGACGGGCCAATGGCGTTACCTGAGCGCGGACGAACAGTTTTAAGCGGCGACGTCAAGGCGGCATGCCAAGCCAGGATACATAAGCAACAGGAATAAAGTGATATAAAAACAATTATTGTAATTTACTTAGTAAATATTGCTTTAAACCTATACACTATTCCCCATTAGAACAAAAGAGATACGCTGTCGTGAACGATCCCATCCCTAATCCCCTGCGCAAAGGCGCGCCCAGCCTGGCCGACGTGGCCGAGCCGATGGCGCCAGGCACCAAGCCGCACCATATGAGCGATCCGTGGGATATCGGCGAAACCCTGTGCAGCCTGGCTGACAATGGCGACGCCATTTCCATCTATCCGACGGACGGCGAAGACGTCATCATGGCGCGCATTTTGTCCGTCGACGACGACTTGCCGCAATTCGTGCTGGAACTCAATGAAGGCGCTACCCTGCCGCCTGGTGGCGCCACGTTTGTGTCGTGGGTGCAAAGCGCCAAGCTGCAATTTACCATCAATGGCGAATGGCAGGCGTATCCCGAGCGGCCGAACGTCTACCTGACCAACTTCCCCAGCCATTGCCTGGTGCTGGAACGGCGCGAATCGACGCGCCTGGAAACACCGCTGGGCGTGTACTACCTGGCCGCCTTCGTGCTCGAGGGTCGTCCATATGAATTGCAGCTGTATGATTTCTCGGCCGGCGGCATCGGCATGCGCGCCCATCCGCGCGACACGGTCGGCCTGTATGTGGGCCGCAAGCTGTCGCGCGTGCGCCTGGAACTGGGGCCAGACAAAGTCATGATCGCCGACCTGGAAATCCGCCTGTCGCGCACCTTCCGCTCCTTCCTGCTGGGCGAGCAAGTGCAGATCGGTTGCCGCTTCCTGAACCTGACGGATGCCATGCAGGATGAATTGAAAATGCTGCTGGATAACCTGGGCAGCAGCCGCAAGGTGCGCTGAGACTGGGGTCAGACCCTCAACACCGCTAACACAAAGCTCTGCGCTAACGCATCCGGGGGTCTGCCCCCGGATGTCGGCTGCCTAGTCGTCGTCGTTCGGATCGAGATCGGGGAACATGACCTCGGTATAGCCGAACTGCGTGAAGTCGACGATACGCATCGGATACAGGATGCCGTGCAAGTGATCCACCTCATGCTGCACCACGCGGGCATGGAAGCCGTCGCAGTCGCGGCTGATGGGCTGGCCGAACTGGTCCACGCCTTCATAGTGCAGCTCGCTCCAGCGCGGCACGCTGCCGCGCAAGCCGGGCACGGACAGGCAACCTTCGAAGCCCTCTTCCTTGCGTTCAGACAAAGGCGTCAGCACAGGGTTGATGAGCACTGTTTCCGGCACTTGCGGCGCGTCGGGGTAGCGCAAATTCTGCTTGAAGCCGTAGATCACCACCTGCAGATTGACGCCGATCTGCGGCGCCGCCAGGCCCGCGCCATTGGCCGCATGCATGGTGTCGAACATGTCGGCGATCAAGGCCTGCAGTTCGGGCGTATCGAATTCACGTACGGGCTCGGCCATGCGTAACAGGCGCGGATCGCCCATCTTGAGGATTTCACGTACGGTCATTTCGTGTCCAGTGCCGATTGCAGTTCTTGCAGATAAGTGCGGAAGGCTGCCCCCGTTTCCGGATGTTTCATGCCCATCGCCGTCGTTGCCTTCAGATAACCAAGCTTGGAGCCGCAGTCATAACGCTGCCCCTGGTAGCGATAAGCCAGCACTCGCTCTTCGCGCATCAGGGCGGCGATGCCGTCCGTCAATTGAATTTCGCCGCCAGCGCCCGCGCCGATATTTGCCAGATGGTTAAAGATGCGGCTGGTCAACACATAACGGCCCACCACGGCGAGGGTCGATGGCGCCTCTTCGGGCGCAGGTTTTTCCACGATGGCAGAAACCAGCTCCAGGTCGGGCTGATAATTCTTTGCCGACACGATACCGTACTGCTTGGTTTCTGCGCGCGGCACATCCTGCACCGCCAGCAGCGAGCAATTCTCGTACTGGAAGACATCAGTCATCTGCGCCAGCACGGGGCGCGCGCCCTCTTCCACATCCATGAAATCGTCGGCCAGCAAGACGGCAAACGGCTCGTCGCCGATCACGGGACGGGCGCACAGCACGGCATGCCCCAGGCCCAGTGGCGCAGACTGGCGTATGTAAATGCAGTTGATGTGCTTGGGAATGACGTTTTGCACCATCTCGAGCAACTGGCGCTTGCCGGCCGCTTCCAGTTCCGACTCCAGCTCGTAAGCCGTATCGAAATGGTCTTCGATGGCGCGCTTGTTGCGCCCCGTGATGAAGATCATTTCCGTGATGCCGGCCGCCACGGCTTCTTCCACAGCATACTGGATCAATGGCTTGTCGACGATGGGCAACATTTCCTTCGGTTGCGCCTTGGTCGCAGGCAAGAAACGGCTGCCCAGGCCGGCGACGGGAAAGACTGCTTTTCTGATTTTTTTCATGGGTCTTCTATAATATTTTAATGATTAGTCTTGCGCGAGCAAGGCCAGCAAGCCTGCCTCATCGAGTATGGCGACGCCCAGTTCCTGCGCCTTGGCCAGCTTGCTGCCGGCGTCCGAGCCGGCGACGACATAGCCTGTCTTCTTCGATACAGAACCGCTGACCTTGCCACCGGCCGCCTCGATCAGCTCCGCAGCCTCGTCGCGGCTCATATTGGGCAACGTGCCCGTCAAGACGAAAGTCTTGCCGTCCAGCTTGCCGCCAGCGGCTGGCATTTCAGGCAATTGTGACAGTAATTCATTTCGCAAGGCGTCCAGTTGAGCAAGCAGCTTGAGATTACCCTCATCGGCCAGCCATTGCGCCAGCGCTTCGGCAACGGCGGCGGGCAAGCCCGCGTGGAAGCTGGCGCCTTGCGCGGCCAGGCTGGCCAGGGTCACGCCCCGCTCCACCAGCTGCTTGCTGCGCGGCTCCGTCAGCTTGGGGATACCGATGGCTGCCAGCAACGTGGTTTGTTCCAGTTGCGTGCGCAGCTTGGCGCTGGGCGCGTGTTCGCCCTGCGGCGTGACACCGGCGTCCAGCAAAGCCTGCAGCGCCTGCTGATTCTTTTCTTCGGCAAAGAAGTCGGCAATCGACTCGGCCACGGTGCCGCCGATATCGGGCAGCACGCGCAACAAGGCCGCCGGCGCACGGCGCACATAGTCCAGGCTACCCAGCCACTCGGCCAGCGTCTTGGCCGTCGATTCGCCCACGTGGCGGATGCCCAGCGCGAACAGGAAACGTTCGAGCGGCGGGCGTTTGCTCGCTTCTATGCCTACCAGCAAGTTTTCCGCCCATTTGGTGGGAATCTTGCCTTGTTGCACTGTTTCTGGCGTCGAGCCGTCGCGCTCGTCGGCGCGCAACTTCATTTCCAGCAGTTTTTCCAGGGTCAGGCCGTACAGGTCGGCCAAGCCATGCACGTATTCCAGTTCGACCAGGGTATCGATATAACGTTCCCCCAGGCCTTCGATATCCATCATGCGACGGCCCGCAAAATGGCGGAACGCTTCCTTGCGCTGCGCCGAGCAGAACAGGCCGCCCGAGCAGCGGGCAATCGCCTCGCCTTCTTCGCGCACCACGTGCGAGCCGCACACGGGACATGCTTCCAGCATCTTGAACGGCAGCGGTGCCGGTTCCGGCCGCTTTTCCAGCACCACGGACAGCACTTCGGGAATCACGTCGCCGGCGCGGCGCACGATAACGGTATCGCCCACGCGCACATCCTTGCGCAGTACCTCATCTTCATTGTGCAAGGTGGCATTGGTCACCGTCACGCCACCCACGGACACGGGCGCCAGGCGCGCCACGGGCGTCATGGCGCCTGTGCGTCCCACCTGGATATCGATGCCCAGCACCTGCGTCAACGCCTCTTCGGCGGGGAACTTGTGCGCCAGCGCAAACCGGGGGGCGCGTGAGACAAAACCCAGCTCCTGCTGGTCTTGCGTCGCATTCACCTTGTAGACCACGCCATCAATTTCATACGGCAAGACGGGGCGGCGCGCGCCGATATCGGCGTAGTATGCCAACAAGCCCTGCGCACCCTGCACCACACGGCGCTCCTTCGACACGGGGATGCCCAGGGTGTCGTACCAGTCCAGCAAGGCCGAATGCGACACCGGCATGGCGGCGCCCGCTAGGGTGCCGATGCCGTAGGCATAGAAACGCAGCTTGCGCTGCGCCGTGATGCGCGAATCGAGCTGGCGCAGGCTGCCCGCCGCCGCGTTGCGCGGGTTGGCGAATTCCTTCTGGCCCGCCTCGCGCTGGCGCTCATTCAAACGGGCAAAATCGGCCTTGAACATCATCACTTCGCCACGCACGTCGAGCACGGCGGGAATCTTGTCGCCATGCAGGCGCAAAGGGATGCCGGAAATGGTGCGGATATTCGCCGTCACGTCTTCCCCGGTGGCGCCGTCGCCGCGCGTGGCGGCCTGCACGAACATCCCATTTTCATAGCGCAGGTTGATGGCCAGGCCATCGAACTTCACTTCGGCCGCGTAGTCGACTTCTGCAGCGTCAAGGTCCAGGCCTTCGCGCACGCGGCGGTCGAAATTGACGATATCGTCATCGGAGAAACCATTATTCAGCGACAACATCGGCACCGTGTGCGTGACTTGCTCGAACTGCGGCAGCGGCGCCGCGCCCACGCGCAAGGTGGGCGAGTCTGGCGTGCGCAAGTGCGGATGGGCCGCCTCCAGCGTTTGCAGTTCGACAAACAGCTTGTCGTACTCGGCGTCGGGGATGGTGGGATTGTCGAGCACGTGGTAGGCGTGCAGATGCCGATTGAGTTCGGCAGTGAGTGCCAGGACGCGGGCGGCGTCCTGGTTGATCGGATCAGTCATTGTTGCGGGATTCTTCAGCTAAATAAACGCAGGGCGCGGGTGGAGCCGGCGGGAATGTCGGCCGCGTCCATTTCCTGGTAAAACTCTTGCACCTGGCCGGCGATCTCGGCCAGCGCCGCGTCCGACAAGGCCTGGTTGTAATCGTCGACGATGGTCGCGTCCAGGCGGCCCACCAGTGCCTTGGCGCAGGCGACCATGGCGCCGAAACCGTCGCGCGCGGGCGCCACGCAGGGCACGTCCAGCAGCAGAGTCAGGCGCGGCGTGGTTTCCTCGGCCAGGGTGACATTCGTCGACAGCGAGAACAGATAGCTGCCGTCGCCGTCCGGCATGACGAAACGGCCGTCCGGACGCACGTCAAAGCCCTGTTTTTCCAGCGCGAACAGCAAGGTGGCAATGGCCCATGGCGCGCCATTCGTGTGCAGGTTCACGCCCAGCTGGGCGTCGTGGCCGGCCACGAAGCGGTGCAGATTGCGCGCTTCGGCCATTACTTCCATCATGTCGGGCACTTCCGGCTCGGCACCGATCTCGTCGGCAACACCACGCAGGCGCGTGACCAGTTCCGAGTATTCGAGTTCATTCAAGGCCGTGCTGCGGCTGGCCAGCTGCACGCCGCCCTGCATCTTGGTGTAGACACCGCCATGCGTGATCGGTTCCCAGTCGCCATTCACGTGCAAGCCGATGAAATGCACGGGCTTGTTGCCCACCAGGCGCAGGGTTTGCAGCACGGGCAGGATCTTGTCGCCGCGCACGGGCGCTTCCAGCGACAGGGGCAGCAGGCAATCGATCAGCGGGTCGACCAGGCTGGTCGCCTGCTCGCTGGCGGCGCTGACTTCTTGCACGGGCTCGGCGGCTGGTGCAGGGGCCGGCTCGGCAGCCCCCCCACCCAGCGACGGCTCCACATGCACGGGGGCGTCGGACACAGGCGCCGCTGGCGGCGCGCCGAACGATGGTTCGGCCTTGGCGGCGGGCGCGGCGTCAAAGCGCGGCTCCTGGCGCAAGACGGGTTCCTGGACATCCACCGCGGGGGCGTCGCCCTCGCGCATCAGCACGTCATCGTGGTCGGTGGAAAATGCCCGTTCCACGCTTTTCTTGGCCTTGTATTCCTGCCATTTGTTGTACGAAAAAACGCCGACGATAAAGACGCCGCCGGCGCCGAACAAGGTAATTTGAAGGTCTGTCATGCTGCTTGTGCCTCGGTTGCAAAATTTGCGGCGGACTCCATGTCCACCGCCACGATGCGCGATACGCCCTGCTCCTGCATCGTCACACCGATCAATTGATGGGCCATTTCCATCGCAATCTTGTTATGCGAAATGAAAAGGAATTGGGTCTGGTCGGACATGCGCTTGACCATGCGGCAGAAGCGTTCCGTGTTCGAATCGTCCAGCGGTGCATCGACTTCGTCGAGCAGGCAGAACGGCGCCGGATTCAGGCGGAACATGGAAAACACCAATGCGGTCGCGGTCAGCGCCTTCTCTCCACCGGACAACAGGTGGATGGTGGCATTTTTCTTGCCGGGAGGCTGCGCCATGACTTGTACACCGGAATTGAGAATCTCGTCGCCCGTCATGGTCAGCTTGGCCTGCCCCCCGCCAAACAGGATGGGGAACAGCTCGGAAAAGTGATGATTGACCTTGTCGAACGTGTCTTGCAGCAAGTCGCGCGTTTCCTTGTCGATCTTGTGGATCGCATCTTCCAGCGTATTGATCGCTTCCGTCAGGTCGGCATTCTGGGCGTCGAGGAAATTCTTGCGCTCGGACGCCTGCGCCAGCTCATCCAGCGCGGCCAGATTGACGGCGCCCAGGGACGTGATGGCATTCGTCAGGCGCGTCACTTCGCCCTGCAGATACGATGGGCGCATGTCCGGGTGCAACTTTTCGCTCAAGACAGCCTCGTCGGCGCCCGATTCCAGCAATTGCTGGGCGAATTGCTCCTGGTTCAGGCGCGCGGCCTGTTCCTTGAGCTGCATTTCCATGATCTTGTCGCGCTGCGGCTGCAGGCTGCGTTCCGATTGCGTGCGCGCATCTTCGGACAGGCGCAGCTGCTGCGTGATCTGGTCCAGTTCATGGCGCGCGTCCGCCAGCGCCCGCTCCTGCGTGGTGCGGCGCTCGAGCAAGTCCTGCAAGCCGTCGGCGGCCGCGCCGCTTTCCAGGTTGGCCAGCTCCAGCTCACCCGCCTGCAGGCTGGCCGTCACTTGCTGCGCCTGCGTACTGGCCGTGGCGATGTTGCGGCGCAATTCCTCGATCTTCGCGCGATGGGCTTTTTCCGCGTATTCCGTATCCTTGGCGGCGCGTTCCAGGTCGCGCAAGGCTTCGCGCGCTTCGGCCAAGCGCTGTTCCTTCTGCAAGAAGTCCGTGTGGCCGTCTTCGTGCGCTTCCTGCAAGTTGCCCAGTTCCATGTCCAGCTGTTCGAATTTTTCTTCCGATTCCAGCTTGGTCTGCATCTGCTCGGCTTCCTGCGCGGCGATCTCGGCCAGATCCGCGCCGATCTGCGTGCTGCGCTGGTTGAAGCGGGCTTCCACTTCCGACAATTTCACCACGTCCAGTTGCAGAGTATGCACGGAAGAAGTGAGCTGCTGTATGCGCAGGCGCAAGTCGGACAGGTTGCGCGTCAAGGTTCCCACGGCTGCGTCGGCCCGCACGGAACGGGCGCGCGCCTCTTCGGCCAGCAATTGCTGGGCGCGCAACTGTTTACCGATATTCTCGATTTCCTGCTGGCGGCCCAGCATGCCTTCCTGCTCCGAATCAGCTGCATAGAAGCGCACGCTGGTGGCCGTGACCACGTGCCCAAGCCGCGTGACGAAATAGCCGCCCGGCGGCAACTTGCTACGCTCGGCCAGCGCTTCGGCCGCGTCTTCCACGGCGTAGGCGTTGTAGAGCCAATCCTGCAGCAAGCCGCGCAAACCGGGATCGTTGAGTTTCAATAAGTTCAAAAAGGGCTTGAGGCCCGGCACGTCCGGCAGCGGCAACGGCGCCAGGGTCGATGGCGCATACAGGGCCAGCTTGGCCGGTGGCGCATCGGCAAAGAAGGCCTTGGCCCAGTCGATATTCGACAGTTGCAGGGCAGAGGTGCGCTCGCGCAAGATCGATTCCATGGCCGCTTCCCAGCCCGCCTCGATCTGCAGCTTTTGCCACAGGCGCGGCAAGGTGTCGAGCTCGTGCTTTTTCAGCCAGGGCTGGACCTTGCCTTGCGTCTGTACCCGTTCCTGCAATTGTTTCAAAGCAGAAAGACGCGCCTCCAGCTGGGCGTTGGCGTTTGTTTCGGCATTGACTTGCGCCTGCGCCTCCATCCGTTCCTGCTCCAGCTTGGGTTGCTGCTCCAGCGCTTCTTCCAGGTAGAAACCCTGTTCTTCCAGCGCTTGCTGCTTTTCTTCCAGCTGCAGTTTCAGGTTTTCCAGGTGGCTGCTGTCGGGCAAACTCAGGCTGTTCTTTTCCTGCTGCAGGCGCTCGCGGCGCGTCAACAGGCTGGCCAGGATGTTTGAAGCGTTACGCTGGTGCGCCGATTCCAGTTCCAGCTGCTGCTGGGCCTGCATAATTCGCGCGCGCGATTCCGTGCTCTTGTTCTGTGCGGCGCGCCAGGCGGCGTCCAGTTCGGGCAATTGCTCGCCCTTCTGTTCGGCCATCATTTGCGATTGCTCCACCTTGGCCGCCAGCTCTTCGAGGTGGAATTCCGCCTCTTCGATCTGTTCCTGGTATTCGCTGCCTTGGCTGTTCCACTGGTCGCGCTGGGCCGTCAGGGTCGCCAGCTGCGCCTGCAGGCGGGCGCGCGATTCGATGACGAACTTGATCTGTGCTTCCAGGCTGCCGATTTCCGCATTCGTCTGGTACAGATGGCCTTGCGCCGTATGCAGGCGGTCGCCCACGGCAAAATGCGCCTGGCGCATCTGCTCGAGCGTCAGTTCCACGTTGCGCAGCTTGGCCGTCTGCTCTTCCAGGTCCGTCTGCGCCTGTTCCACCTCGCGGAAATAGCGCGTCTGCTCGTTTTGCGCCTCGTTCTTGCGCAGCAGCCACAGCAGTTTCTGCTTTTCTTCCTGATCCGCCTGCAAGGCGTGGAAACGCGTGGCGACAGCCGCCTGCGCTTCCAGCTTTTCCAGGTTGGCATTGAGTTCGCGCAAGATGTCTTCCACGCGCAACAGATTTTCGCGCGTGTCCTGCAGGCGGTTTTCCGTCTCGCGGCGGCGTTCCTTGTATTTGGAGACACCGGCCGCTTCTTCGAGGAAGACGCGCAATTCTTCGGGGCGCGATTCGATGATGCGCGAAATCATGCCCTGGCCGATGATGGCATAGGCGCGCGGGCCAAGGCCCGTGCCGAGGAAGATATCCTGGATATCGCGCCGGCGCACGGGCTGGCCATTGATGTAATAGGTGGACGTGCCATCGCGCGTCAGGGTGCGCTTGACAGCGATCTCGGCGTACTGGCCCCACTGGCCGGACGCCTTGCCATCGTTATTGTCGAACACCAGTTCCACGGAAGCGCGCCCGGCCGGCTTGCGGTGGGTGGAGCCATTGAAAATGACGTCCTGCATCGATTCGCCGCGCAATTCCGATGCTTTCGATTCGCCCAGCACCCAGCGCACGGCGTCGATGATGTTCGACTTGCCGCAGCCATTCGGCCCGACCACGCCCACGAGCTGGCCTGGCACCTGGAAATTGGTGGGATCGACGAAAGACTTAAATCCCGACAACTTGATGGAAGAGAGACGCACGTGTTTTAGAGTTCCTGGCCTATGCTGGCGGTTGAGATCGGCGAACCCGGTTCATATTCAGTTCAGATGCACCATTGCGACGACAATCTGGCCGCTCAGCGCAAAAAAGTGGCTCATCATACCATTTCCTGATGCTTTTCTGGCCAAAAAACAGCAGCGTCAAGTGCCGGCCGGCACCATCCCGGCACCATATTAACGGGCTGGGCGGCCATCCTGCGCCAGTTTCCAGTCTTCGCGGGAAAAAACGCGCTCATGGCCGGACAGCACGATGGCCAGTTTTTGCAGCCATTGCTCGGTCGGCATGGGTTCCGCCTTGAAGCTGAGCACTACCATCAGCACCAGGCTGGACAGGGCCAGCGCATGGCTGACGGCGAAATTCACGGCGCCGCGGGCATTCCACATGAAGCCCAGCGCCAGCGCCAGGCCCAGCACGCAACCGCTGACGGCTTCCGACACGCTGTGCGCATGCACGACCACGCGCGAAATGGCCACCAGCACGGCGAAGGCCACGCCGACGAGCACGCCGGCATGGCGCCAGCGCGGTGCGGCCCGCTGCAGCAGCACATACATCAGCACGGGAAACACGGCGCCGGCGCGCATGGCGTGGCCGCTGAAACCCGTAAAATCGAGCGCGCTGCTGCCCACGCCCCAGCTCATGAAGGCCAGCTTCGACAACACTACGAGGGCCAGGCCGCCGCCATACCACAGGCTCCAGCTGAGCACCAGGCGCCACTGGCGCGAGACGAGCAGCCACAGGGCAATCGCCACGCCAGCCGGCCCCATGACGGACATATCGGCCGCAAAAGAAATCCCATTCCACCAAGTCATCGTACACGCGCTTATTTCATGATCAGCTTGCACTATGCCACGACTCAGCCCTGTTCCGCGCGGCTTTTGCTGTGCTGCAGCGAAGAATTACATTCGATTACAAAATTCCCGCGCCCAACCATCCGCCTGCACAGCGCCGGAGCGTCAGATATTCGTCAGGCGCTTGCCCTTGGGCGGCGCGAAATCGCGGATCGATTCGATCATGCCCACCTCCAGCGCCTGGTCGGCCGTCAGGTGCAGATCGGAATACGCGTGCACCTGCCACTGCTCTTGCGTCAGGTTGACGTGGCCGCGCAGGATGCGCTCGGTGCGCATGTCGTCGGCGCGCAAGCCCTCGACGATGATGCTGAGCGCATCGGGGCGGGAACCGGGCGAGGCTGTCGCATGCGACTTGTGCACCATGAAGCGGGCCGTGTCGCTGGCATGGCGGTGCCGCCCCGACAGAAACAGGGTGACGGCGATGGATGCCACGGCGCCCGCGTTATAGGTAATGATGTCGAGTGGCAACTTGCTGAGGAAGTTGTACAGACAGATCCCGTCGCTGACATAGCCGCCGTTGGACTGGATCAAAATGTGCGCGGTGGTGAGCTTGTCTTCCGTGATGTCGGCCGCGGCGTTGAAGACGCGCCGCACCATGTCACTGTTGACATCGCCCGAGAGGGTAAAGTAACCGTGCTGCTCGGTGTTGTTTTGCGTCTCGCTTTGTGTAGTGTTCATGGCAGGCACCCGCAAGAAAGCCAGGCTTTCATCATAGCGCATTCCCGCACGGCCGGGCGCCCTTTTGTAACAGGCCAGCGCCCCTCCCAGCCCCGCAAACCGGGGCTTTGCCTGCAATTTGGCAACGTCTTTTCAGATTGACAGAAACACCCTGCTGGCATATATTCCTCCCACTTGATCGGGAGAGGGCAACCCAGCGTTGCCGCCGAAGGGGCACTACCCAAAAACTCTCAGGCAAAAGGACCGATCAGGCGGACTGAAGCTGTTGCTTTGGCGGCAGCTTCAATTCAACTCTGGAGAGCGGCCGCGGCTATTGCCGGCGGCCCACCGAAGGGGCGCACGGGGCAAGCCCCCGTAATCTCTCAGGTACAAAGGACAGGGGGGTCAGTGATCACGCCGGAAAGCCGTGTTTGGCTCCGTGTGTGCTGTTAACTTCCCCTTTACCTTCGTCCCGAGGAATCCATGACGCTCAAAGCGACCCCACTCAATAACGCCCACCGTGCTCTCGGCGCCCGCATGGTCGATTTCGGCGGCTGGGACATGCCTGTCAACTACGGCTCGCAAATCGAAGAGCACAACGCCGTGCGCAGCGACGCCGGCATGTTCGACGTGTCCCATATGTGCGTGGTCGATATCGAAGGCCCCAACGTGCGCGCTTTCCTGCGCGGCTTGCTGGCCAACAACGTTGACAAGCTGCAAGTGTCGGGCAAGGCGCTGTACTCGTGCATGCTGAATGCCGAAGGTACCGTCATCGATGACCTGATCGTCTACTTCTTCAATGAAAACTGGTTCCGCCTGGTCGTCAACGCGGGCACGGCGGAAAAAGACGTGGCCTGGATGCAGCAGCAAAATACCAGCACCAACAGCGGCCTGACGATCACCGAGCGCCGCAATGCCAACAATCCGATGGCCCTGGTCGCCGTGCAAGGCCCGAACGCGCGCGCCAAGGTATGGCAAGTGCTGCCAGAGACGCAAGCCGCTTCCGAAGCCATCAAGCCCTTCAACGTCGTCATCGTCAAAGAGACGGCGTTCGGCGAAGTCATGCTGGCGCGCACCGGCTACACGGGCGAAGACGGTTTTGAAATCGGCGTGGCCGCCACCCAGGTGGAAGCGCTGTGGAACGCCCTGATCGCCGCCGGCGTCAAGCCGGCCGGCCTGGGTGCGCGCGACACCCTGCGCCTGGAAGCGGGCATGAATTTGTACGGCCAGGACATGGATGAAAGCGTCAACCCGCTCGACGCAGGCCTGGCATGGACCATCGACCTGGTCAGCGAGCGCGACTTCATCGGCAAGGCGGCCCTGCTGGCCAAAGGCCAGAACGCGCAATTCGTCGGCCTAATCCTGCGCGAAAAAGGCGGCGTGCTGCGCGCCCATCAAAAAGTCATCATCGCCGGCAGCGAAGCCACGGGCGAAATCACCAGCGGCACCTTCAGCCCCACCATGCAGGAAGCGATTGCCCTGGCGCGCGTACCCAACGGCGTAGCTGTAGGCGACACCGTGCACGTGGAAATCCGCGGCAAGCAACTGGCCGCCTCGGTCGTCAAGCTGCCTTTCGTGCGTAACGGTAAAATCCTGGCTGCGTAAGCGATTAGCGATAGAGAGCCACCGCCCGCAAGACCGTACAACCAACATCAATAACGAACACTTACCATCTGGAGCCACACATGAACATTCCTGCAGACCTGAAGTACACCGCTTCCCACGAATGGGTACGCCTTGAAGGCGACGGCACCATCACCGTCGGCATCACCGAGTACGCGCAGGACGCCCTGGGCGACATCGTTTTCGTCGAACTGCCAAGCGTGGGCAATACCTATGGCGCGGGCGACGACGCCGCCGTGGTGGAATCGGTCAAGGCAGCGAGCGACATCTACGCGCCGATCGCCGGCGAAGTCGTGGCCGTCAACGACGACGTGGTCAACTCGCCAGAGTCGATCAACGCCGACGCCTACGCCAACTGGCTGTTCAAGATCAAGCCAGCCGACGTGTCGGCCCTGGACGGCTTGCTCGACGCTGCCGCCTATGGCGCCACCACCAGCGCCTAATCGCGTTTGACTCACGGGCCGCAATTGCGGCCCGTTTGCATTTAATTTTGTAGCTATGCCCCGGCGCTGCGCCCGCGCGCCGCATCCCGGTTTTTCAGTCTTTTTTGGCCTCTATATCATGACCCGCACCAGCCTGACCCAACTCGAAGCACGCGATGCCTTCATCGCCCGCCACATCGGCCCTTCTTCCACCGAACAGCAAGCCATGCTGGCGACCCTCGGCTATCCATCGCGCGCCGCGCTGATCGACGCCCTGGTACCGGCCAACATCCGCAACAAGGGCGCCCTGCCCCTGGGCGCGTACTCGCAGCCGATGCCGGAACAGGAAGCCCTGTCGCGCCTGAAAGCCATCGCCGGCAAGAACCAGGTGCTGAAATCCCTGATCGGCCAAGGCTACTACAACACGTTTACGCCTGGCGTCGTGTTGCGCAACATCTTTGAAAACCCGGCCTGGTACACGGCTTATACGCCTTACCAGCCCGAGATTTCGCAAGGCCGCCTGGAAGCGATTTTGAACTTCCAGCAAGTGATCACCGATCTGACGGGCATGGGCATCTCGAACGCCTCGATGCTGGACGAAGGCACGGCCGCCGCCGAAGCGATGACCCTGATCCAGCGCGTGGGCAAATCGAAATCGAACGTGCTGTATGTCGCCAATGACGTGCTGCCGCAAACGCTGGAAGTGGTGCAGACGCGCGCCCAGCCGATCGGCATCGAGGTGCGCGTCGTTAAACCTGAAGAGATTGAATCGCTGGACGCGTGCTTCGGCGTGCTGCTGCAATACCCTGGCGTCAACGGTGTCGTGCGCGACTACCGCGCCGGCGTGGAAAAACTGCACGCGCATGGCGCCATGGTCATCGTCGCGGCCGACCTGCTGGCCCTGACCATGCTGACGCCTCCTGGCGAATGGGGCGCCGACGTCGTTGTCGGCAACAGCCAGCGCTTCGGCGTACCGCTCGGTTTCGGCGGCCCGCACGCTGGCTTCCTGTCCACGCGCGATGAATTCAAGCGCAATATGTCGGGCCGCCTGGTGGGCGTGACCGTCGACGCGCAAGGCAACAAGGCGTATCGTTTGGCCCTGCAAACGCGCGAACAGCATATCCGCCGCGAAAAAGCCACATCCAACATCTGCACGGCGCAAGTGCTGCTGGCCGTGATGGCCTCGATGTACGCCGTCTACCACGGCCCTGCCGGCCTGCTGCAGATCGCCCAGCGCGTGCACCGCTTTACGGGCGTGCTGGCCGCCAACCTGAAAACCCTGGGCTACGGCGTCGTCAACGCGAGCTACTTCGACACATTGACCGTCAACGTTGCCGATGCGGCGCAACTGCACGCGACGGCCATGCAGCACGGCGTCAACCTGCGCAAGATCGACAACACCCACGTCGGCGTGTCGCTCGATGAAACCACCACGCGCGACGATATCGCGCTGCTGTGGAAGGTGTTCGCGCACGGCCTGGCCAACGCACCTGCCGCGCCTGACCTGGACAGCGTGGAAGCAAATGTGACCAGCGCCCTGCCGGCAAACCTGGCGCGCGAGAGCGCCTACCTGACCCACCCCGTCTTCAACAGCTACCATTCGGAACACGAGATGCTGCGCTACCTGCGCAGCCTGGCCGACAAGGACCTGGCGCTGGACCGCACCATGATCCCGCTCGGCTCGTGCACCATGAAGCTGAACGCGACGAGCGAAATGATTCCCGTCACCTGGCCTGAATTCTCCAACATCCACCCGTTCGCGCCAGACGCGCAAACCGTGGGCTACCGCGAAATGATTGCGCAGCTGGAAGAAATGCTGTGCGCGCTGACGGGTTACGCGGCCGTCTCGCTGCAGCCGAACGCCGGCTCGCAGGGCGAATACGCGGGTCTGCTGGTGATCAAGGCGTATCACGAATCGCGCGGCGAAGGCCACCGCAACATCTGTTTGATTCCATCGTCGGCGCACGGCACCAACCCCGCCTCGGCCAATATGGTCGGCATGCAGGTGGTGGTCACCAGCTGCGACGCCAACGGCAACGTGGACCTGGCCGACCTGAAAGCGAAAGCGGAAAAGCACAGCGCCAACCTGGCTTGCGTGATGGTCACCTACCCGTCCACCCACGGCGTGTTTGAAGAAGGCATCCAGGAACTGTGCGAAATCATCCACTCGCACGGCGGCCAGGTCTACATCGACGGCGCCAACATGAACGCACTGGTCGGCGTGGCCGCTCCCGGCTCGTTTGGCGGCGATGTGTCGCACCTGAACCTGCATAAAACCTTCTGCATCCCGCACGGCGGTGGCGGACCGGGCGTGGGCCCGATCGGCGTGGGCGCCCACCTGGCGAAATTCCTGCCGAACCAGCGTTCTACGGGTTACCGGCGCGACGTAGCCGATGCGGGTATAGGCGCCGTCAGCGCCGCGCCATTCGGCTCGGCCAGCATCTTGCCGATTTCGTGGATGTACATCGCCATGATGGGCGCAGAGGGATTAACCGCAGCGACCGAGACGGCCATCCTGGCGGCGAACTACATCGCGCGCCGATTGGCGCCGCACTACCCGGTGCTGTACTCGGGCCATGACGGCCTGGTCGCGCACGAGTGCATCCTGGACCTGCGCCCGATCACGGACGCCACCGGCATCAGCAACGAAGACGTGGCCAAGCGTTTGATGGACTTCGGCTTCCATGCGCCGACCATGAGCTTCCCCGTACCGGGCACCCTGATGATCGAGCCGACGGAAAGCGAATCGAAAGTAGAAATCGACCGCTTCATAGACGCCATGATCGCCATCCGCGCGGAAATCGCCAAGGTCGCCAGCGGTGAATTCGACCACGACGACAACCCCTTGAAGAACGCGCCGCACACGGCACAGGTATTGATGTCGGACAACTGGGAACGCAAGTACAGCCGCGAAATCGCAGCCTACCCCGTCGCGTCCCTGCGCCAGCGCAAATACTGGCCGCCGGTCGGCCGCGCCGACAACGTGTATGGCGACCGTAATCTGTTCTGCGGCTGTGCACCGATCAGCTCGTACGAGGAGGAGTAAACGCCACGCGCCCGCTTCGGCGGGCGTGCCAGCGACAGGAAGGCAGGCCAGACGGCCTGCCTTTTTTCATGCCCGCAAGGGTAGGTCGGATTAGCGCGTGAGCGCGTAATCCGACACCACCACCGGCCTCGCCAACAATGTTGTCGGATTGCGCTACGCTAATCCGACCTACGCGACCGACAACGCCAGCAAAGCCGCACCCGGCAACCCCAGCATGGTGCCCAGTATCGTCAGCAACATGACATCGCGCCGCTCGCAGCGGCTGCGGTGCGAACTCCACGCGGCAAACAACAGCGCGACAGCCACGCCGCTGAGCGAAATCCCCACTTCCGTCATGCCAGTTCTCCCCGCAACGGCAATGCGCCCGCCATGATTTCTTCTTTCATTGGTCTCATCCTTTTCATTGATTGATCAACCTACCTACCGGTAGGAAGTAAGTGTACAATAAAAAACACGACGGCGTCCATGCCCGGTTTTTTAACAACACGAAGGAATCGCAATGCAGCAGCAAACCACTCTTCCCGCCGCCAGTCTTGGGCTGGCGGCTTCCCTGGCCCTGGTGGCCGTGCTCGGCCCGGCAGGCATCGACATGTACCTCGCTTCCATGCCCGCCATGGCGCGCGAGCTGCACACCTCGTATGCGAATGTGCAACTGAGCCTGACCGTCTTCCTGCTGGCCCTGGGCGGCGGACAGTTGCTGTGCGGCCCACTGACGGACATGCTGGGCCGGCGCCGTCCGCTACTGGCCGGCATCGGCGTCTACATTCTTGCCGCCGTGTGGGCGGCGCAGGCGGATCAATTGACCACCCTGCTGCTGGCGCGTTTGCTGCAGGGCCTGGGCGCGGCATTGACCCTGGTCGTGGTGATGAGCATGGTGCGCGACGTGGCCGATGGCGTGCAGGCGGCCCAGCTGTTTGCCCTGTTGATGACCATCGTCGGCTTGGCGCCCGTGCTGGCGCCGGCCGTCGGCGGCTTGCTCGACGCGCACTATGGCTGGCGCGCCGTAATGCTGGCCCTGGCCGCGCTGGGCGCCTTGACGCTGCTCAATAGCGCATTGTTCTTGCTGGAAACTTTACCCGTCACCAGGCGGGTCTCGCCGCGCGGCCTGCACCGCACGTATGCGCGCATCGCGCTGGACCGCGCCTTCCTGCTGCCCGCGCTGGCCCTGTCCGCCACTTTCTTTTTCCTGTTTGCCTATATCGGCGGAGCGTCGCTGGTATACCAGCGCGATTTCGGCTTGTCCGCCGGCAGCTTCGGCCTGGTGTTCGGCGCCACGGGCGTGGCCGTGCTGCTGGGCGCCATGGCCAGCGGCCGCCTGGTGGAACAGCACGGTGTGGCGCGCCTCTGCGTGGCGGGCAGCGCCGCCATGCTGGGCGGCGCCGTACTGGCCCTGCTGGGTGCGTGGGCGGGCTTCGGCATCGTCGCCGTCGTGCCCGGCATGTTCGTGGCCCTGTTTGGCCTGGGTATCGCGGAAGCGGCGCTGATGGCCATGGCCATGGGTTCGCAACAGCGCGCACTCGGTTCCACGGCCGCCCTGCTGGGCGCCATCCAGATGACCTTGTCATCGCTGGCCACACCGCTGGCGGCCAGCCTGTCCGAATGGGGCCCGCTGCCCTGGCTACTGTTCTTGACGGTGGCCGGCCTGCTGGTATCATGGCTGACCCTGGCCACTGCACGCGTCCATCCGGTCCATGCCAGCAGCCTGGGAGCGCACTGACGCCTCACTCACACTGACCCCAATGATGAAAAAACGCTCGGCCTCGGCCGATAACATCTGTGCCGTCGCCGTCGTGCACTTTTCCGAACATGGCTACGACGCTTCGTCCCTCAGCGACATCGCCGGGCAGGCGGGTATGCGCAAGGCGTCGCTGTATTCGCACTTCGCCGGCAAGGACGCCCTGTTTCTGGACGTGTTTGCCGACGCGCTTGCCGAAGAACAAGCCTTCATGGATGCCTGTTTCGCCGATGAAGCGTCGCTGACGGCACCCGGCGGCCAGCTCGCCGGCTCGCTGTACTGCGACCGCATGGCGCAGCGCTACGCCGATTCGGCCCATTTGCGCTTTTTGCTGCGCACGGCGTATTTGCCGCCCGCCACGCTGCGCATCGAAGTCGGCACAGGCTACGAAGCCTTGCTGGCGCAACTGCAGCAGTATTACGTGGCCAGCCTGGGCCGCATGGCGCCCGCCCTGGCACCCCTGCGCCTCGACCTGTATGCGCAAGCCTACCTGGGTATCGTCGACAGCCTGCACGTGGAGCTGATCTACGCGGGCGGCGCCGCGCTGCAGCAGCGCCACGCGGCCTTGTGGCAGATCCTCTCCGATTCGCTGGCGATGGCGATGGCGGCGCAATCGTCCTGAAGCGTTATAGCTTGCAGCCACACTGTGTACCGACGAACAGGTCTGACACAGGCTGCCATCGACTCTTCGACAGCACGGGTTTGCCAGATTCAAATGTGGTAAGGCTTGCTGCCGGAACTGCGCATGCGAAGTTCCGCTTGCGCCACAAAGCGGGCGTTTCAATCGATCCAAAAATCAGACGCACAACTTTGATCTCAGCAGCGCATAAGTGTCGCGCGCGGATGGCTCGCTTGGTTCAATCGCATACACCGGCGTCAGATCGATATTCAAGGTCCAAATCAGCATGCGCGTTTCGAGTTCGCGTTTTGCGAGGAAATTCAGCAATTAGTCGGCATTGAACGGACTTTGATCGATCCCCATCAATTTTCTCCATCAATAGGGTAGCAAACGCCTGTTGAATATTCAGTCGCCCGGCCAGGAATTGGCGACCGTCCGTCCGCAGATCGGGATCGCATGGCGAGGCACTCTTGGTTGGGGGAAGAATTGCTGCTCCTTTTCTTCGATATTTCCTGGCTTCCGCTCACAAAAATGCAGCTTGTAAGCCTTGAAGTTGGGCAAAACGAGAAAGGTCTCTGGTACTGCGCAATTCCTCGCAAAGCCCTAAGGCTGGGTGGCTGGCGTCGCGCGCTGTGGAGCGCCATGCCGTCGCGGGTGAACAGTTTTGCAAGGGCTACAGACATAAAAAACCACCGTTTTATGCGCAGAGAACTTCCGAGCTGGCAAGCGTACAGCCACGCCCCTGCGACTTGGCTTTGTAGAGGGCGACGTCGGCACGCTCAAGCATATTCTCTATGGTGTCGGTATTGTGCATACGCATGGCGATGCCTCCGCTGTAAGAGAGGGCAAAACCCAGTTCGTTGAGCGAATGCAGCGCCAGCCACTGCCGCATGCGTTCGTCGTAAGCTATGATCGAATCGAGGTCGGCACAGTTGAGTAGCACGCAGAATTCCTCGCCGCCGTAGCGACAGAACATATCTCCGGTACGGCTCACAGCCCGTAAGCCAGTGACGAAAACTTGCAACGCCCTGTCGCCACCGGCATGGCCGTGCTTGTCGTTGATTTGCTTAAAATAGTCGAGGTCAAGCATCAACACGCCGAGCGGCTGCTTGTATCGCAAACTTCTGGCCAGGTCGATTTCGGACTTTAGTATCCAGGCGCGGCGGTTCAAGGCGCCGGTCAGACCGTCTAGCGTAGCCAGCCGTTCCAGTTCCCGGGCCGCCTCGTCGCGGTGCGCAAGGAGGATGGCCACCACCGACATCATCATCATCGAGTTCGATGACAAGGCAAACACCCGGTTGATCAGGTACGGCCCAAAAAAATTCGGAAACTCAGCGGTGTAGAACGCACCCAGCACGGCACGGCCGGCAAGTACCAGCATCTGAACTGTAAGAC
Organism: Janthinobacterium leeuwenhoeki; assembly: GCF_051380795.1. Lineage (NCBI taxonomy): Bacteria > Pseudomonadati > Pseudomonadota > Betaproteobacteria > Burkholderiales > Oxalobacteraceae > Janthinobacterium > Janthinobacterium leeuwenhoeki. The sequence continues at coordinate 289,950 of NZ_JBNYXT010000001.1, forward strand.
ATATGATTAATAGCCAACGCCAGCGTCCAACTGCCACCTGTGGCGCACGGCACAGGGGAACTATGATGGTTGCAATCTGCAATGCCAGCAGGCCATTCGCCCAGCCTACCCTGAACGGATAGTCGGAAAAACCGATGCAGTAGCCGACTGTCATCAGTACGGCTATGGCGGCTGGAATGCGAGCACTCGCCTTACGGCCGTACCACAATTGAAAGGCCATGGCGTTGAATACCATGCCGCCCGAGACGCTGCCCATTGCCATCGTTGACAATAGGTGGTCGGCCCAGCCGCCCCGTTCAAAAGTACTTGACCACAGCAGGAAAATCCAACCTGCAGTTTGCAATATGATACCGGCTTGTGCATAGCGCGCAGCACGGTTCACCCGCCCCATAAAATAGGGCAACGCCACGGCCATGATCGACAGGTTAAGTGTCATGCCGAAGAATAGGGTCGATACGTCCGTTATAGCCACTATCGCACTTTCAAAGTAAGCCAAGGGGCCGCATTATCCCAATAAACCTGCATCCACATAAAAAACGACAATAATTTACCTGAAGAAGTTTTAGTTTGCTGTCTCTCTTTGGGGGTCCGACCGAATTCGTGGCTAGCGTGCGTAAGCTGTTTCTCCTTGATAAAGCGACCGTATGCTCTTGGCCGAGCGCTAAGGTCGAATCAACTGGGTGATATTTCTCGGCTGCGTCAACGTCGATTTTGTCGTTCATCGTTGATAGCGAACAATCTCCGCTTGCCTGGAGGTGTGAGACCATCCGAAATTGTTGCCGCCCGGCTTATTCAAAACAATAGGCCGAAAGACATTCGTCGCTGCCAATGCTGCTCGCCGTAAAACAGTCATCTTCCCGTTTCCAGACATACTGAGCAGCAACATCCCAGAAGCTGGAAAGGAAGGAGATGTTTCTGGCAAGGCGCACCACGCCAGAAATGGGTCAGGCATACGCGTGCACCAGTAGAAAGCCAGCCAGCGGAACGACGGCAAACAGCACAACAACGCCAAGGCATCCGGATCCGGATCCGGAACCTGCAAGAGAAGTGTTGCGCTCGCGCTCTCGTAGCGCCCTGGCACGTACCCATTTAATATGACAGGACTGGCAAAAGAATGTGGTTTTGTTGTTACGCCAGGCGTCGATGGTTCGATCGGTATGGCGTGCAAGCGTGCCGCAACGGGCACATTCGAAATGTGTTTCTTTGGGTAGTTTTTTAGAAAAGTACTTGCCGGCAAAGAGCATGACAACAAGTCCGGCTACTATTGCCCCGACGATCAATTCCATAGTCATTTGTTTTTCTGTATCTGCATAGCGTTTACCACGGCTATTTCTAGCCCATCAGCGTACCCGAGCATAACGGATTGCCAGGCGGAAAAAATAACACATTGTCACATCAACGCGAATGGCCGCTTCCGGCCCCCACTAGCATGCCCGCCCACACCCACATTACACTTTGGAAACCTAAGATTTCTTCAGTTGACACCCTTGCAGCGCATCCATAAGATGCCCTCATTATTCATTTACGGAGTCCCACGTGGGTACTTGTTCTAGTGACAGTAGCCGATCTTGTATCGGTGATTGCCTCGGCAGCTAAACAGCAAGCAACGCGGAACTCTCTTTCCTCCGTGCCTTGCTGAGCAAGGTGCGGTGTCTCGTGCGGCCAGTCTGGCCGCGCGCCTCCTCCCTCTTTCCGATCGCGACCGGCTACTGACCCGGATTGCCCGCCAGCGCCATGCTTTGTCATGCGCGCTGACGGCACGCAAGCCTGCCTGCGGCTGCGCCGCCCGTCAACACCTCGTCGTGAAAGGAAGAGCCATGAATCTCTTCACCCGCTTATTCGAATCGTTCCTGCGCAAGCGCCATACGGCTGGTCACTTCCGCCGCCGCGCCATGCCGCTGGAAAACAGCACGGCCCGGCCCGTGCCCGACCACCTGGCGCGCCAGCTGCTGGCCGCCGCCCATGAAGACATCGATAGCGCCCTGAACCGCCTGCACACGCGCCTGGAAGGTTTGCGCGATGCCGAGGCGCAAGTCATCGGCGCGCAAACGGGCCCCAACGAAGTCGAGCATGAAAAACCGCTGGCCTGGTACCAGCACCTGTGGCTGTGCTACAAGAATCCGTTCAACCTGCTGCTCACCGTGCTGGCGATTGTTTCCTACCTGACGGAAGACCCGAAGGCGACCATCGTCATCGGCACCATGGTGATTTTGTCGACCCTGCTGCGCTTCGTGCAGGAAGGCCGCTCGAACAGGGCCGCCGAACGCCTGAAAGCCATGGTCAGCAATACGGCCACCGTGCTGCGCAATGGCCAGCAAATCGAGCTACCCATCCGCCAGCTGGTGCAGGGCGACATCATCGTGCTGTCAGCCGGCGACATGATCCCCGCCGATTGCCGTTTGCTTTCCGCAAAAGACCTGTTCGTCAGCCAGGCCGCCATGACGGGTGAATCCTTGCCGGTGGAAAAGATGGCCGAGCTGGTCGACAGCGCGGGCCGCGACCCGATGGAGCTGGCCAATTTGCTGTTCATGGGCACGAATGTGATCTCGGGCGCCGCCACGGCGCTGGTCTTGGCCACCGGCAACCGCACCTACTTCGGCACGATCGCCACGCGCGTGACGGCCACCGAGCGCACGCCGACGGCGTTTGAAGCGGGCGTCAACAGCGTCAGCTGGCTGCTGATCCGCTTCGCCCTCGTGATGGCGCCGCTGGTGTTCCTGATCAATGGCTGGACCAAGGGCGACTGGATGGAAGCATTCCTCTTCGCCCTCTCTGTCGCCGTAGGCCTGACGCCAGAAATGCTGCCCATGATCGTCACCAGCACCCTGGCCAAGGGCGCCGTGAAATTATCGAAAAAGAAGGTCGTCGTGAAACGCCTCGATGCGATCCAGAACTTCGGCGCCATGGACGTGTTGTGTACGGACAAGACTGGCACCTTGACGCAGGACAAGATCGTGCTGGAGCGCCACACGGACGTGTTTGGCCAGCCCTCCGATGAAGTGCTGCAGTTCGCTTACCTGAACAGCCATTACCAGACGGGCCTGAAAAACCTGCTGGACCGCGCCGTGCTCGACCATGTGGAATTGCAGACGGAAATGCAACTGGCACGCGATTACGTCAAAGTCGATGAAATCCCGTTTGACTTCGTGCGCCGCCGCATGTCCGTCGTCGTTTCCGAAAAGAATGATCACCATGAACTGATCTGCAAGGGCGCCGTCGAGGAAATCCTCGCCGCCTGCAGCCATTTGCGCCTCGGCGGCGCCAACATTCCACTCGATGCCGCGCTGCTGGCCAAGGTGCTCGATACCACGCATGGCCTGAATGCGGAAGGGCTAAGAGTGGTGGCCGTGGCCGTCAAGGAAGTGCCGCCGCATAAAACCGTGTATGGCGTGGCCGATGAAACGGCGCTGACCCTGATCGGCTATGTCGCCTTTCTCGATCCGCCGAAGGAATCGACGGCGCCCGCCCTGCGCGCGCTGGCGGAACACGGCGTCACCGTGAAAGTCTTGACGGGCGACAACCACCTGGTGACGGCGAAGATTTGCCGCGAAGTGGGCCTGGCCGTGCATGGCGTGCTGCAAGGCCCGCAACTGGACGACATGGACGACGCCACCCTGGCCAGGGCAGCTGAGGACAACACCGTGTTCGCCAAGCTCAGCCCGCTGCACAAGGAGCGCCTGGTACGCGCCCTGCGCGGCAATGGCCATATCGTCGGCTTCATGGGCGACGGCATCAACGACGCGCCCGCCTTGCGCGCGGCCGATATCGGCATTTCCGTCGATTCGGCCGTCGATATCGCCAAGGAGGCGGCCGACATCATCTTGCTGGAAAAAAGCCTGATGGTGCTGGAAGAAGGCGTGCTGGAGGGCCGGCGCACCTTCAGCAACATGCTCAAATACATACGCATGACGGCCAGCTCGAACTTCGGCAATGTGTTTTCCGTGCTGGTGGCCAGCGCCTTTTTGCCGTTTTTACCGATGCTGCCGCTACACTTGCTGGTGCAAAACCTGCTGTATGACGTGTCGCAGATCGCCATTCCCTTCGACAATGTCGACGCCGAACTGATCCAGCAACCACTGAGCTGGAATCCGCGCGACATCGGCCGCTTCATGGTCTTCTTCGGGCCCATCAGCTCGATCTTCGACATCAGCACGTTTATCTTGATGTGGCATGTGTTCGGCGCGAATACGCCTGAGCAGCAAACCCTGTTCCAATCCGGCTGGTTCGTCGTGGGGCTGTTGACGCAAACCCTGATCGTGCACCTGATCCGCACGCCCAAGCTGCCCTTCATCGACAGCATTGCTTCCGTGCCCCTACTGGTGGCCACCACCATCATCATGGCCGTGGGCGTGTTCCTGCCGATGGGCCCGCTGGCGACCTACTTCAAGCTGCAAGCCTTGCCACTGGGCTACTTCCCCTGGCTGCTGGGCATCCTCGTCTGCTACACGGTGCTGACGACGTTCATGAAACGCGTGTACCTACGCAAATTCGGCTGGCAATAGTATGATGAAACGCTCTTCCACCCACACAAGGCGCGCATGAGCGGCTCTCCCTCATCTTCATCCATATCCAAACGCACGCAAGCCCTGCTGCTGTCGGCCCTCGTGTTTCCCGGCAGCGGACACTTCTTGCTCGGACGCAAGGCACGCGGCTGCCTCTTCCTCGTGCCCGCCCTGGTCGCGCTGGTGCTCGTATTGCGCCAGATCATGGCACGTTTGGACCAGGTAATGGCACAGATCGACAGTGGCGCCCTGCCCCTCGACGTACAGCTGATCGTGGAAAAAGTCGATGCGCTGTCCGCCAATGACGGACCCGCCATGACGCTGGCCGTTGGCGTGCTGGTGGTGTGCTGGATAGGCAGCTTCATCGACACTTTGCTGATCAAGCCATGACGCCGGAAGCGCAGGCGCGCAAACTGCGCAAGGAGGCGAAGATGCAGGCGCGCCGCGCGCAGCTGGCGCTCAGCCGCCAGGACCACGGCGGCCCGCTGGCCTGGCGCGGCTGGTTCGACGGCTCCGCACACCCGAACCCGGGCAAGCTGGGCATAGGCGCTTTGCTGCTGGGGCCGGACGGCGAGCGCATCGAAGTGAGTCAGGCGGCCGGCCATGGCAGCAGCAGCGACGCGGAATATGCCGCCCTGATAGCCGTGCTGCAGGCGGCGCTCGGCGTGCGCCCACCGCCCATGCAACTGCTGCTGTACGGCGACAGCCAGGTGGTGATCAACGATGTGCTGGGAACGACGCCGCAGGGCGCCAAGGGACTGGAAACGCACAGGGCCACCGTGGTGGCCCTGCTGAAACAATTCAATGATGTGAGCTTGCGCTGGCTGCCGCGCCACCGGAATGGCGAGGCAGACCGCCTGTCGCAGCTGGCGATCGCCGGCTTCACCCCAGAGGCTTAAATACCGGGGTCGTACCCTCAGGGTACGACCCCAGCCGTTACGGGGTAAGCAACTTAGGCGGCGCGGCCAATCCGCAACGCTTCTTGCGGCGCCTTGGCCGCCGGGCGTTTCATCCCCTTCAAACCGCTGACACTGGCCTGCTGTCCAGTCAATTTGAACACGCTGACCACTTGCGCCAGATTGTGCGCCTGGTGCTGCATCGATTCGGCAGCGGCCGCCGACTCTTCCACCAGGGCCGCATTTTGTTGCGTCACGGCATCCATCTGACCGATGGCCCGGTTGATCTCATCGATGCCCACGCTTTGCTCGCTGCTGGCGGCCGTGATTTCCGTGATGATGTCGCTCACGCGCTGCACGCTGTCAACGATATCGTTCATGGTCGAACCGGCTTGCGCCACCAGCATGCTGCCCGCATTGACTTGCTCTACGGAAGCACCGATCAAGGTCTTGATCTCTTTCGCGGCGCTGGCCGAACGCTGGGCCAGGTTGCGCACTTCGGACGCCACCACGGCAAAGCCGCGGCCCTGCTCGCCTGCACGTGCCGCTTCCACGGCCGCATTCAGCGCCAGGATGTTCGTCTGGAAGGCGATGCCATCGATGACGCTGATGATGTCGACGATCTTGTTCGACGAAGCGTTGATCGATTCCATCGTGCCCACTACCTGCGCCACGACTTCGCCACCCTTGACGGCCACTTGCGCCGCCGACGCCGCCAACTGGTTGGCCTGGCGCGCATTGTCCGCATTCTGTTTCACGGTGCTGGTCAGCTCTTCCATCGACGAAGCCGTCTCTTCCAGCGAGCCGGCCTGCTCTTCCGTGCGGCTCGACAGATCCTGGTTACCGGCGGCAATTTGCGTCGACGAGGTCGCGATGCTGTCCGTGCCCGTACGCACTTCGCTGACGATGTTGAGCAAGCTGGTGTTCATGTCCTTCAGGGCCAGCAACAGTTGCCCGGTTTCATCCTTGGCGCTGGCGTCGATCTGCGCCGTCAAGTCGCCATCGGCCACCTTGCGGGCGATGTCCACGGCCGTGCGCAGGGGACGCACGATGCCCATCGTCAACAACCAGGCGCAGACGACGCCAAAACCCAGCGCCAGCACGGCCAGGGTCAGCAGCAAGTTGCGGCTCGTCTTGGCGACCTCGTCGATCTCGCGCGCCGTCGTGTCGATGCTGGTGCGCTGGTACTGCAGCATGTTGTTGACCACTTTCAGGTATTTCGTCGATCCGGGCACGAAGACATTCTGGAAAGCTTGCTCCGCTTCCGCCTCCTGGCCATCCGCCTTCAGCTTCGACACTTGCGCGCGCGAATCGAGATAGACCTTGCGCTGCTCGCTCACCAGGCGGAACAGTTCCTTTTCTTCCGGGCTGGAAATCAAGGCTTCGATTTTCTTTTGCAGTTCGCCCGATACGACCGACGATTGCTTGGCCTCTTCCGCGAAATACGCGCCCAATGTCGTGTCGCTGCTGCGCGCGATGGCCGTGGTGCGGCGCACGCCGCTATCGATCTTGGAATACCAGTCGGAAATATAGCGTTCCTTCGCCAGCGGCAATTCCATCATCGTGCGCGTGGCCATGGCCACGTCATGCAAGCGCCACACGCTGATGCCCGTGATGAGCATGGAAAACAGCAAAATCACGGCAAAACCCAAGCCGAGGCGCACACCAATACTGACGTTTCTTAACAAATTCATGTGAATATCCTAAAAAAGCGGAACCAGACCATAGAAAAAAGGGGACAGCAAAGAGGAACAGCAGAAAGCGGCTGCACGGGGCAGCCGCAGCGCCATCAGCGTGTGCCGATGCGCAAGGTGGTGTGCGGCGCTGCCGGGCGTTTCAGCGCCTGCTGGCCATTCAGTTTAAAGACGCTGACCACTTGCGCCAGATTGTGCGCCTGGTGCTGCATCGATTCGGCGGCGGCCGCCGACTCTTCCACCAGGGCCGCATTTTGTTGCGTCACGGCATCCATCTGGCCGATGGCCCGGTTGATCTCATCGATGCCCACGCTTTGCTCGCTGCTGGCCGCCGTGATTTCCGTGATGATGTCGCTCACGCGCTGCACGCTGTCAACGATATCGTTCATGGTCGAACCGGCTTGCGCCACCAGCATGCTGCCCGCATTGACTTGCTCTACGGAAGCACCGATCAAGGTCTTGATCTCTTTCGCGGCACTGGCCGAACGCTGGGCCAGGTTGCGCACTTCGGACGCCACCACGGCAAAGCCACGGCCCTGCTCACCCGCACGTGCCGCTTCCACGGCGGCGTTCAAGGCCAGGATATTCGTCTGGAAGGCGATGCCATCGATGACGCTGATGATGTCGACGATCTTGTTCGACGAAGCATTGATCGATTCCATCGTGCCCACTACCTGCGCCACGACTTCGCCGCCCTTGACGGCCACTTGCGCCGCCGAGGCCGCCAACTGGTTGGCCTGGCGCGCATTGTCCGCATTCTGTTTCACGGTGCTGGTCAGTTCTTCCATCGACGAGGCCGTTTCCTCCAGCGAACCCGCCTGCTCTTCCGTGCGGGAAGACAAGTCCTGGTTGCCGGCGGCAATCTGTGTCGACGACGTGGCGATGCTGTCCGTACCGCTGCGCACTTCGCCCACGATATTGAGCAAGCTGGTGTTCATGTCCTTCAACGCTTGCAGCAATTGCCCCGTTTCATCCTTGGCGCTGGCGTCGATCTGCGCCGTCAAGTCGCCATCGGCCACCTTGCGGGCGATGTCCACGGCCGTGCGCAGGGGACGCACGATGCCCATCGTCAATATCCAGGCGCAGACGACGCCAAAAGCCAGCGCCAGCGCGGCCAGGGCCAGCATCAGCTTGCGGCTGGCATTGGCAACGGCGTCGATCTCGCGCGCCGTCGTGTCGATGCTGGCGCGCTGGTGTTCCAGCAAGTCCAGCACCATCTTCTGGTACTTGGCGGCGGCCGGCACGAAGGTCTTTTCAAACACTTCATTGGCGGCATCGACCTGCGCTTCGCCCTTCAGCTTGTAGACCTGGTCGCGGGAACTGATGTACACCTTGCGCTGTTCCAGCAAGCCCGCGAACATGGCTTTTTCTTCCGGCTTGTCGATCAGCGCCTCGATCTTCTTTTGCAGTTCGGCTGAGCTGGACGACGAGACTTTCGACTCTTCGGCGAAATAGCCGCTCAGCGAAGTGTCGCTGCTGCGGGCAATGGCGATGGTGCGGCGCACGGCGCTGTCGATACGGCCATACCAGTCGGAAATATAGCGCTCCTTGGCCAGCGGCTGCTCCATCATGACGCGCGTAGCGCTGGCCACGTCGTGCAGGCGCCAGACGCTGATGCCCGTAATGAGCATGGAAAACAGCAAGATCACGGCAAAACCGAGTCCGAGACGGACACCGATGCTGACGTTGCGTAATAAATTCATGTGACTATCCTAGAGAGCGCTGATGCCATGGCGAAACGGGCGTAAAAAGTGAAACTCAAGTGAAACTGGCGCACGGTTCAGCTGAACCGTGCGCCAGGAAATGCGCTAGTGTGTGCCTTGCAGAAAAAGCAAACAATGCTTGGGGTCAATTGTTTCTAAGAAACCCTCTCGGCACTAGGGTGTCAGGAAATGTTCAGGGCAAGGCGCGTTGCCGAAGACAGTACGAATGTACGGCGAGGCAATGCAACGCTGGCCTGGACTTTTCCTGGCGGCCTAGGCGGCTAATTTTTCGATCAAGCCCATGTCGGCGCTAGACATCAGCTGGTCAATATCGACCAGAATCAGCATGCGCTCGTCGATGGTGCCCAGGCCGATCACGTATTCCGTGTTGATCGAACGGCCCATGTCAGGCGCCGGCTTGATCTGCTCGGGCATCAGGGTAGTGACGTCGGAGACACGGTCGACGACCATGCCGACGACGCGGTTGCCGATATTGAGGATGATGACAACAGTAAACTGGTCATAGCTGGGCGTGCCCAGATTGAATTTGATGCGCATGTCGACGATCGGCACGATGATGCCGCGCAGATTGACCACGCCCTTGACGAACTCGGGGGCGTTGGCGATGCGGGTCGGCGTTTCATAGCTGCGGATTTCGCTGACTTTCTGGATGTCGATGCCATACTCTTCCTGGCCCAGGGTAAAAGCCAGGTATTCGGCAGCCTTGGCAACGCTTGCGCCAGTGTCGCTGGAAATGGTGTTCATGATAATCCTTTCGTTAATTCGCCTGGAGCGCAGGCCAAGGCACGCTGCATGCAGGCTCTGAATGTGGCGAGCCATGTACAATGGAATGGCTGCAACTTGTATATTTTTGCAAATACTTTCTCGCAATTAGCTTATGCTTCTAATTTCCGTGCGGCAATGTTACCTCATGTAAATTTTACATGCACTAAAAAAGAGCAATCGATGGGCTGATACTTTCCTGAAAAATAATCCATGTGGCAAATACGGCACGCCGCAGTGCCGGGCAAGCCACCGCACGCGGCGGCGTTTTATGCCACACTGGCGGCCCCTGCTTTTTACGTCTTTGAACCATGCACTCTTTGCTTTCTCAATGGCAACCACGCCTGCTGACGCTGGCCACAGCCGGCCTGGGCGATGACAGCGCCCACGACATCAACCACCTGCAGCGCGTCTGGCGCAATGCCAGTGTCCTGCTGCAAGAACATGCGCAAGCCGATGCGCTCACCGTGATGGCCGCCTGCTATTTGCACGACCTGGTCAACCTGCCGAAAAACCATCCCGAGCGCCATCTGGCCTCGCGCCAGGCGGCAGCGCTGGCTTGCCGCCAGCTGGCGGAACTGGATTTCCCTGCAGAAAAACTGGCCGGCGTGGCCCACGCCATCGAGACGCACAGTTTTTCCGCCAACCTGCCGCCGCACACCATCGAAGCGCAAATCGTGCAGGATGCCGACCGCATCGACGCGCTGGGCGCCGTGGGACTGGCACGCCTGTTTTACACGGCCGCGCGCATGGATAGCGCGCTGGCGCATGGCACGGATCCGCTGGCTCGGCAGCGTCCGCTTGACGACAAGGCATACGCGCTCGACCATATCGTCACCAAGCTCGACAAACTACCCGGCAAGATGCAGACGGCGGCAGGCCGCGCCTTGGCGGAACAGCGGCTGGCCGTGCTGACGAATTTCCGCGCCGCCTTTGCCGAGGAATGGGGGTGTGCGCCCTGACATGGGTGACGATAGCCAGCATGGCCCATGCTGTCTATAATGCAAGCATCGCGCCGCGCGTCAGCAGAAATCTGCAACGCGCCGGCGCTTTGCCAACGCGCCGAAAGCATGCATGTCCGATAAAACCAGCCCCGACAGCCACTCCCCGTCATCGCCCGCCGCGCCCGCGCGCGCCGGCAACCTCAATTTCATCCTCGTCTGCGTCTTCATCGACATGCTGGGCATCGGCCTGGTGGTGCCCGTACTGCCCATCCTGATCGGCGATTTTGTCAGCGGCAAGGATGCCCAGGCGTTCTGGTACGGCATCATGGCAGCCGTCTTCGGCTTGCTGCAATTCATCTTCATGCCCATGCTGGGCGCCATCAGCGACCGCGTGGGACGCCGTCCCGTGCTGCTGTACTCGATGGCCGGCATGGGCATCAATTTCCTCGCCACAGGCTGGGCGCCGAATCTGGCCTGCCTGTTCATCGGCCGCATCATTGGCGGCGTCTCGTCGGCCAGCATGTCGGTCGCGTCCGCCTACGCCTCCGACGTGTCCACGCCGGACAACCGCGCCAAGAGCTTCGGCAAGATCGGCGCCGCCTTCGGCCTGGGTTTCATTTGCGGGCCCATGCTGGGCGGCCTGCTGGGCGAGATCAATCTGCACCTGCCGTTTTACGTGGCGGCGGGGCTGTCGGCGGCCAATTTCATCTACGGCTATTTCTGCGTGCCCGAATCGCTGCCGCCGGGTCCGCGCGCGCCATTTACTTTGGCCCGCATCAATCCTTTTGCCGCCCTGCTGAAACTGGTGCGCCGCGTGGAGATCCGCGGCCTGGTGCTGGCCTTCGGCCTGATGACGTTTGCGCAAATGATGCTCAATACCACCTGGGTGCTGTACACGCATTTCCGCTTCGACTGGACGCCGCGCCAGAACGGCATCGCCCTGTTCTGCGTGGGCCTGTGCGCGGCCGTGGTACAGGCGGGCTTGCTGGGCATACTCATCAAGCGTTTCGGCGAAGTGCGCTTGTCCTTGCTGGGCATGGCTTCGGGCGCCCTCACCTACCTGCTGTACGGCCTGGCGACGCAGGGATGGATGATGTATGCGCTGATCCTGTGCAACCTGCTGGCCTTTGCCGCCGGCCCGGCCCTGCAAGGCATCATCTCAAAATCATCCGACGCCAGCGAGCAGGGAGAACTGATGGGCTCCCTGCAATCGATCAGCAGCCTGGGCATCATCATGATGCCTTTGCTGGGCAGCATGATCCTGGGCAAAGTGAGCCATTTGCCGCCGCAGGACTGGCGCATCGGCAGCACCTTCTACCTGTGCGCCATCATGCAAATCCTGGGCATCCTGGTAGCCTGGCGCTACTTCAAGGCGCAACGCCAGGCAAGACTTGTGGTTTCCACCACAAAGTAGTCGGCGGGATAATATTGCATTTGAGAAATAAATAGGCGAGAATGAGATAATCAGCGGGGCGTTACCGATGTCCTGCATTTGATGGTGAGCAAGGATGGGTATGACTGACTTTTATTCCAGCGCCTGGCGCCGAACCGTTGCCATGCTGGCGCTGGCGCTGCCGTCACTGGCGGGCGCGCAATGCTCGCGCGACATCCAGGTGCCCGTCTCGGCCATCGGCGCCAGCGTGGTGATCAATGGCGCCGCCATCAGCGGCATCTATCCCGACTTGCTGCGCAGCATGGGTGCCAAACTCGGCTGCAATTTCATCTTCACGGCCGTGCCCCGTGCGCGCCTGGAAGCAATGTTCGAGGCTGGCAAGGCAGACTTGCTGATCCCCGCCAGCAGCACCTTGCGGCGCGACCAGCATGGCCTGTTCATCCCCATGCTGGGCAGCCGCCCCCTGCTGATCTCGCTACAGGGCGCGCGCGCGCCCATCAACACCATGCAGGAACTGATCGAGCGGCGCGAATTGCGCGTGGCGCTGGTGCGCGGCTACGACTATGGCGCACCGTACCAGGCGCTGGCGAAGGAGCTGAGCAGCCAGGGACGCCTGTTCTACGAAGTCGACGCCCTCTCCGTGGCGCGCCTGATGCAAAGCGGCTTCATCGATGCCACCATCATGGCGCCCACCATCCTGGCCGGCGTGGCGCAAAACGATGCGCGCGTGTACGGTCTGGCTGACCGCTTGCGCCTGGAAGCACTGCCGGAATTGCCGTGGGGCATGAGCGGCGTCTACCTGTCGCGCAAGTCGCTCACGGCGGAAGACCAGGCGACCCTGCGCGAACTGCTGGACAAGGCGGGCCGCTCGGGTTCCGTGATGGACGCCTTCCAGCGCCATCACCGCCAGGAACTGCTCTCGCTCAGCATACGTCCGCGCTAAGGACATACACATGTCGGGTTTGGTCGTCGCCGTCGTCCTGTTTGCCGCCCGGCTGCACGCCAGCTAGAACGCCATCGTCAAGTCGGGCAAGGATACCTTTCTCAGCACGCTGCTGGTATCCTTGGGTGCAGCCCTGATCGCGGCGGGCGCCATCCCCATGCGAGTGGCTAGCGGGCGTCGAGCGGCGCGATCGGCAACTCGATGGCGCTGGCCGCCCCTGCCGCGTGATACACGCGTTGCGTGGCCTTCTTGTAATCGCCTGGCTGGGCCAGGAAGATGTTCGGCACGAAGGTTTGCGGATTGCGGTCGTACAGGGGGAACCAGCTCGACTGGATTTGCACGGCGATGCGGTGGCCTGGCAGGAAGACGTGGTTGGCGTTCGGCAAGGCGAAACGGTAGCGCTCGACCTTACCCGCAGGTATCGCCGTCGGGTGCTCGAAGCTGTCCCGATAACGGCCGCGGAAAATATCCATCGCCACGCCCAGCTGGTAGCCGCCCATGGCCGGCTGCGACGGTACTTCGTCCGGATACACGTCGATCAGTTTCACCACCCAGTCCGCATCCGTACCGCTGGTGGAGACAAACAGCTTGACCATCGGTGCGCCGGCGATGCGCACGGCCGTTTTCAAGGGCTCGGAAACGTAGCTGAGCACGTCCGTGCGGTCCGCATAGCCGCGCTGGTCGCTGACCAGCCATGGCTTCCATTGGTCGCCATCGCTCAGGCGCACGGGACGGGGCACGAAAGGCACGGGCTTGGCGGGATCGGCCACGTATTCATCGAACGCGCCTTCAGCCGCATCCGCAGCGCCCGATGGCGCCGCAAAGCCCAGCCTGGAACCGTCCTGCAGGTAGATCGGCGTCAGTTTCGTCTCGCAGGTCTCGCAAGCCAGCGGCCACTGCCACAAGCGCTGCCACTGGTTCGTGCCGCTCTGGTACGACACCACGGGCGCCGTGTTGGCCTCCGGCGCGCCATCCTTCAGATATTGATTGAGGAAGGGCTGCATGACTTTTTCACGGAACTGGCGCGCCGTGTCGCCGTCAAACTTCAGGGCGCCCAGGCTGGAACCGTCATAGTTGACGCCGCTGTGGCGCCACGGGCCGATGGCCAGGTAATTGAGGTTGTTGCGTGTGTCGCGCCCCTCCATTGCCCAGTAGCTGGCGTAGGGGCCATAGATGTCTTCCTGGTCCCACTGCCCCACCACGTGCATGGTGGGTACGATCAGCTGGCGCTTGGCGAGGATTTTGTCGAGCGCTTGTTCCTGCCAGTAACTGTCGTAGGCCGGGTGTTCGAACAGCTTTTTCGTGTAGGTCAGCTTGTCGATGCCGAACTTTTTCGCGTAGTCGGCGGCCGAGCCGATGCGCAGATACGCCTCGTAGTCGTCGTAGACGCCCGTCACAGGCGCGTCGCCGCTGCCGCGCACGCTCGTCTGCCACGCCAGGTAAGACAAGCTCGGCATGCGGAAGGCGCCGTTATGGAACCAGTCGTCGCCGCGCCAGCCATCGACCATGGCGCTCATGGGTATGGCCACCTTCAGCGCCGGATGCGGGTCCACCAGGGCCATCAGCACCGTATGTCCCTCGTAGGAGGAACCCAGCATGCCTACCTTGCCATTGCTTTCCGGCACATTTTTTACGAGCCAGGCTATGGTGTCCCACGCATCCGTGACGTTATCGACCTTGGTATGGTTCAGCGGGCCACGCACGGGGCGCGTCATGACGTAATCGCCCTCGGAGCCATGCTTGCCGCGCACGTCCTGGAACACGCGGATGTAGCCGTTTTCCACCAGGGTATCGTCACCCTGCGGCAAGGTGGCCAGCATGCTGGGGCTGGCCGCGCGCTGGGCGCGGCGGGCCGCGTTGTACGGCGTGCGCGTGAGCATGATGGGCGCTTTTTGGGCGCCTTTCGGCACGACGATCACCGTGTACAGCTTGACGCCGTCACGCATGGGTATCATCGCCACGCGCTTGACGTAGTCATTCATGTCGGGCATTACCAGCCTGGCGCCGATATCGGGCGTCATGGGCGGCGTTTGCGGCTGCATGGACGCAGCAAGCACAGTACTGCATAGGGAACTGACAACCAGGGCCAGACCGGTGAGCCGGACGGGGGACGACACGCGCATACTGTTCTCCAATGATTCATGCCACGCAAAAGTGGCCGAAGAGCAATAGTACCCGGAAAGCAAGTTTTGCAGTAGGCCAGCCTCTGATGCAGCGCAGCAGATATATCGGCACGCAACTTGACAGAACGCGCACGAACTGCAACCATAACGCCATGAAATTTATCCCGTCACAACACGCCTGCTTGAATTGGTGGTCCCGCTCACTTTCGCGCGGCCACTCTATAGTGATGTGAATTTGATCCACGCCGCCTCGATCGGTGGCGTAACAGGCTCAGCCTGGATCATCCCCGATGCAGGCGGCTCAAAAGGAAACTTGATGAGCTTGCCTAATACTCCAGATACTCCCGATACCGACAACGCCCCGGCAGCACCATTGTCCGCTGCCGCCATCGCTGCGCAATCCGTGATCCTGACGGGCGACCGCCCGACCGGCCCCTTGCACCTGGGCCACTACGTGGGCAGCCTGCGCGACCGCGTTTCGTATCAGAACAACTACAAGCAATTCATCATGCTGGCCGACGCGCAAGCGCTGACGGACAATATGGATGACATCGACAAGGTGCACCGCAACGTCGTCGAAGTGGCACTCGACTACCTGGCCGTCGGCATCGACCCGACGAAAACCACGGTGTTCATCCAGTCGCAAATCCCGGAACTGGCCGAGCTGACCTTTTACTACCTGAACATCGTTACCGTGGCGCGCCTCGAACGCAACCCCACCGTCAAGGAAGAAATCCGTTTGCGCGGCTTCGAACGCGACATCCCGGCGGGCTTTTTGACCTACCCTGCCAGCCAGGCGGCCGACATCACGGCCTTCAAGGCGGGCGTGGTGCCCGT
Source organism: Janthinobacterium leeuwenhoeki (assembly GCF_051380795.1). Lineage (NCBI taxonomy): Bacteria > Pseudomonadati > Pseudomonadota > Betaproteobacteria > Burkholderiales > Oxalobacteraceae > Janthinobacterium > Janthinobacterium leeuwenhoeki. Next base: position 305,768 of record NZ_JBNYXT010000001.1, read on the forward strand.
GGGCGAAGACCAGATCCCCATGATCGAGCAAACGAATGAAATCGTGCGCCGCTTCAACCGCATGTACAACCGTGAAGTCTTGATGGAATGCAAGGCGCTGGTGCCGGACATCGGCCGCCTGCCCGGCATCGACGGCAAGGCGAAGATGAGCAAGTCGCTGGGCAACACCATCAACCTGGGTGCGACCTCGGCAGAAATCACGGCCGCCGTGAAAAAAGTCTATACCGACCCGCTGCACCTGCGCGTGGAAGACCCGGGCCACTTGGAAGGCAACATCGCCTTCACTTACCTGGATGCATTCGACCCGGAAAAAGCGGCGCTGGCCGAGATGAAAGCCCATTATGTGCGTGGCGGCCTGGGCGACAGCATCGTCAAGAAGCGCCTGGATCTGGTCTTGCAAGAAATGCTGGCGCCGATCCGCGCCCGCCGCGAAGAGTTCGCCAAAGACAAGGGGCAAGTCATCCAGATGCTGAAAGAAGGCACCTTCAAGGCACGCGAAGTGGCGGCCCGCACGGCCGATGAAGTCAAGTCGGCGCTGGGCCTGAACTATTTCTGATTAGCAAACCCAAGAGCAAACTGATGCGCCCTGGCGGAGTCGGGTAGAATCCCGTCTCCGCCAGGGCTATTTTTTTGCCTAACCCAACAGCAGAGTCTGGGGTCGGACCCTGAGGGTCCGACCCCAGCACTTGTCTTAGGGTCACCATATATTGAAACATAGCTAATGACCGACTCCGCTATCGAACAACTGCTGCAGCAGCATTTTTCCATCGATGCGCTGCAGCAAGCACCAGCGCCCCTGCAGCAGGCGCTGCGCATGCTGGGCGGCTGGCTGGCGGCCGAGCGCGACACGCCGTATCCGCACACGCCATACGCGGAACTGCTGACGCAACTGTCCGACACTTGCCTGCCCGCGCACGGCATGCCCGTGGCGGCATTCCTGCAAGAACTCGACGCTACCGTGCTGGCCAATACGGCCCAGCTGAACCACCCGCAATACATCGGTCACATGACGCAAGCCCTGCCTTGGATCAGCGTGCTGGCCGAAGCGTTTACGGCCACCCTGAACCAGAACCAGGTCAAGATCGAGACGGCGTATGTGTCGACCCTGATCGAAAAGCAGATCCTCGGCTGGCTGCACCGCCAGGTGTACCAGCAACCGGATGCCGTCTACACGCAGGCGATGGCCGCCACCAGCGGGGCGCTGGGCAATGTCGTCAATGGCGGCACCATGGGCAACTTGACGGCGCTGGCCGTGGCGCTGGAACAGCAGTTGCCCGGCACGCGCAAGCGGGGACTGTTTGCCGCCATGCAAGATTCTGGCCATGCGGGGCTGGCCGTGATCGGCTCGGCCCGCAGCCATTACTCCGTGAAAAAGGCGCTGGCGACCCTGGGCCTGGGCGAAAACGCCTTGCAACTGGTGGCCGTCGACCGCGACAACCGCATCGATATCGCCGCGCTGGAAACCACCATTACCGATTTAAAACAGCGCAAGATCAAGGTCATCGCCATGATCGGCATCGCCGGCACGACGGAAACGGGTGCCATCGATCCGCTGGCCGCCATGGCGGCGATTGCCGCGCGAGAAAGCATCTGGTTCCACGTGGATGCGGCCTGGGGCGGCGCCCTGCTGATCGCGGAACAGTACCGCGCCCTGTACGACGGGATTGCTTTGGCCGACTCCGTCGTCATCGACGGGCATAAGCTGCTGTGGGTGCCGATGGCGCAAAGCATGGTGCTGTTCAAGGATAGCGCCAGCTTGAACTTGCTGAAACACAACGCCAACTACATCTTGCGCGACAATTCGGGCGACCTGGGCCAGACCTCGCTGGAAGGCTCGCGCCGCTTCGATGCCTTGAAACTGTGGACCTCGTTCAAGGTGCTGGGCGTGTCCGGCTACACGACCTTGCTGCAGCAGGCGGGCACTCTGAGTGGCCAGTTGCAGGACTTGCTGGCCGACCAGCAGGACTTCGAACTCGTCACGCGCTCGGACACCTTCATTCTGACTTATCGCTACGTGCCCGCGCACTTGCGCCAGCGCATGGAAAGCTTCCTGGCCAGCGGCCAGCTGGACGCGGCAACCGAACTGAACACGCAACTGAATACGCTCAATGCCAAGCTGCAAAACCGGCAAAAGGCGCAAGGCCACAGCTTTGTCTCGCGCACGGTACTGGAATCGACGCGCTACCCTGGCCCGACCAACGTGCTGCGCGTAGTCATGACGAATGTCAAGACGCGCCCCCACCACCTGCGCGCCATTTTGGCCGAGCAGCGCGCCATCGGCCAGGCGCTGGTGGCGGAACTGGGCTTGTAAGGAAACACCCACCCATCAGCCTTGACTGGATGCACGATGCAGCGTCTTAGCGCCCTCACCGACCTCTTGCGGCATCTGCTGAAATGGCTGCTGCTGGCCTTTGTCGTGGCCGTGCTGGCCGGGTCGGCATCGGCCGGTTTCCTGTTTGCCCTCGACTGGGCCACGCGCACGCGCATGGCGCACGCCTGGCTGATCTGGCTGCTGCCCGTGGCGGGCTTTGCCGTCGGCTGGCTGTATTTGCGTTACGGCAGCAGTGTCGAAGGCGGCGCGAACCTGCTCATCGATGAAATCCACGACCCGAAAAAAATCATCCCCTTGCGCATGGCGCCGCTGGTGCTGGGCGGCACCGTCCTCTCGCATTTGTTCGGCGCCTCTGTCGGACGCGAAGGCACGGCCGTGCAGATGGGCGGCGCGCTGGCCGACCAGCTGACGCGCATATTTCGCCTGAACAATGAAGACCGCCGCATCATCCTGATGGCCGGCATCAGCGCCGGCTTTGCCTCCGTCTTTGGCACGCCGCTGGCGGGCGCCATCTTCGGCCTGGAAGTGCTGGCCATCGGCCGCTTGCGCTACGAAGCCATGCTGCCCTGCCTGGCTGCTGCCGTCATCGCCGACCAGGTGGGCTTGCTGTGGGGCGTCCAGCATACGCATTACGCCGTGCCTTTGATCCCCGCCCTTTCCGCCTGGACTTTGTGCGCCATGGTGATCGCGGGCGTGCTGTTCGGCGTGACGGGTAAAGTGTTTGCGCAAGCCACGCACGGCTTGAGCGCTCTGATGAAGCGCTGGATCAGCTATCCTCCCCTGCGTCCGCTGGCCGGTGGCGTACTCATCGCGCTCGCCGTGTGGCTGATCGGCACGGATCGTTACATCGGCCTGGGCATTCCCACCATCGTCGACGCGCTGAAGACACCGCTGCCCGCCTGGGATTTTCTCGGCAAGATGGCATTTACCATCGTCTCGCTGGGCACCGGCTTCAAGGGCGGCGAAGTGACGCCCCTGTTCTTCATCGGGGCGACCCTGGGCAATGCGCTGGGGCCCCTGCTGCACCAGCCCGTCACCCTGCTGGCCGCCATCGGCTTCGTTGCCGTGTTTGCCGGCGCGGCCAATACGCCCATCGCCTCGACCCTGATGGCCATGGAACTGTTTGGCGCCGAAATCGGCGTGTACGCGGCCATCGCCTGCGTCGTGGCTTATCTGTTTTCCGGCCACGCGGGCATTTACCGGGCGCAGCGGGGCGGCCACGCCAAACGCACAGTCCAAAAGGATCAAGACACATGACACAGAATATCTACGACAACGACGCCTTCTTCACGGCCTACAGCCAGCTGCCCCGCTCCATCGGCGGACTCGACAGCGCACCCGAATGGCCAGCCCTGCGCGCCATGCTGCCCACACTGCAGGGAAAAAGCGTGCTCGACCTGGGCTGCGGCTATGGCTGGTTCTGCCGCTGGGCGGCTGACGCTGGCGCGGCGCGGGTGCTGGGCGTGGATGTGTCGGAAAAGATGCTGGCGCAGGCGAACGCCATGGGGACACACGCGGCGCTCGAATATGCCCGGCTTGACCTGGAACAACTGGCCTTGCCGCCGGCCAGCTACGACCTCGTCTACAGCTCACTGGCCTTCCACTACATCGAGGATTTTGCCACCTTGGTGGCCGCCATCCGCCAGAGTTTACAACCGGGCGGCAAGCTGGTGTTTTCCATCGAACACCCGATCTTCATGTCGCCGCGCCAGCCTGGCTGGCTGACGGATGCGCAAGGCCGCACGTGCTGGCCTGTCGACAGCTACCAGCAGCAAGGCCCGCGCGTGTCGGACTGGTTGGCGCCCGGCGTGATCAAGCAGCATCGCACCCTGAGCACGACCATCAATGCGCTGTTACACGCCGGTTTCCAGCTGGAACATGTGGAAGAATGGGGCCCGACCGACGCACAGGTCGCGCAGCAACCGGCCCTGGCGGAAGAGCGCGAGCGGCCGATGCTGCTGCTGGTGGGGTGTAGCCTCAAGTAACTGCGCCGTCAGCTGGCGACATTGCGCGTAAACCGCAAGGTGGACGCGCCCGCATTCACGTAGGCATACGCTTGCGCGCTACTGAAGACAAGAAAATCGCCCGCAGCCAGCTGTCTGGTTTCCGCCGCCAGCACGAGTTGCAGCGTTCCTTCCAGCACGTAGATCATTTCGCTGAAGCCCGCCGGATCGGCTTGCGCATCATAGCGCTCGCCCGGTGCCAGGGTCCACGACCACAATTCCACCTGGCGGCTGGCGGGCGCCGCGCCCAGCAGCACGGCCTGGCTCGCCTGCGAGGCGCTTTGCCACATCAGCACGCGCAGGCTGTCGTGCGGCTGCTGCGGCGGCTGCACCAGGTCGACAAAGGCCACGCTCAACGCGGCCGCCACATGGTCGAGGTTAGCCAGGCTGATGTTGGTGCTGCCCGCCTCGACGCCATTGACCATGCGCCGGCTCAGGCCCGACTTGCGCGCCAGCTCTTCCTGGCTCAGGCCGGCAGCCAGGCGCAAGCGCCGCAGATTTCTGGCCAGGTGTGCCAGCACACCACCGTCCTCGGCTTGACTGCGCAATATATTGCTCCTATGATGATGGGAAATATTTTGCTCATAGCATAGCGCCCCATGAAAACACACGCAAGTCCCCCGCCCGCCCTCGGCCTGCCCGAACTGGCCCTGATCGCCATTACCTTCATCTGGGGCGGTACTTTTCTCATCGTGCAGCATGCCGTGACGGTCAGCGGGCCATTGGCCTTCGTGGCCGCCCGCTTTGCCGTGGCCGCCAGTATCGGCGCCCTGATTTGCCGCGGCCAGCTGCGCCAGTTGACGAAAGCGGAGTTGCTGACGGGTATGGCCATCGGCGTGAGCATCTTTGGCGGCTACGCGCTGCAAACCTATGGCTTGATGTATATCACGAGCAGCAAGTCAGCTTTCATCACGGCCTTCTATGTGCCCATCGTGCCGCTGGTGCAATGGCTGGTCTTCAAGCAGCGGCCCCACCCTGCCGTGTGGGCGGCCGTGGTGCTGGCTTTCGCCGGCTTGCTGCTGCTCACCGGCACGGATGGCTTGAGCATGGGTTTTGGCACGGGCGAGCTGATCACGGCCGTGGGCGCCATCGCCATCGCGCTGGAAATCATCCTCATCAGCCGCGTCTCGCCGCAATTGAACATCTTGCGCGTGACCATCGTGCAACTGGCGACGGCATCCCTGATCGCCCTGCTGCTGATGCCCGTCATGGGCGAAGCGCCGCCGGTCCTCAGCAAGACTTTCATCTTCAGCGTCCTGGCCCTGGGCTGCGCCAGCGCGCTGATTCAATATGTGATGAACTGGGCGCAAAAGCGCATCTCCGCCACCAAGGCCACCTTGATCTACGCAGGCGAACCCGTGTGGGCCGGCGTGATCGGCCGCATCGCCGGCGAGCGCCTGCCGGCCCTGGCCATCGTGGGTGCCATCCTGATCATTGGCGCGGGCATCCTCAGCGAATGGCGGCCGAAACGGGGGAACGGCGCGGCCAAGGCAGTGCAACAGTAAGGCAGCGTGAACCGCCGGATGCAAGCAAAAATCACACCGGTGTACTTGCTAATTAGAGTAGACCCATCTCTTCCGGCCAGCCAGGCACGCCCAGCGCATGGGCGGCCCGTACCAGGCTGGCTTGCTCTTCCGCGCTGGCATGCTGCAATTCGGCCGCGACCGATTCCAGTGCGGCAATGTCGGCATCAGGATCGCCCTCGTCCAGACGTTCAATGTAAGTTGTGGCAAGTATCAGGGCGCGGGCCAGGGTATCGATATGCTGCTCCAGTAGTGATTCAAGAATGATGGTTCAATCGGCCGTACGCCGCAGCGCCGCCCCGCCATGCAGGGCCAGCGGCACGGCCCTGGCCCAGCGATTCGACGACAGGGAAAACGTCAGCGCGCGCACCTGGTGGTACCAGCCGGCGGGCACGTACAGCATGTCGCCGGGCTCGACGATGCATTCGATCATGCTGGCCTGGCGCGCCAGGGGAAAGCGCTCGAAATCGGGCGCTTCCGGGTCGAAGGGCGAACCGAACAGGATGGCGTTCGCTTCGCTGGGATAGAGAAAGGCATCGTGGTGCGGCGGCGATAAAAAGATGCGTTTGCGGCCCCACACTTGCGCGAAGACATTGTCGTCGTAATCACAATGCAGGGGCGTCACCGTGCCAGCCGGCCCGACCCAGAAGCGCGGCGGGCCCATCTTGTCAAAATACGTGGGCCAGTGGCACAGGCGGTTCAGCTCGCGCAATTCCAGGTTGCCCAGGTATGGCGGCAAGGCGTACTTGCCCTCTGCCACCAGGTCCAGATATTGCCCCATCGACATGTCTTGCATGGCGCGGTCGGCGGCAAACGCCGTGTTGATGTAGTCGCCCACCCGCGCACGCACGGGCACGTGTCTGAACTGTTCGCGCAAGACTGCGGGCTCCAGCCTGGATAAGGGCCAGCGCTGCACCAGCCCGCGCATCAGGAATGGCAAGCCCAGCGCGGCGCGCGCGCGGAAAGCGGCCGCGTCCAGCATGGCCAGGCGCGGCACCTCGGTGATGGTGGGCAAGTCACGCGCCGCCTGCTTGATGGCCTCGCGCATGGCCTCGATGGATGTGACGCCGCGTACCTGCGCATCCTTGTCTTCGCGCGCCTGCTTGCGCGCAAGAGCTGCTGCGGGTGAACTGAATGCGGCTGGCGGCCTGGGCGGCAAGGCGCGCGGCGATATCGGGGCGGCCGCAAGCGGCAGCGGCACTTCTTTTTCTACAGACATAAACCTTCTTTGCGATCAAGGCATCGCACGGCATGGCGCGACAGTGCGCCATTTTAAGCCAGCAAGGCCCGTTTCAGCACGCATAACACATACCCCCGGCGCATCGACACCTGACAAAACCGACGCGAGCGGCAGTGATTTGTGGCTAAGAAGCGCAACCGTACTCCAGTACGGTGAGCATCGCAGGCCGCAAAGCGCGACGCGCAGCAGGTTTGGTCAGGTGTCCTCAGACAGGGGTTTTGAAGATGGGATCGACGATGAACTGCTGCGCCTTGATGCGCAGGGTGCGCTCCTCGTCCAGCTCGGCGCGCGTTTCGCCCAGCTCTTCGCGTTCCGCTTCCAGTTCCAGGCGCGCGGCCGCCAGTTCCGTTTCCACGCGGGTCAGGCTTTCCAGCTTCAGCTGGGCCTGGATCAGTTCGGCGCGCGCCGCTTCGGCCGCCTCTTCCAGGCGTGGGATGCCTTCGAGCTTGAATTGCGCCTTGGCCAGATCCATGCGCGCCTGCTCGGCAGCCTCTTCCAGGCGCGGCAAGCCTTCCAGGCGCAGCTGCGCCTTGGCCAGGTCCGTGCGCGCCTGGTTCGCCACTTGCCGCTCCCGTTCGAGTTCCTCGCGCAAGGTTTCCAGTTCGCCCGCCTGCAGGTCGAGCAACTCTTGCTGGCGCTCGTTCTCGCTGGCCAGATCCATCAATTCCTGTTGATTGTCGTTCATCTCGGCTTCATGCGCGCTGTGGCTGGCGCTTAATTCCTGTCCTACATAATCGAGGATGGCTTGCTGCAGCACGGGCGACAGTTCGGCGGCGGCAGCGATCTGGCGTTGCGCACCCGCCTTGCGGCGCAGCAAGAGCTTGCTGATGGTGCCGAGACAGGCGCCGTTGCCCAGCCGTTCGCGCAAGGCGCGCACCGTGATGGCCTGGCCTTCGCCCGCCATCGCTTCCATTGCCGCATTGATCTGTTCCGCGCTTACTTTTGCCATGTCGTCTGCTCTTGAATGTTGCCCAAGGCAATCTTGCCAAGGGGCACTATCTTATGCCAGCGGCGGCTAAGCGTAAAGTATTTCTCAATAAAGATTGCAATTGCACAACGCAAGCGTGAGAAAACATGCGGCTTCAGCAGATTTACTCTTCGAGTAAACCATTTTCCGTCAACATATCCTGCACCAGTTCAAGGCGCAGCACGGGATTGTCCTGGCTCAGCAGCAATTGTTTTTGCATGGCGCTCAGGGACAGCAGCTCGCACCAGCGGTTCGCCACCCAGCCGCACTCGTCGAGGCGATACGGCGGCTGCAAGGGCATTTGATCAGGCGGGATCTTTTCCTCCTGCAAGGTGCGGATCAGGGCGCCCAGCGCGTCGGCCACGTTTTGCTGCTCTTGCGGGATGGGAATGGTTTTATCGGGCGGCAAGGATTCAATCTGCGCCATCCACAAGCCGTGCTTGAGCTGCTCGCTGGAGAGGATATGAAAGCGCTGCATGCCCATGCATTTGATTTGCAGCAATCCCGACAGGGGCGCGGCCCAGTCGATGACGCGCGCCAGGGTGCCCACGGGCGCCAGGGTTTCGTGCTGGCCCGGCTTGCGCACTTCCGCGCCGTCCAGCAGCTGCACCACGCCAAACGGCTGCTCGCCCATGATGCACTGACGTATCATGTCCAGGTAGCGCACCTCGAAGATCTGCAGGGGCAGATAGCCATCGGGATACAGCACCGTATTGAGCGGGAACAAAGGTATCGAGGTCATGGCGCATGATGGCACGAATGCCATATCCGTGCAGCGCGCCTTGCCTCGCCAAGCTAACTGCGCCGCTTATTTGTAGAAGCGGCGCTTCTTGGCCCGCTCGGCCGCCTTCGGCGCCAGCACCTTGACGGCCTTTTTCTGGATCGTGCCACCGGCGGACGTGCCCGGCACGCGGTGCTCGGCCTCGAAACCGGGCTCCTCGTTGCGTTTGAGGGTTTGCCGCGTCAACGCTTCCACGGCCGACAGCAATTCCACCTCGTCGGCGCAGACGAGGGAAATTGCCTCGCCCGAGGCGCCCGCGCGGCCCGTGCGGCCAATGCGGTGGATATAGTCTTCCGCCACGGTGGGCAAGTCGAAATTGACGACGACGGGCAATTGGTCGATATCGAGGCCACGGGCGGCCACGTCGGTAGCCACCAGCACTTGCACCTCGGCGGATTTGAAACGGGCCAGCGCGCGCAGGCGGTTCGGCTGCGTCTTGTCGCCGTGGATGGAGTCGGCGCGCACGCCCTGCTCCAGCAAGGTGTTCACCAGTAACTCGACGCCCTTGCGGGTCTTGACGAAGACCAGGACCTGGCCCCAGCGCTTTTTCTTCAGCAAGTGCAAAAACAATTCCGGCTTGCGTTTCTTGTCGCACACGATGACCGATTGCTTCACGGCCTTGACCGTGCTGTTACGCGCGCTCACTTCCACCGAGACGGGATCCTTCAGCATGGTTTTCGCCATGGCGCGGATGGCGTCCGAGAAGGTGGCCGAGAACAGCAGGGTCTGGCGCTGCTTGGGCATGCTCATCAGAAGCAAGTCGAGCTCGCGTTCGAATCCCAGATCCAGCATGCGGTCCGCCTCGTCCAGCACCAGCGTCTGCACTTGCTCGAACTTGACGGCGCCCTGCGTCTGCAAATCCAACAGGCGGCCCGGCGTGGCCACCAGCACGTCGAGACCCTTGCGCAATTTGCTGATCTGCGGCTCGATGGGCACGCCGCCATAGGCGACAAAGCTGCGCAGCGGCAAATTGCCGCCATAGCTGCGGAAGCTGGCATACACTTGCTCGGCCAGTTCGCGCGTAGGCACCAGCACCAGCACGCGCACGCACTGGGGCGCCACCACGCCTTCCAAAGTCAGGCGCTGCAGCAGCGGCACGGCAAAGCCGGCCGTCTTGCCCGTGCCCGTCTGGGCGGCGGCCATCAGGTCGCGCCCGGCCAGCACGGCGGGAATCGCTTGCGCCTGTACGGGCGTGGGCTTGGCATAGCCGAGCTCGTCAAGTTTGCGGACCAGGGGATCGATCAGGCCGAGGGAGGAAAACGTCATGGGGAAAGCAATCTTGGCAAATGAAAAGGTGGCGCGCACGGACGGGCCGCGCGCGCGATTGCCGAGATTATAGGCCAGCGGGGATGCCGGCCGGAGTTTCACCGCGAAAGTAGCAAGTAAGCAGACCCGTCAGAACTTCATTTCCAGGGTCGCGCGCGCCTGCGGCGAACTCGGCGAAATGCTGTTGCGCACGATGGTGCCGCTGGCATCCGCATATGTGGTGGTGCTTTCGAAGTCCTGCGCCAGCAAATTCGACACGGCCAGGCGCAGCTGGTTCTTCGCATCGAACTTCCACAGCGCATACATGTCGAGGTCGCGCCGCGGCGACGTGTAGGCACTCTGGCGCTCGGTGATGCGCACGGGGCCGCCATTGCGGAAGTTGAAGCTGCCGCCCGTCGTCAGCATGCCGTCCGGCGTCTTGTAGTCGAGACCGAAGTTGCCGCTGACGGGCGTTTGCTGGTCGAGACGGTTGCTTGGCCCCGGCACCTGTTCCACCTGCGACCAGTTGCGGCTGACACTTGCGCGCAGGTCGATGGCCGGCACGGGCGCGGCCAGCACGGCGCGCAGCGGGAACTTCGCTTCCAGTTCCAGTGTCTGTGTATTCGCGCGGCCATCGTTGACGGGCGTGGAGACCCAGCGCTCATTGATGACCAGCAAGCCCTGGCGCGTGTAGCCGTCGATGCGGCGGGCCGAGGCGCGCGCGCTGAGCAAGGCGCCTTCGGCCCAGTAGTGCTCGTACGAAACATCGATGCCCAGCGCCAGCTCCGGTTTCAGATACGGATTGCCCTCGCGGTCGGGGTCCGTCTGGCTATTGTTGGTCGAGGTATTGCGGCGCGGAATCAGGCTCGACGTGGGCTGCGCCTTGTAGGTGCGGGTCAGGGCCAGGCGCACCTGGTCGCCCTTGGTATCAGGCAACTTCCACAGGGTTTGCAGCAGCGGGCTCCACACGCTGGTGCGCTGCTGCACTTCTTCATAAGTGTCGCCCGCGCTGCGCGTATCGATGCCTTCCCAGCGCACACCCGCATACATCGACCAGCGCGGCGTGATTTCCCAGTCGTCCTGCACAAACAGGGCCAGGCGCGAAATGGTGGCGTCGAAACCTTCGTCGCTGTTGACGGGCGGACGCGCACCCGAGGCGCCCAGGGCCGCTTCGCGCTGCCGGCGCGTTTCCTCACGCTCGGTGTAGGCGCCATCCCAGCCCATCGACAGGGCGTGGCCGGGCAGCAAGGGCGTGGAATACTTGCCGGTGGAACTGACGCCGTTTTCCGTCGCTTTCACGCCCACCTTGCGCTCCAGCGCCAGGCCGCTGCCGTCGATAAAACCTTGCTGCAGGCTGTCGGAGGTATTGCGGGCGGCCGAGGCGCCCACTTTCAATTCCAGCCGGGCGCCGCCGACCAGCTTGTGCATCCACGTCAGGTCGCTGCGGCCGAAGGCATTGTGGTTGCCCGAGCTGCCCGTGTTGGTGTCGTAGTCGGGGCGCAAGCCCTGCTCCGTCTCGGCACGGCTGACATTGCGGTGATTCGAGCGTCCGCCATTGAAGAAGAATTGCGCCGTCACATTGTCGCCGTTGGCCAGTATCCAGTTCAGGCGCGGCGACAGATTGATGCCTTCCGGGCGGCCATCGCCCGTGCCGTTGGTAAGGCGCAGCAGGTTTTGCCGGCCATCGGGCGCGTAGCCCAGTTCCAGTCCCGGATTGTCATAATGGTAGTCGTAGCGGAACAGCGAGCCGGCCAGCGAGTAGGAGAAATTGCCATCGCGGTCGGACAGTTGCACGTTGACGCTGGGTGAAAAACTCACGTCGCTGCCCTGCACTCCCAGCTTGAGCTCGCGCTGCGCTGTTTTCACGGCCTTTTTCAGCACCACGTTGATGGTGCCGGCGATCGATTGCGTGCTGTATTCGGCGCTGGCCGCGTGCAAAATCTCGATGCGTTCGATGACGTCGGGCGACAGGGTATCGAGCGAAAAACCGGCCGGCGCCCGTTCCCCATTGAGCAAGATCTGCGTGTAGCCGCTACCCAGGCCGCGCATGCGGATTTCGCCGCCCGAGCGCCCGGCCGCGCCGGAAACAGTAATGCCGGGCAAGCGCTTGAGCACGTCGGTGACATTCGTGTCGCCATACTTGAGGATTTCCTCGCTGCCCACGACCATCTTGCTGGCCGTATCGTCGCGGCGCGGATCATAGCCGCCGCCCTTGACTTCCACGCTTTGCATGGGCTTTTCTGCCTTCAGCGGCGCAGCGGTGACAGCATCGGTGGCGGCGGGCGTTTCGGATTGCCGGGCCTGGGCATTCCAGGCAAACAGGACAGCGGAACAAACAACGGTAAGGCGAAGGCAACGGCGTGGCATCATGACCTGGCTAAAAAAGTTGGCTGAATAAAAATGGCTAAATGCTAAAAAACAGGCCGCTGTATTGTGCTGGAATTTTTTCCGAGTGGCACAGTTTCCTGAAAATATTCCCTATAGCAAATTAAATTCGGCGACAGGCTGTAGTACGCACCCTTGCATACGGTACATATCATTGCGCGCCACATCGCCGCTATAATGCGTTTTCGTCGATTCTCATCACCCCGTCAAAGGCTACCCATCGTGTCTGACCGTCTTGCCGTTTTGCCTCAATATCTGCTGCCCAAGGGAGCGTTGACCAATTTTGCCGGCCGGATCGCCGGTGCCAAGGGCGGCGCCATGACCACGCGTTTGATCCGCTGGTTCGTCGGCCGCTACAACGTCAACATGGATGAGGCGCTGGACCCGGACATCACGCACTACACGAGCTTTAACGACTTTTTCACGCGCGCGCTGCGCCCGGACGCCCGTCCGCTGGCCAAGGCCGACTACATCTGCCCCGTCGACGGCCGCATCAGCCAGTTCGGCAGCATCGACAAGGACCAGATCTTCCAGGCCAAGGGCCACAACTTCAGCACCACGGCCCTGGTGGGCGGCGATGCGGCCCTGGCGGCCCAGTTCGAACACGGCAGCTTCGCCAATCTGTACCTGAGCCCGCGCGACTATCATCGCATCCACATGCCGTGCGACGGCCGTTTGACGCGCATGATTTATGTTCCCGGTGAATTGTTTTCCGTCAATCCGACGACGGCGCGCGGCATTCCCGGCCTGTTCGCCCGCAACGAGCGCGTCGTCTGCGTGTTCGACACGGCCAACGGCCCCTTCGTCATGTGCCTGGTGGGCGCCACCATCGTCGGCAGCATGGCCACCGTCTGGCACGGCGTCGTCAACCCGCCCCGCACGGGCCAGGTGCGCGACTGGAGCTATGCCAACGACAATGTCGTGCTGAAACAGGGCGACGAGCTGGGCCGCTTCCTGCTCGGTTCCACCGTCGTCATGCTGTTCCCGAAAAGCACCGTGGACTTCAACGCCAACTGGCAACCGGCCGGCCCCGTACAGCTGGGTGAAGTCATGGGTAACGTGCCCAAGTAACTGACAAACGCGCCTGTTTAGACAGGCGCATCTGTCTGGTACATTTCCTCCATCAAGTCGAGAAACGCGCGCGTCTTGGCCGGCATCAAACGCCGGCCGGGAAACACGGCCCAGCCCGTGACCAGCGGAAAACTCCATTCCGGCAGCACGCGCACCAATTCCCCCTTCGCCACATAGGCCTTGGCGAAGCGATCCGTGCTGGCCGCGATGCCAACGCCCGTGCAGGCCATGCGCACCAGCAATTCCGGAGAATTGGCCAGCAGGCGCACGGGTAAATCGCGCTCCCACGTCGTCTTGCCACGGATCAATGTCCAATGCACGAGGCCATGCACGGCCCGTGGCAAGCTGAGCAAATCATGGCCGTACAGATCGTCCGGATGCTCGGGCAAGCCGTGCACGCTCGTGTATTGCGGCGAGGCATACAGCGCCAGCGTACTGAAGGCCACGCGGCGCGCGGCCAGGCTGGCGTCGTCGGGCAAGTTGCCCATGCGGATGGCCAGGTCAAAGTTTTCTTCCAATAAATCCACCCGGCGTGCCGACAAGTCCAGTTCCAGCGAAATGGCCGGATAGCGGCGCACGAATTCAGCCAGCACCTGGCGCATCAGCGCGTCGCCAAAGTCGGCCGGCATGGAAATGCGCAGCAAGCCGCTGGGTCCGGCCTGGCGGTGCTGGGCCAGCGCGCCGGCCGCCTCCGTTTCCTCGACCACCTTGCGCGCATGCTCGAGCAGGCTGGCGCCAAACTCCGTCAGCGCCAGCTTGCGCGTGGTGCGCAGCAGCAGCCGTTCGCCCAATTTCGCCTCCAGCAGCGAGATGCGCCGCGACAGGGTCGACTTGGGCAAGTCCACGCGCTGGGCGGCGCGCGAGAAACTGCCGCATTCGACGACGCGGGCGAACAGCAACAAATCTCCGGGATCGATATCCATGTGTCCTTATTGTTCCATCAGTGGATTAATGTTATCCATTTTAACGGCTTCCGCATCAATTTTGGAATTGCTATAGTTCATCCATCGCAAGACACCTCACCACGGAGAAAACAAGATGAACATCCTGCAAATCAATTCCAGCGCCCGCAGCACCGGTTCCGCCTCGACCCGCCTGGCTGACGCCATCGTTGCCCGCGTACAAGCCGCCAACCCTGTAGCCACCCTGGCGCGCCGCGACCTGGCTGCCCAACCGCACCCCGTGCTCGACGAGCCGACCCTGCAAGCGCTGTTCACGCCAGCGGACAAGCGCACGCCGGAGCAAGCGGCCCGCATCGCCCTGGACGACGCGCTGATTGCGCAAGTACAAGCAGCCGACGTCATCGTCATCGGCGCACCCATGTACAACTTCGGCATCACCGTGCAACTGAAAAGCTGGTTCGACGCGATTGCCCGCGCCAACGTCACCTTCAAATACACGGAAAACGGCCCCGTGGGCCTCTTGACCGGCAAGAAAGTCTACGTGGGCCTGTCCCGCGGCGGCTTGCACCGCGATAGCGCCAACGATAGCCAGGTGCCTTACCTGAACACCATGTTCGGTTTCCTGGGCCTGACCGAGGTGCAATACGTGTATTCGGAAGGCATGGGCATGGGCCCGGAAGCCGTTGCCAAGGCGCAGGCGCAAGCGGACGCCGAGATCAACGCGATCCTGGTGTAATCGCAGCAGTGAAAGGGGCGGCGCACTGGCGTCGTCCTGGCCTAGAGGAGAGAACAATGAGCGATACCACCACCGTCAACAAGCCACGCGCCGTCGAGCGCGTGATCGCCGGCCAGGCCGTCATGGATGGCGCCGGCGTGAAGATCAACCGCGTGCTGACGCAGCAATTGCAGCGCCGTCTCGACCCGTTTTTGATGCTCGACAACTTTGCCAGCGACCAGCCGAACGACTACATCGCCGGCTTCCCCGAGCATCCGCACCGCGGTTTCGAGACGGTCTCGTACATGATCACGGGACGCATGCGCCACAAGGACAGCGCCGGCCACGAAGGCTTGCTGACGTCGGGCGGCGTGCAATGGATGACGGCCGGCAGCGGCGTGATCCACTCGGAAATGCCGGAGCAGGAAGAAGGCGTGATGGAAGGTTTTCAGCTGTGGCTGAACTTGCCCGCGCGCGACAAGATGCGCACGCCGTGGTACCGCGATTTCACCAGCAGCGAAATCCCCCGCTACACGACGGACGCTTGTGTGACCGTGCAAGTAATCGCCGGCGCAAGCCATGGCGTGACGGGTGCCGTGCAGCGCGAACTGACGCAGCCGCTATACCTCGATATCGATTTACCGGCCGGCAGCAGCTTCGAGCAGCCATTGCCGCCAGGCCATAACGCCTTCCTGTACACGTTTCGTGGCGAAGTGCAGGTCGATGGCAAGGCCGTGCCCGCCCTGCGCATGGCCATCTTCGCCAACACGCCGGGCAGCGACGGCGTGCGCATCGAAGCCCCCGAAGGCGGCCGCGTGATCCTCGTCGCCGGCCAGCCCTTGAACGAACCCATCGCGCAATATGGCCCGTTTGTCATGAATACCCAGGCGGAAGTGTTCCAGGCCGTACAGGATTTCCGCGAAGGCAAGTTTGGCGAGACCACGGCACCAGCCGCATGAGGCCGGCACGGCACAGCACGGCCGCTTACAGCGCCTGGAACACGTGGCCGGCCCGTGTAGTGACGCTCGCCGTTGCCGCGCGTTTCAGCTGATTCGCGTTGCCTGCCACACGCCGGGCGCCGCGCGCCAAGCTGGCCGCCGGGGCCACTGCCGTGCTGGCGGCGCCCGGTGCGGCCAGCCTGAAGATGCTGACCACTTGCACCAGGCTGGCGGCCTGGTCCTGCAAGGATTCGGCCGCCGCCGTAGCTTCTTCCACCAGAGCCGCATTTCGTTGTGTCACGGTATCCATTTGCGTAATGGCTTGATTGATCTGCTCGATACCCGACGTCTGCTCCTGGCTGGCGGCCGTGATTTCGCTCATGACATCGGTCACGCGCTTGACGCTCTCGACAATTTCCTCCATCGTCGCGCCCGCCTGCTCGACCAGCTTGCTGCCGGTATCGACGGCATCGACGGAATGGGTGATCAATTCCTTGATTTCCCTGGCCGCGGCGGCCGACCGCTGCGCCAGATTGCGCACCTCGCTGGCTACTACGGCGAAACCGAGCCCCTGCTCGCCGGCCCGCGCCGCTTCCACGGCCGCGTTCAAGGCCAGGATATTCGTCTGAAATGCGATGCCATCGATGACGCCGATGATGTCGACGATCTTCTTCGCCGATTCGTTGATCGAGCCCATCGTGCCGACCACCTGCGCGACCACTTCGCCCCCCTTCAGCGCGACGTTCGATGCGGACAGCGCTAGCTGATTCGCCTGGCGCGCATTGTCCGCATTCTGCTTGACGGTGGAAGTCAGCTCCTCCATCGATGAAGCCGTTTCCTCGAGAGAACTGGCTTGCTCTTCAGTACGTGACGACAGGTCATGGTTGCCAGTGGCGATCTGCCCCGAGGCAGTGGCTATCGTATCGATGGACTCGCGTATTTCACCGACCGCCTGCGCCAGGTTTTGTTGCATGATCTGCATTGCATATAGCAAGCTGTGCTGGTCGCCTCTGTGCGTGGTCACCTGCACGGCCAGGTCGCCGGCCGCAATGCTGCGCACGATATGCGCCGCGTACTCCGGCTCGCCGCCCAGTTGGCGATAAATATTGCGGATCAGGAAAAACCCGATCATGGCGGCCAGCAGCGCACCGGCGGCAATGATCACGATGATGATCGTGCGCAAGGTGACATAGCGCGAGCTCGACTCTTCGTATTCCTTTTTCGCCTCGTCGACTTGCAGCTTGTGCAAAGCATTGATGCCTTCGCGCACGGCTGGAATCAGCGATTGCAGGTGCGCCTCGGCTTGCCTGGCGCCGTCAATCTTGCCTTCGCGCAAGGCGGAGACGGCGGGCAAAAGGCCTTCCTTGACCATTTTCTCGCGGTCGATGGCAAACTTATCGGCCAGTAGCCTCTCGTGCGGCGTCAGGTACGTCGCCATATAGGCATTCCATATCTTGTTAACCTCGACAATCGTCGTCTCTATCGTCTCAGCCTTGGCGTGGATTTTCGTGGCGATGGGGTCGAGCAGGGCCTCGGCCAGCTGCAGCCGGCTGCGCACCAGCAGGCTGTCGATGCGAGCGACTTGCTCCAAGGCCACGGTACGGTCTTCATAGGCTGTCTTCAAGCCCTCATTGGTCTTGTTCATCCCGTACAGGCCAAACAAGCCGATCACGATGGAAAGCAGCGACAAAAAACCGATCACGACGCTCAAATGCGCCTTCAATGTCATCTTCATTGTTGGATCTCCAGGTAGGTAAAGCAACTTTCATGCATTTCAGCTTGCCATGCCGCCAGGCGCCAATTTGGCTGGCATCGGCAATTCATTATGCAGGGAACCGTGCAGCCAAATCTCTTGCTTTGTCACCCGCCAGTTAGCGCCTCCTGGCGCGTGTTCGCGCCCGGCATCGCGCCATTTCCTTTACACTAGCGCAACACCCACCCACCAACTACTCCATGCACGAGACTACCAAACACGACGCCACCCATTTGCACGCCCACCTGAAAGGCGACGCCAAGCACACCCATTCGTTCGAGGGGCGCAGCCAGAGCATCCTCGCGTGGGCGCTGGGCCTGACCCTGTCGTTTGCGGGCATCGAGGTGGCGGCCGGCTTCCTGTCCAATTCGCTGGCCCTGATCTCCGACGCGGGCCACATGGTCACGGACGCGGCCGCGCTGGGCCTGGCACTGCTGGCGCAGCTCATCGCGCGCCGCCCTCCCTCGCCGCGCCATTCGTTCGGCTTTGGCCGCGCCGAAGCGCTGGCCGCCTTCGTCAACGGCCTGGCCATGCTGTGCGTGGTGGGCTGGATCTGCTATGAAGCCGCGCTGCGCTTTTCCGCGCCGCAACCGGTCAAGGGCGGCATGGTCTTCATCGTTGCCTTCATCGGCCTGGCGATCAACGTGGTAGTGGCGTGGGTCTTGTCGAAAGACAAGCAAAGCGTCAACACGCGCGCCGCTCTCGTGCACGTGATGGGCGATTTGCTCGGCTCGGTTGCCGCCATCATCGCCGGCGCCGTGATTTACTTCACGGGCTGGATGCAGATCGACCCACTGCTGTCCGTGCTGGTGTCGCTGCTGATCCTGAAATCCACCTTCGGGGTATTGAAAGAGTCTTACCACTTCCTGATGGAAGGCGTGCCCATGCATATCGATTACATCGCCGTGGGCGCTGACGTGGAACAAGTGGACGGCGTGATCGCCGTGCACGACCTGCATGTGTGGGACATGTCGCCGGGCCAGCCGGCCCTGATCGGCCACGTGGAAATCGAGCACCTCGACCATTGGCCGAAGGTCTTGCGGGCGATCAAGAAGATGTTACTCAGCAAGCACGGTATCGATCACATCACTCTGCAGCCGGAGACGGCCGCGATGGCTGGGTTGCATGCGGGTGACAAGACCCACTAGCAAGGCCTGGGGTCAGACCCTCGGCCACGCTAGCTCAACACTTTGCGTTAGCGGCCTTGGGGGTCTGACCCCGGCAGTTCATTGCGTCAACTGCGCCTTGCCTCCAGGACACCACTCACGTCCTTGATGACATTCAAGGCCTTCAATAGCTGCGCCGTCGAGCTGATCTCGGCCGTAAAGGTCATGCGGGCCTGGCCCTTGGCGCTTTGGGTGTTGACACCGATGACGTTGATCTTTTCGCGCGAGAAAATTTCGGAGATGTCGCGCAGCAAGCCCTGACGGTCGCCGGCCAGAATGAAAATGTCGACCGGATACACGGTGTCGTGCCCGCCCGTGCTGCCCCATTCCGTGAAGAGCACTCTTTCGGGCGACTTGGCGCGCATTTCCTCGAAATTTTTGCAGGTGGCGCGGTGAATCGAGACGCCCTTGCCGCGCGTCACAAAACCGACGATGCTATCGGGCGGCGCCGGCTTGCAGCACTTGGCCAAGACCGTCATCAAACCCTCGGTTCCCACCACCAGCACGCCGGACTTGGCGCCCTGCTCCACGCTGGATGCGCGGCTTTTGCCCACCAGCACGGCGTCTTCCGGCACCACCACTTCGCCATTGTCGTGCAGCGCCTGCTCCACGTGGCGCAGGCTGAATTCATCCTTGCCGACCGACAGGAACAGCTCGTCGACTTTCGCAAAGCCCAGCTTTTGCGCCAGCGCCTCGAGGTTGACGGCCGTCTTGCCTTCGCGCTGCAAGGATTTTTCCACCAGCGCACGGCCATGGGCCAGGGTTTCCTGCATGTCGATGGCGTGAAACCAGGCGCGAATCTTCGAGCGCGTGCGCGTGCTGACGGCGTAGCCGGCGCTGAGCCAGTCGCGCGACGGCCCGGCCGTGCCCGGCGCGCCCTTGGCCGTGATGATTTCGCAGGTCTGGCCGTTCTTCAACTGCGTATTCAGGGGCACCATGATGCCGTCGACCTTGGCGCCGCGGCAGCGGTGGCCCACGTCCGTATGCAGGTGATACGCAAAGTCGACGGGCGTCGCGCTCACGGGCAGTTCCAGCACCCGCGCCTGCGGCGTCATGACGAAGATGCGGTCGTCCAAGGTGGCCGATTTGAGCTTTTCCACCCATTCGCGCTGAATTTCTTCCTGGCCCACAACGGCGTCTGCCACTTCCGTCTTCCACGCCAGCAACTGGCGCAGCCAGGCGATCTTTTCGTCGTATTTCTGGCCGGCAAAGTTCGAGCCGCCCTCTTCCTTGTAGCGCCAGTGCGCGGCCACGCCGTATTCGGCGAAGCTGTGCATTTCATTGGTGCGGATTTGCACTTCCAGCGGGCGGCCATCCTCGGCCGTCACCACCGTGTGCAGCGACTGATATCCATTGGGTTTCGGGCGCGAAATGTAATCGTCGAATTCTTTCGGGATAGGGGTCCAGATATTGTGGACCACACCCAGTACCGTGTAGCAAGTTTTTACGTCGGAAACGATGACGCGGAAGGCGCGCACATCGTACAGGGACGTGAAATCGAGTTCCTTGCCGCGCATCTTGTTCCAGATGCTGTAAATGTGTTTCGGGCGGCCAAATACTTCCGCCTGGATACCGGCCGAAGCCAGCTCCGTTTGCAGGCGCAAAATTGCCGAGGAAACAAAGCCCTCGCGCATCATGCGCTTTTCTTCCAGCATCTTGGCGATGCGTTTATATGCTTCCGGTTCGATGAAGCGGAACGACAAATCTTCCAGTTCCCACTTCAGCTGCCAGATACCGAGGCGGTTGGCCAGCGGCGCGTACAAATCCAGGGTTTCCTTGCCGTATTCACGCGTCATTTCGTTGAACAGTTTTAGTTCGGCAAAGTAACGCAAGGTGGTCACGCAAGCGGCCAGGCGTACCAGCACGACGCGCATGTCGGAGGCCATTGCCAGCAGCATCTTGCGCAAGGTTTCCACCTGGGCCACGGCTTGCTGCGCCGCATTCTTGCCACGACCGGCAGCGCTGCCGTGCGGCGCCTGGGTCAGCGCGCGCAGGCGGATCAGCTGGCGCACGCCGGTTGCCAGGTCGCACACCTGCTTGCCGAAGCGCGGCTCGATGTCGGCCGCCGTATCCGGCTCCAGCAAGGTCAGCTCGAACATCAGGCCGGCAATGCGCGTTTCCGCATCGCTGCGCAGGAAAGCCAGGGTGGTGGCCACGCCGAGGGCGAAATCCAGCGCAGAGCGGCCGGCAAAGGTCTGCTTGTCGCCATACGCTTCGGTGGCATACGCGAACGCGTCCAGCACGCGTGCGCTGTCCGGCGCGCTCAAGCCCTCTACCAGTTGTTCCGATGTGGCGCTATTCGGGGCCGAGATGGAAACCATGTGATGCCTTATAAACTTAAAAACTAAATAACTGCATAAGCTAGCGCTCTGCAGCGATGATGACGATTTCAACCAGGCATGCCGGATTGGCCAGTTTCGCTTCCACCGTGGCGCGCGGCGGCGTGTGGCTTGACGCGACCCAGTCGTCCCACACCTCATTCATGCCGGCGAAATCCTTCATGTCGGCGATGTAGATCTGGCATGACAGGATGCAAGTCTTGTCGCTGCCCGCTTCCATCAGCAAACGGTCGACGTGGCCCAGCACTTCGCGCGTCTGGCCGACGATGCCCTGCGTGGTGTCTTCGGCGATCTGGCCAGCCAGGTAGATGGTGTTGTTATGTATCGCTACTTCGGAGAGGCGTTTGCCTACGTGCAGTCGTGTAATTTCCATGCTTTTACTTTCGGTTGTTTCAAAATCTGTATGGCGGTATTGCTTGTTGCCTTCTTACTTGCCCAGCAAAAACTTGCGTGCGATGGCGATCTGGTCGTCGTGGATAAAAGTGGGCGCATGGCCCACGCCGGCGATTTCCACCAGCTCCGCTTTCGGGCCACGGCCCAGCATCATTTGCGCCGTCGCATGCGACAGCAAATCGGATTCCGACCCGCGCACCAGCAAGGTGGGGCAGCGTACGGCATCATACGCGGCCCACAGCATGGCTTCGTCGCTGGCCGCCGATTCCGGCGTGGCCGAACGGAACGGCATGGCCAGTCCCATATCATAGTGGCGGCGCCAGTGACCATCCTTATCCTGGCGCAACACATCGACGGCCAGTTTATGCCATTCCGCGTCCGTGTGCGGGCCGAAGCTGGCGGACACGTCGCGCACGAACTTGGCGCCTTGTTCGAATGTCTCGAAACGCAAGTCCTGGCCGATGTAGTCGCCGATGCGCTGCAAGGCTTCCGGCGCCAGGGTCGGGCCGATATCGTTCAGCACCAGCTTGCTGATCGGGCTGTTGGGCAACGATGCCAGGCCCAGGCCGATCAAGCCGCCCATCGAGGTGCCGAACCAGTCCACCGTCTGGCGTTCGCCATAGGCCAGCACGCGCGCCAGCAGGGTCACCATGTCGCTCACATACTGCGGCACGCGGTAGAACTGGGGATTGGCCAGCCAGCCCGAGCGCCCGCGTCCCACCACGTCGGGGCAGATCACGCGGTAATCGCTGGCCATGGCGCGCGCCAGGTTGTCGAAGTCGTCCGCCACGCGCGTCACGCCGTGGGCGCAGACGAGCACGTTCGGATTGTCCGGTGCGCCCCATTCCTTGTAGGACATGGTGTGCAAGCCCGCGGGGGAAATGCACTGGACGGATTTGATGCTGGCTTCGATCATGCGATTCCTTTAACACCGGAGAAAACCTACTGCGCGTCGGTGTTTGCGGCCTGCGATGCTCACCGTACTTCAGTACGGTTGCGCTTCTCGGCCACAACTCCCTTCCGCTCGCTACGGTTTTATCCGGCGTCGTTATTTGGTAGTAAAAAACAAAGAAACCGGCGATTTGCCGGTTGCCTCGCGCGCGACGCTACGGCAGTGTAGCGCAGCGCGGGCAATGCTCCAAGCGCACGCATGAAATGCTGCGCCGCAGCACGCCCGCCATGGCGCAATACCCGATATAGCGAAAGTGCATATCTGCGGTTATCCACAATTGAGCGGGCGATCCAATGCGCGGATGATCGCATCCATCAACCCGCAAGAGGAGACCACTCGTGAAAAAACCGTTCTATAAAATCCTGTATGTGCAGGTGCTGTTCGCCATCGTGGCAGGCGTGCTGCTGGGGGTGTTCTACCCCTCGAACGCCGTCGACATGAAACCGCTGGGCGACGGCTTTATCAAACTGATCAAGATGATCATCGCCCCGGTGATCTTCTGTACCGTGGTCTCCGGCATTGCCGGCATGCAAGACGTCAAGAAGATCGGCCGCGTAGGCGGCAAGGCGCTGCTGTACTTCGAAGTGGTCTCCACCTTCGCGCTGGCCATCGGCCTGGTCGTTGCCAACCTGCTCAAACCGGGCGCCGGCTTCAACGCCGACCCGGCTCACCTCGATGCCAAGTCGATCGAGCAATACACGCATGCCCAGGGCATGACGACCACCGACTTCGTGATGAACATCATCCCGAAGACCTTCGTTGACGCCTTCGCCAAGGGCGACATCCTGCAAGTGCTGCTGATCGCCATCCTGTTCGGCTTTTCGCTGTCCCTGTTGGGCGAGCGCGGCCGTCCCGTCACCAAGCTGATCGACGAGCTGTCGCATGCCATCTTCGGCATGGTCAACATCATCATGAAAGTGGCACCGATCGGCGCGTTCGGCGCGATGGCCTTTACCATCGGCAAATACGGCCTGGCTTCGCTGATTCCGCTGGCTAAACTGATGGGTTCGTTCTACCTGACCTGCTTCCTGTTCGTCTTCGTCGTGCTGGGCCTGATCGCCAAGTACACGGGCTTCTCCATCGGCCGCTTCTTGCTGTACATCAAGGAAGAACTGCTGATCGTGCTCGGCACCAGCTCGTCGGAATCGGCCCTGCCGGCCTTGATGAAGAAACTCGAACGCCTGGGCTGCTCGAAACCGGTGGTCGGCCTGGTCGTGCCTACCGGCTACTCGTTCAACCTGGACGGCACCAATATCTACATGACCATGGCCGCACTGTTTGTTGCACAGGCAACCAACACCGAACTGACCATCTGGCAGGAACTGACCATCCTGGGCGTGGCGATGCTGACCTCGAAAGGCGCCTCCGGCATCACGGGCGCCGGCTTCATCACCCTGGCCGCCACGCTGGCCGTGGTGCCGACGATCCCCGTGGCCGGCATGGCGCTGATCCTGGGCATCGACCGCTTCATGAGCGAATGCCGCGCGCTGACCAATTTTGTGGGCAATGGCGTGGCCACCATCGTCGTGTCGAAATGGGAAAAAGAACTCGACATGGACAAGCTGCATAGCGAGCTGGCCCATCCCACTCACCCGGCCGACGACGCGTATATTGCCCCGGCCGTAAGTATCGTCAAGTAAGCGAGACGTCTTCCTGAAAAGCCCCGCAGATCACTCTGCGGGGCTTTTTTCATGCGCGCACTGCACTCATCATCAACACACAGTAAATCATGCATCAATATTTATCACGATGATCAATGAATCAAAAACCGTTACAGTACTATCATCTGTTCGCCGCCAGGCTCGCGCATAATGACATTGCGTTAATGCAAGCCTGACACCGAACCATCCACCTTTGAATGGAGTAGCTCATGTCCCTCACGCCCACCTTCTACGCCACCTGGAACCCACGCCTGCTGGGCCTGCTGCGCATCATCCTCGGCTTCCTCTTCCTGCAGCACGGCACCGCAAAACTGTTCGGCGCGCCGCACGTGGCCATGTTCGACGGCCTGCAACTGATGTCCGTGATGGGCGCGGCCGGCGTCATCGAACTGGTGGGCGGCAGCTTGCTGCTCGTCGGCCTGTTCACGCGCCCCGTCGCCTTCATCCTGTCGGGCCAGATGGCGGCCGCCTATTTCATGGCGCATGCACCTGCCGGCTTTTTGCCTATACTGAACGGCGGCGAGATGGCCGTGATGTACTGCTTCACCTTTCTATACTTCGCAGTTGCAGGCGCCGGCGCCTATAGCCTGGACGCATTGCGCGGCAAGGCTGTCGTATAAAAAAGGGCGGACATCGCTGTCCGCCCTGCTGTAATGCGACGATACGCCTGGCTTACACGGCGGAAACGTCCAGTTCCGCGCCTGTGGCCGCCTGCACCTGCTCCTTGGTCACGCCCGGCGCCAGCTCCACCAGCTTCAAGCCGTTTTCCGTCACGTCGATGACGCCCAGGTCGCTGATGATGACGTCGACCACGCCCACGCCCGTCAGCGGCAGGTCGCACTGCTTGAGCAGCTTGTGCGACGTCGTGCCATCCTTGGCCGTGGCCACGTGCTCCATCAGCACCACGACGCGCTTGACGCCGGCGACCAGGTCCATGGCGCCGCCCATGCCCTTGACCATCTTGCCTGGAATCATCCAGTTCGCCAGATCGCCCTTTTCCGACACTTGCATGGCGCCCAGGATGGCCAGGTTGATCTTGCCGCCGCGAATCATGCCAAACGAGTCAGCCGAGCTGAAGTAGGCGGCGCCCGGCAAGGCCGTCACCGTCTGCTTGCCGGCATTGATCAGATCAGCATCGACTTCATCGTCGGTGGGGAACGGGCCGATGCCCAGCAAGCCGTTTTCCGACTGCAAAAACACTTCCATATTGTCCGGCACATAGTTCGCCACCAGGGTCGGCAAGCCGATGCCCAGGTTCACATAAAAGCCATCCTGCAATTCCTTTGCCGCGCGCGCGGCCATTTGATCACGTGTCCAAGCCATTATCATCTCCCAATCTTGTATTTAGTCAGTGCGCACGGTGCGCTGCTCGATGCGTTTTTCCGGGTTCGCGTTGACCACGATGCGGTGCACGAAGATGCTGGGCGTATGCACCTGGTCCGGGTCGATCTCGCCCACTTCGACCAGTTTTTCCACTTCGACGATGGTGATCTTGCCGGCCATGGCCACGTTCGGATTGAAATTGCGCGCCGTCTTGCGATAAACCAAATTGCCGGCGCGGTCGGCCATGTAGGCTTTTACCAGCGACACATCGGCCACCAGGCTGCGTTCCATCACGTATTGTTCGCCGTCGAACTCGCGCAGTTCCTTGCCGTTGGCAACGATGGTGCCCACGCCGGTCTTGGTGAAGAAGGCGGGAATGCCGGCGCCGCCGGCGCGCAGTTTCTCGGCCAGCGTGCCTTGCGGCGTGAATTCCAGTTCCAGTTCGCCGGCCAGGTACTGGCGCGCGAATTCCTTGTTTTCACCCACATAGGAGGCGATCATTTTCTTGATCTGGCGCGTGGTCAAGAGCTGGCCCAGGCCGAAGCCGTCCACGCCGGCGTTGTTGGAGATGGCCGTCAGGCCCGTCACGCCCGAATCGCGCAAGGCGCCGATCAGCGCTTCGGGAATGCCGCACAGGCCAAAGCCGCCAACGGCGATGGTCTGGCCATCTTGGACGATACCGGCCAGGGCCGAGGCGGCGTCAGGATAAACTTTATTCATGGGTGTCCCTCTATCTTTTGTTAAGCTTGGTTCTTGAGTCCATGACTCAGGCAGCGACTCAGCATAAAATACGCGAGTGGAAAGTACAATACCGTAGAACTACCGGCGCCGTGCCAGCCATCCCCCCTGTGAGAGTGATACGTATCAGATGAACGCCGCGTCAGCCATCGATTATGAAAGCATCTTCCTGCACGCGCCCGTGGGCATGTGCATGTCGGAAAACCGTATCATGCGCAGCTGCAACGAGGCGCTGGCAGCCATGTTCGGCTATGCGCGCGCCCAGCTGGACGACCAGTCCTTCGAAGTACTCTACCCCACGCACGATGAATTCCTGCGCACGGGTGACCGCATCATCCCCATCATGAACGCCAAGGGCCGCTATTCGGACGAGCGCATCATGCGCCGCAGCAATGGAGAATTGTTCTGGTGCCACGTCACGGGCCACGCCATGCTGCCGGGCCAGCCACTGGGGGCCGGCATCTGGACGTTCGAGGATGTCAGCGAGAAACGCCCCGTGACGGCCCAGTTGACCCCGCGCGAGCGCGAAATCGCCGCCCTGCTGGTGGAAGGCAAGACCAGCAAGGTCATCGCCCGCCAGATCGACCTCAGCCCCCGCACGGTGGAAATGCACCGCGCCAAGCTGATGCGCAAGTTTGCGGCCGCCACGTCATCCGAGCTGGTGCACAAGCTGGTGGGACTGCAGCTGCAGCGTTAGAAGGTACTCATTCCACCGTCTGCAGAAATGATCGCGCCGTTGATAAAGTGCGAATCCTCGCCCGCCAGCAAGAGCAGCAGGCCGTCAAGGTCTTCCGGCTTGCCCGGGCGCTTGTTCGGCAGCATTTCGATCAGCTTCTTGCCCTGCTCGGTGGCGAAATAATCTTCATTGATCTCGGTGGAAATGTAGCCGGGGCAGATGGCGTTGGTGTTGATGCCGTACTTGCCCCACTCCACGGCCATGGCGCGCGTCATGTGCACCATGCCCGCCTTGCTCATGCAATACACGCCGATCTGCGGCAGCACTTGCAAGCCCGCCATCGAAGCGATATTGATGATGCGGTGCTGTTTTTTCGGGTCGCCCTTGGCGCGCGCAATCATGCGCTTGGCCGTTTGCTGGGCCACGAAGAACGATCCGCGCAGATTGGTGTCCATCACGAACGAGTAATCTTCGGGCGTGACGTCGACCAGGCGTTGCGTGGTGGAGACACCGGAATTGTTGACGAGGATATCGATGGGGCCCGCTTCCGTTTCCGCATGCGCGATGGCCGACTTGATGCTGGCGAAGTCGGTCACGTCGAGCGACACCACGTGCGCGGCGCCGCCATCCGCTTCGATTTCGGCGCGCAATTCCTTCAGGCGTTCGGTGCGGCGCGAGGCCAGCACGACCTGCGCGCCAGCCTGGGCCAGTACTTTCGCAAAACGCGCGCCGAGGCCGCTCGATGCGCCGGTAATCAGGGCAATCTTGCCCTCGAAATTGACTTCTATGCCCACGAGCTACTCCTGTTTTATTTTAGATAACACTTTACGCCGTGCCACTGGCACAGGGGCAAAATACCTTGCGTCGTACTTGAGCTAAGGTAAACGCCATCATTACACAAAATGGCCGGATTTAGATTGCGGCGAGGGGCAATGTCACGCAAAATGGCGCCAAAGTTGCAATCCTCGCCAAAAACAAGCACACTCGTGCTTAAATTTATTCGAAGATTCCTCACCCACCCATTTAGTGACTAACAATCGAGACCATGACACAGCCTAATAACTTAGTTGAACAGTACGGACCGCGCGAGACCATGGAGTATGACGTGGTGATCGTCGGCGGTGGCCCCGCAGGCTTGGCGGCGGCCATCCGCCTGAAGCAGCTGGCCGCTGAAAAGAGCCAGGAAGTGTCCGTCTGCGTGCTGGAAAAAGGCGGCGAACTGGGCGCGCATATCCTGTCCGGCGCCATCATGGACCCGAAAGCTTTGAGCGAACTGATTCCGAACTGGAAAGAACTGGGCGCGCCCCTGAACACCGAAGTGACGGAAGACCGCATCCTGTTCCTGACAGAAACCAAAGCCTATAAAACACCGAACTTCGCCGTGCCGGCCTGCTTTGAAAACCACGGCAACTACATCGTCTCGCTGGGCAATGTGGTGCGCTGGATGGGCCAGCAAGCGGAAAACCTGGGCGTGGAAATCTTCCCCGGCTTCCCTGCCGCGGAAATCCTCTACAACGACGACGGTTCCGTGAAAGGCGTGGCGACCGGCAATATGGGCGTCAAGCGCGATGGCGAACCGGGCCCCGACTTCCAGCTGGGCATGGAATTGCACGCCAAGTACACTCTGTTCGCCGAAGGCGCGCGCGGCCACCTGGGCAAGCAATTGATGGCCAAGTATGACCTGAACGCCGGCAAGGACCCGCAGTCCTACGGTATCGGCATCAAGGAATTGTGGGAAATCGACCCGGCCCAGCACAAGCCTGGCCTGGTCATCCACTCGAGCGGCTGGCCGCTGGACACGAAAACCTACGGCGGCTCCTTCCTGTACCACCTGGAAAACAACCAGGTGATGGTCGGTTATGTGGTGGGCCTCAATTACGAGAATCCCTACCTGTCGCCGTACGAGGAATTCCAACGCTATAAAACGCATCCGGAAATCCGCAAGTTCTTCGAAGGCGGCAAGCGCATCTCGTACGGCGCGCGCGCGATCGCGGCCGGCGGCCTGCAATCGTTGCCGAAACTGGTGTTTGCCGGCGGCGCGCTGATCGGCTGCGATGCGGGCTTTTTGAACATGAGCCGCATCAAGGGCAGCCACGCAGCCATCAAGAGCGGCATGCTGGCGGCGGACGCGGCCTTCGGCGCGCTGGGCGAACAGCGCCAGCACGACGAACTGACCAGCTACCCTGTCGCGTTCGAACAATCCTGGTTGCATGAAGAACTGCACGTGGCACGCAACGTCAAGCCATGGCTGTCGAAAGGTTTGTATCTGGGCAGCCTGATGACGGGCATCGACCAGTTGATCTTCCGCGGCAAGGCGCCGTGGACCTTGCACCACTCGCATGGCGACCACGAGTGCCTGAAACCGGCCGCCCAGTCGAAAAAGATCGTGTACCCGAAACCCGATGGCAAGCTGACTTTCGACAAGATGTCGTCCGTGTTCATCTCGAACACGAACCACGCGGAAGACCAGCCGATCCACCTGACGTTGAAGAACGCCAGCGTGCCCGTCGACGTCAACCTGGCCACGTATGCAGGTCCGGAAGCGCGTTACTGTCCCGCCGGCGTGTACGAGTTCGTGAAAAACGACGACGGCGCCGAACGCCTGCAGATCAATGCGCAGAACTGTGTGCACTGTAAAACCTGCGATATCAAGGACCCGACGCAGAACATCGTGTGGGTGACGCCGGAGGGTGGTGGCGGGCCGAATTATCCGAATATGTAAGCTTGCGGCTCGCATGCCGTTAAGCGGCAATTTTTAGCCCAAAAGCAAGTTCCGGGGTCGGCCCCTCAAGGTCCCACCCCGGCATTTTGCACCTGGCGTGAACCGCTGCAGTGGCTTCCATCTTAGCCTGTTCAGGCAGTCACATTTTGAACATCGGCTCCC
The DNA here is from genome assembly GCF_051380795.1 of Janthinobacterium leeuwenhoeki. NCBI lineage: Bacteria > Pseudomonadati > Pseudomonadota > Betaproteobacteria > Burkholderiales > Oxalobacteraceae > Janthinobacterium > Janthinobacterium leeuwenhoeki. The sequence goes on from NZ_JBNYXT010000001.1 coordinate 335,755, forward strand.
CGCCATCCTCAGGGTCGTTTCTGAGATACGCTGCCATTGCTCCAAACAGCCCGCCCACCGTCTTCGTCAGATAGCTTAGAAAGCGTGGGTCATCGAGAGTCTGCGCGATCGTCTCCGAGTCAATAAAGCGTAGCATCTGGTCCTTGAAGGGCTTGTCGGCGATGCGTGCCGGCAGGCGCGTGATTGCATCTTCCAGCAATTGATCGTATCCCTCAATATGATAGTCTGCGACCTTCAGCTTGACTAGCTCCGGATTCAGGATGGCGCCCTGCTGGACTAGCCACGCGAGATCCCAAATATCGCGATAGCGGATATTTTTGACTGAGGCGGGAAAAGCGACAATTTTGTCAGCCATAATTTCGTCCAGGGTCTCCGTATTCACCAGGACCGTGCCATACCCGCGCAGGAAATCGTAGTTCAGGCGCAAAGGCAGCAGTTCGCTGGTATGCGCAGGAATGTTTGCGATTTCCAACTTGATGCGTTGCCGCGGCATGTCCCTCTGTTGCGGTGCGGTTTCGACAGTCACCTGCCACTTATCAACCTTGACACCTTCGTAATCAGGGAGCGCGGCCATCTCCTTCGGCTCCTTTACCTCCACCAATAAGCCATATCGCTCACCGATATGTTTCTCGATACATGTTTTAATGGCCTGCATTTTTTGGGAAGTGAAATCCTTGCCACCGGCAAAATCGAGATCTTCGCTAAAACGATTTGATCCGCGGCACAGGCGCAACGACGTCCCTCCTTGAAACACCAAGTCTTTTAACAAGCCGGCGGTATCCAGGGCATGAAAGATATCGTAATGAAGAATTTCCTTTTCGACTACCGGCCTCATCGTTTGCCGTCCAGGCTGCTCCATGGCGAGATTGACCAGTTCGTTAAAATCTTGCTTATCCATCAGTCAACTCCATCGCATCCATCATATTCACATTCCGGCCTGATCGCACCAGATCCCTCACGGCCGCCTCCTTGGTGGCCAATCTGAGTGGCCTATCCTTGACTGAAACTGTCCGCCGGATAATCTCCGCCGGCCGACGCTTCGTATGTGTGAATTCGATGGTGCCGTAGGGAGTATCGTAGACACCGCTAGTACCAGTCGTCATTAGCGTAATCCGGCGCATTGGAACCTGGGAAATGACGCCGTATTCGGAAAGCATCGACTCTCGGGACACATAGGAATAGTGACCCCGCCTGAGTACGGCCGCGATATCTTCGACGACACGGCTGGTTTTGGATTTGGCCATCGGATTGAGATAGACGCCTCTTGCGACGCGCTGGACAATGCCATCGCTAACGAGGCGCTGTAGTGATTTTTCCAGCGCCTTCTCTTGCTCTGCCGAAAATGCCTTTGCCAGATCCCCCTTCGTCAGTACGTACACGCCTTGCCGGTCAAGCTCCGCGAGTGTCCTCATTGCTTGCATCTTGTTCATACCCCCCCCCAAAAAACCATCAACAACTCGTCTATGCAATGAGAAAAGTGTACGCCGCGTAAGCGATCAGGTCAACAAGTAAGCTTAAACCCTACATATTATTAGGGTTCTCATATACTTAAGAATCAAACTAGCCATGCAAGCGGGCCCGAAAACGCACGACTGTCACGCCGGCGTGTACGCATTCTTGAAGAAGGATGACGACGCCGAGCGGCGGCGGACCGAATTATCCGATTATGTCAGCTTCCTGGATAGCCATAATGACAAGGCGCGGTCCGCAAGGCGCCGCGCTTTTTCATGGGCCGAGCATACATTCCTGGCAAGATCTGAAAATAAATTAAAAAATTTCTCATAAGCATTTAATTTAGTTGGAGCAATGGTCGTCTTGTACTTGGGAGAGCGCAGAATATGCTGCTCCGCACCTAATCACCTAACTGGAGTATCTTCATGCTGAGCCTGCACACCAACAACGCATCCCTGTCCGCACAAAATTCGATCGCCAAGACCCAAGCGCAACTGTCGACCTCGATGACCCGCCTCTCCACCGGCTTCCGCATCAACTCGGCAATGGACGACGCGGCCGGCCTGCAGATCGCCACCCGTCTGAAAGCACAAACCAGCGGCATGACGGTCGCCATGAGCAACACCCAGAACAGCACCTCGATGCTGCAAACAGCTGAAGGTGCCTTCAACGAAGTCACCAATATGCTGGTACGCATGAAAGACCTGGCCACCCAGGCAGCCGATGTCTCGTCGACCACCAATGACAAGACCGCTATGCAAGCCGAGTTCGACGCCCTGGGCAAAGAACTGAGCAATGTGATGACAAAAACCACGTTCGGCGGTAGCGGCCTGCTGGTCGGCGGCACCATAGGCGGAGCCATGACGTTCCAGATCGGTGCCAGCGCCGGAGAACAGATGACCCTGGATGTATCCGCCAAGATGACGGCATTGGACACCAATCTGGGCCTCGCCACTGGCACCTATAGCACCCCGGGGACGCCTGGCACCGAAATCGCTACGGGTACAGCCGCGAATGGCACCATCACCAAACTGGCCACGCTGATCGACAACGTGGGCGAAATCCGCTCGGCATTGGGTGCAACAGCCAACCGCCTGGACCACATCAACAGCAACCTGTCGAACATCGCCACCAACACCAAGGCCGCTACCGGCCGCATCATGGACGTCGACTTCGCTACGGAAAGCTCGAACATGACGTCGTCGCAAATGTTGCTGCAAGCCGGCACCGCGATGCTGAAACAAAGCAACAGCATGTCCTCGATGGTCATGTCCCTGCTGCAATAATAGTAGCCGTGTCCTGACCTGGCTCAGGTCAGGCCGACCAGAGCCAACTGCGCAAGCAGTTGGCTTTTTTTTATTCATCCCATGCGGGAGGAGCAGCAATGGCGATAGAGCGTGTCTCCGCAGGCAATCCCCTGCCCCTGATTACCCAGCGCTTCGACGTCAGCCCCGCCACGCCGATGGTGCCGGGCGTGGTCCAGCCGCTGGTACCCATCGGCCCCTACATGGCGCCCGCGCCCGACGCCGGCACCCTGCCCGCCCAGCTGCAGCAGAAGGGACAGGACAGCCTGGCGTCCCTCATCAAGCCGAATGCCGATGGCGCCGGTGGCGCCATGCCGCGCGACAGCAGCGCCATGCAGGTCAATCAGCTGTTTTTCACGCGCCAACTGGTCTGGCAGCCGCCCGACGCGGCGCAGCTGGCCGCCTCGTGGCGCGTGATGGTCAAGACGTATGGCGAGCACTATGCGGCCCTGCAGGAACAGGCGCGCGGCCAGCACGTACCGGGCAATCTGTTCATGGCTGAGCAGCAACCGGCCCTGCTGCGCGAAGGCGCCCGTCCACCCTTGACGGTCGACAGCGAAGCGTGGCGCTTTGCCGTGTATGGCTGGGGCGGCCAGCGCCTGCTGCTGCGCGTGCTGGCCAGCGACGAGGAAGAAAATGCGGCGCCCAGGCGGCGCGGCAAGGTGGCGCTGCGCGTCGAACTGATCATCATCGGCATCGGCCGCGTCGTGATCCAGATGGAACCGGCCGGCGATGGCGTGCTGCTGGAGCTGGCTGCCGACGAGGAAGCCGCGCTGCGCCATTTGCGCCTGGCCCTGCCCGAGATCGCTGACGCCGTGCGGCGCGCCGGCCTGCGCGTGGTGCGCTGCCGCCTGAACCGCCAGTTGCATGCGCAGCGCATGCACGGCAATTACCCGATGCAGGCGGGCGCCGCCTCGCTGTCGCTGGCCCTGTTCCGCGCCATGGCGGAAGTGGCGCTATTGCTGACGCAGCCGCCAGCGGAAGCTGCTGCCAACCCGGACGAGCAGGCCGCGCCGGCTCCCGCCGCCCCCGAGGAAGAGGTCGTGACATCGAGGGAAGTGGCAGCGCCGCTGGGCTATGACTACGGCGACGGTGATATGGCTGAAGAAGTGTCGCTGCTCCAGATGGAGCCGGCGGCGCAAGACCTGCTGCCGGCCATCGACGAGCAGGATTAAAACACGGGGTAGTTCATGCGCGATCAAGGGGTGCTCAGCCCGAACTTTGTGCTGAAGAATCGGTCCAGCCCGGCCGAGACTGAAGTCAAGTAAAAGAGTCAGCGCCAACATAATTTGTTCAGAACGGCATTGCTGATCGTGTGTCGATCATTGGGCCTCCCATGGATTGAGTATCGTCACGCCAGATGATTGGAAATCAGCCACGTTTCGCGTTACCACGGTCATGCCATGAACAAGCGCGGTTGCTGCAATCAGGCTATCCATGGCCGGGCGCGGGTCGGGCACATGAAGCGCTGCGCAACGCTGCGCAACTGCTGTATCAACCGGCAGGATACGGCCGGCAAAGGCAGGCAAAACATGGCTCTCGAACCAAGTCCGGAAAATAGCGCCTTGTGGAGGGTCGCGGCGCTCGAGCAACAACACACCCATTTCCAGCTCCTGCACGGCGATGGCCGACAAATACAGGTCTACGGCATCCACACTGTCGGCCCACTGCGTCACATTTTTATCGGCTCGGCCAAGGCGAATTTTTCGCAGCTCAGAGACCACGTTGGTATCAAGAAGGAACATCAGGAAAAGTCCACAGGTCGTGCAAGCTCACGCGAGCGCGGAATCTCAAAATCAACATCGGCGATGCCCGGCATTGCCAGCAAATCGGCAATCTTCTTGTGGCTTCCGGTAATACGCTGATAAAGCTCGATGCTCATCAGAACATGCGCCGGCCGGCCTCTGTCTGTAATGAACACAGGCCCATTGTTTGCGGCCCGTTTTGCCTCGCTCGCCCCTTGATTGAACTCGCGACTTGATAAGGTGGTAATGATCATGGCGGCACCTCGCATGATTGAATAATGTAGCCATGTTACTACACAATAAAAAACAAGGGCAACTATTTTAGCGTCGGCAAACGGCCATTGCGTGGAATGTGCATGACAAGCGGCTTTGTTGAATCATTCGCCGGGGCGCCGGCCTGCGCGTGGTGCGCAGCCGCCTGAAACAAGATAGACGCGGAATAAAAAACCGGCGCCATGAGTGAGCGCCGGTTTTCATGTTACCCCACCGTGCCGATGATGCTCACTTCGCGGTTTTCCGGGATTTCGTTGTACGACAGCACATGCAGGCCAGGTGCGAACAGGCGCGCGTAGCGGGCCAGCAGCGGACGGATCTGCGGCAGCACCAGCAGCAGCGGCGGCGTGGCCTGCTGCTTCATCTGCTCGCGCGCCACCGGCATGTTTACTTGCAGTTGCGACAGCAGGTGCGGGTCGATCGGGTAATTATCCAGCGTCACCTTGCCGGACTGACGCGCCTGGTTCAGCGAGCCGAGCAGCATGTTTTCAAGCTCGCCACCCAGGTTAAACGCCTGCATTTCCATCTTCTGGCCGAACAGGCCGCTGACGATCTGGCGCCGCAGCGCGCAGCGCACTTCGGCCGCCAGCAAGATCGGATCCTTGGTCGTTTCCGAACTGTCGAGCAAGGTGGTGGCGATGGGCACGATATCCTTCAGCGACACATTTTCCGCCAGCAAGACGCGGAACACGCGCAGCAGCTGCGTGTGCGTCAGCGCCTTGTCCAGCGCGCCAGCCAGCTTGGGCGACAGGGCCGTCAGGCGTTCCATCATGTTCGAGACATCTTCGTGGCGGAACAGTTCCGGCAAGTATTCGCGCACCATTTTCGACAAGTGCGTGGCGATCACGCTGGGCGCCTCGATGACCTGGTAACCGAGGCCCAGCGCATGCGCCTTTTCACTCGGTTCTATCCACGTGACGGGCATGCCGTAGGCAGGCTCGATGCCGGGAATACCGTCCAGTTGGCCATACACGTTCGGCGAGGGGATCGCCATCAGGCGGTCGGCCTGCACTTCCGCCTGCGCCACCACGGTGCCCGACAGCACGATCGCGTATTGCGACGGCTTCAGGGCCAGGTCGTCGCGCACGCCGATATTTGGCAGCAGCAAGCCCATGGCCTCGGACAGGCTCTGGCGCACGCCCTTGACCCGCTTGTTCAACGGTTCGCCCTGGGTTTTATCCACCATGCCAACCAGCTTGTAGCCGAGCATCACCATCAGCGGCTGCACGGCTGGCAGTTGCTGCCACTCCAGTTCGGCCGGACGCTCGTCGCGCAAGGCCGCCTCGATAGCCGCCATGCCGGCAGCGTCGGGCCCCTTCACGCGCTTGGTCAGGCGCCAGGCAACAAAAGCCAGCACGCCCGCAAAGGTCATGAACATGAACCACGGCATGCCCGGGATCAATGCCAGCGCCACCATCATGCCGGCCGCGCTGTAGATCACTGTTGGAGAGGTCAGCACCTGGCCTGCCACTTGCTGTTCGAAGTCGCCCGAATCGCTGATGCGGGTGACCAGGATGGCGGCCGCAGCCGACAGCAGCAGCGCCGGAATCTGCGCCACCAGACCATCACCGATGGTCAGCAGTGCGTATTGACGGAAGGCATCGCCGAACGACAAGTCGTGCATCAGCGAGCCGATGGCCACGCCACCGACCATGTTGATGATCAAAATCAAGATACTGGCGACGGCATCGCCGCGCACGAACTTCGACGCGCCGTCCATGGCACCATAGAAATCGGCTTCAGCGGCCACGTCCTTGCGGCGGATCTGGGCTTTTTCCTGATTGATCAGGCCGGCGTTCAAGTCGGCATCGATGGCCATCTGCTTGCCTGGCAAGGCATCGAGGGTAAAGCGCGCGGATACTTCCGAGATGCGCTCGGCGCCCTTGGTGACGACGGCGAAGTTGATGATCATCAAGATCACGAAGACCACGATACCGACGACGAAGTTGCCGCCGATCACCACGTTACCGAAGGCCTCGATCACCTTACCGGCCGCGTCCGCGCCCGTATGGCCGTGCAGCAACACCACGCGCGTCGAGGCCACATTCAAGGTCAGCCGGAGCATGGTGGTGGCCAGGATCACCGTCGGGAAGACGGAGAAATCGAGTGGCCGCTTGGCCGACACGCTGACGAGGATGACGATCAGTGCCAGCACGATATTGAAAGTGAACAAGATATCGAGCAGCACGGGCGGCAGCGGCAGGATGATCATGGCCAGTATCACCAGCAGGAACAGCGGCGTGGCGAACTTGTGGCGGCGCATTTCGGCAACCAACCGGTTCAGGAAATTCATGAAGGGACTACCTCGCTCAAATGAGATGGCACGGCCATCTCGGTGGGTAATACGGGCTGGGCAGCACGCTGCCCGGACCGGAATGCTTTCAGCTGCAGTATGTAGTTGAGCACCTGTGACACGGCCTGGTACAGTTGCACGGGAATCTGCTGCTGCACCTGGCTGGTGTTGTAGATGGCGCGCGCCAGCGGCGGCAACTCCAGCGTTTCAATATGGTGTTCCTTCGCCACTTGGCGGATATACAGCGCCATCTCGTCGACGCCCTTGGCAACGACAAACGGCGCCTCGGCGCGGTCCTGGTCATACTTGAGCGCGACGGCGTAATGCTCGGGATTGACGATCACCACGTCGGCGTCGGGCACCGTCTTGCGCACGCTGCGCCGGCCGATCTGCTGCTGCAACTGGCGGATGCGCTGGCGCACTTCGGGGCGGCCTTCGCTGCTTTTATGTTCTTCCTTGACATCCTGCTTGCTCATGCGCTGGTTGCGGGCAAAGAAGAACGCCTGCGCCGGCACGTCGATGATGGCAAACAGGACGAAGACGGAAATGAGCGCCATCAAGCCATCGAGCATCAGCGCCGAGCCATCGAGCATGGCTTGCTGCAAAGGCCGGTGCTGCAAGTCCACGTACTGCCTCAGGCTGGAGCGGCTGACATGCACCAGCACCATGCCCAGCACGGCAGCCTTGGCGATGGACAAGCCGAATTCAAAAGCATGCTTGGGCGCGATCAAACGGCCCAGGTTCTTGGCCGGGCTCAGGCGCTCCATCTTCGGCATCCAGTTCTTCGTGCTGATGACCCAGCCGCCGGGGATCAATGAGCCGAGCACGACGAACAGGGGCACGCAAAACAGCGGCACGATCATCTTGATCAGCAAACCCACCGAGGTGGTAAACGCCATCGACATGGCATTTTCCAGCGCGCCCTTGCTGTCGAGCGGCATGAAGGCCATGGCGAACAGCTCGCGAAAGCTTTGCAGGTAGCCCGGCAGCAGGTAAATGAAGACCTTCATGCTGATCAGGATGCCCAAGGCCGTCGACAGGTCGCGCGAACGCACCACCTGCCCTTCCTGGCGCGACTTCTTCAGCTTTTGCTGTGAGGCCTTTTCTGTCTTGTCGCCCGTGCTGCTATCCGCCATGGGCCACCCGCATCTGTTCGGCGATCATGTCGAGCACGCGATTCGTCATGGCGATATAGTGCTCCGGAATAAAGCGCACAATCTGTATCAGCATCAGCAGGCCGAACATGGTGATCATGGAAAAACCCAGCGAAAACAGGTTCAGCGACGGCGCCACCCGGTTCAGGAAACCAAAGCCCAGTTGCACCACCATGGTGGAAAAAACGATGGGCAAGGCCAGCAGCATGGCGGCGGCGAAGATCCAAGCCACGTTATAGGCCACCGTCTGCAGCAGCAGCGGCCCGTAACCCTGCCCCACGGGCCAGGCCGTGAAACTGGCGCCGATCACGCCCGTCAGCACCAGATGGCCGTCGATGGCGAAAAACACGATCATGCACATGATGGTGAGCAAACCCGTGATCACGTCCGACGAGGTGCCATTGAGCGGGTCGTTCATGACGGCCATGGAGAAGCCCACCTGGCTCGACACCAGGTAGCCGAGCACCGACATGACGGACATGGCGAAGTGGAAAGCCAGGCCGAGGACGAAGCCGATGATGGCCTGCTCCAGGGTGGCGACGACGGCGTGCAGGGAAAACGGATCGATCTTCAGCAAGTCCTGCGAGACGCCAGACGCCTGCATCACGGGCAGCATCAGGATCGCCAGCACCAGCGACAGCAGCACCCGCACGGGGACCGGCACCATGGCGTCGCCGATCACGGGCGAGGCGCTGAGCATGGCCAGGATGCGGCAGAACGGCCACCATACGGCCAGCAGAAACGGCAGCACCTGATTGAAAATCTGATCCATGGGCGCGCGGCGCTATCCGACCAGGGTGGCGGCGCGCTGAAAAATGGACACGCAATAATCCATCAGGTAACCGGCCATCCAGCGTCCGGCCAGGATCAGGGCCAGCAGGGTGACTAGCAGGCGCGGCAGGAAACTCATGGTCTGTTCATTGATCGAGGTGGCCGCCTGCACCAGCGCGACCAGCAAGCCCATGAGCAAACCCGGCACGACCAGGATCACCACCAGCAGCATCACGACATGCAGCGCTTCGATGATCAGGTCGACGGCGACTTCAGGCGTAAACATCGGTCAATAGCCCTGTATGCTGGTGACTAAAGTGTTGACGGTCAGGGTCCAGCCGTCGACCAGCACGAACAGCAGCAGCTTGAACGGCAATGATATCACCAGCGGCGAGAGCATCATCATGCCCATGGCCATCAGCACCGACGCCACCACCAGGTCGATGATGAGGAACGGAATGAACAGCATGCAGCCGATCTGGAACGCCGTCTTGAGTTCGGACAACACAAACGCGGCCAGCTTGACCGTGAAACTGTGGTCTTGCGGGCGCATGCTCGACGGTTCGCCGGCCAGGTGCGCGATCTGCGCCAGCGCGGCCTTGCTGGTCTGCGCCAGCATGAAGCGCGAAATCGGCACTTCGGCGATCTTCAGGGCTTCTTGCATGCCGATCTGGTCGCGGTCGTACGGCACGAACGCTTCCTTCCACACCTGGTCGCCGATGGGGCGCATGACCAGCAAAGTGAGTATCAGGGCGATGCCGGTGACGATGCGGTTGGGCAAGCCCTGCTGCAGGCCCAGGGCCTGGCGCAGCAGCGACAGCACGATGACGAAGCGGGTAAAGCTGGTCATCATCATGACCATCACGGGCAGCAGCCCGAGCAGGGTCATGACGACCAGGATCTGCATCTTCACCGACAGGTCGGTCTTCGCGCCCGGCACTATGCCGGACAGCAGGTCCTGCGCGCCAGCGGCGTTGCAGCACAGCATCAGAACGGGAACAGCCAGCGCGGCAGCCAGCGCGCCGCGGCGCCGGCTCAAACCGGATACCGCCAGCTTCATGCTGTCATCAGGTCGAGATTGAGGCCGTCGAGGTCGATGACTTTCAGGCCATAGTTCTCGCCGGCCACCACCACTTCGGCGCGGCCGATCGGCGTGCCATTGACCTTGATCACCAGCGGCTCGCCGGCCAGCATGTCGAGTTCGATCACGCTTTCAGGGCCGATGGCCATCAACTCTTCCAGCGAGATGCGGGCCGAGCCCACTTCCAGCGTCAGGGTCACGGGAATCTTGCGCATCATCTGCGGAATGTCGCGCCGCGCGCGGGTGCTGGCCACGTCGGCCACGTCGCCCTGGTCGATGATCATGTCATCGCCCAGGTCTTCCAGCAAGGTTTCGCTCTGGTTGGTATCGGTGATATTCATATTATTCGACATCTTCAAATGAGGTTAAACAGAGCTTGCCCTTGTGTTCGGAAACAGCAGCTGTAAATAAACGGGAGTCGTCGAGCATGACGTCGGTGCGGCTCAGGCTGACGGGAATCACATCGCCCACGCGCAGGTCGAACAAGGCGCCCAGCTGCATCTGCTTGCTGACGAGCCGGCCTTCCAGGGTTACTTGCAGGCGCGAAGCGAGCGGGCGCACGCTGCCGCGCAAGGCTTTCTTCGCTTGCGCGCGCTCGGGCAGCAGGCCGCGCAGCACGTCGGCCATCAGGCGTTTGTCCAGCGAGAACCAGAACTGGCCGCTCTGCCCCGCCTCGACGTCGCTGAGCGCCACAGTGACGATCCAGCTGCCGCGCGCCGGATGCACGCCCGACTGCACGGCGACCTCGGCACTGGTGTCGATGTCGCTGCTCTTGCCCAGGGTTTGCAAATTCTTGTGGACGCGGGCGAACAAACCGTTCACCAACTGTTGTCCCAGCACCACAGCTAGGCGTTCCTCGGTGGCCGTCACGCGTACCTGCGCCGGATCGGGCAGCGCGCCCTTGGCGCCGGCACTCCCATAGCGATAGTTCAGCACGCTCAAGAGGATCTGCCGTTCGAGGGCAAAGCCCGTCTGGCTGGCCGGCGTGGAAAAACTCAGCCAGCGATTCACGCTGTCCTCGTTGTCCACGCGCGACAAGCTCACGCCATCGATCTGGAAATTGCCCCAGTAGCGGCGACTCATCGGCTGGCGCAGGGCCACGGCCAGGTCGTCGCGCAGCTGAGCGCCGAATACATGCAGCAAATGGACAGGACGTCCAAGCAGACAAGAATCGAGGACTTGATGGCGCACAGTTTGATCTGTCTTAGTGGTTATCATGTGGGTCATGTCGTATTGCGGTGGCAGAACAAATTATACGGATCACCCGAAATTAAATACAGCATCATCTTGACCTTGCCTATCGATCTGCAAGCAAACGATTGCGCATCGTATCGCATGCTAGATGACTGCGGTGCTGAACAATACATGAAAATGCAAAATATTGCCACGTATCAATATTCCTTGAGGCAATCCACTCTTTACTTTATAGTTGCCGCGAGGTAAGCTTATAGCGACTTAATAGTGATTTGCAGTGCGCCATTCCGCTTACCTGATTCCGGTTTTTATGGCAGTTTCCAGTACCTCTTATTGCCACCAGAAGAAACTTTTATCAGATAATTATTAGTTATCATGGCCATGTAAATCATGTCGGCGTGGGTTTGCCGGGTTTGTTTGAATCTGCTTGAGCGGATGGTGTGGCAACTGATAAAACTGATGGGCCCTGTAAATCGGGCCAGGCAAGATGGCATTGGATGTAATGCCGGCCGAAATGGCAACACCAGTAATTTCTGATTGATACGTCACCGCATATTGAAAGTAGAGGGCAAGATGAGCAACGAACTCGCAGGTCTGATCAAGGCCGATCTGGCAGCACTGAGCAATGACGCGCGCGCCCTGGGCGCCAGCATCGCACCTGCCGCCCAGTTCGGCGCGCCGGAACAATCCGGTTTCTCCTTTGCGCAAAGCATGAAAGACGCCATCGGCAAGGTCAACGGCGACGACCGCATGGCGGCGCAAAAAATGAGCGACGTCGACAGCGGCAAGAGCGACGACATGGTCGGCGCCATGCTGGCCAGCCAGGAAGCGAGCCTGTCCTTTTCCATGTTGATGCAAGTGCGCAACAAGGTCATGGGCGCCGTCGACGAACTCATCAAACTGCCTCTGTAATCTTCACGCCCTGATCCACGCCCAGCCTCCCAGCGAAAGTTACCCCAAGTGATTACCACCATGAAGTCCGCATTTGCGCGCTGGCGCCCTGGCGCCCAGCCCGCCATTCCGCCCGCCCTGCTGAAAAACCTGGTCCCCATCGTCGTGCTGGCCATCGGCATCACCGCCATGGTGACCCTGTATGCCTGGCGCGACCAGGCCAACTACAAGCCGGTGTTTGGCGCGCGCGAAAAAGTGGCCGTGACGGACATGATGGCAACCCTGGACGCCGAACACATCCCCTACCGTTTGCATCCGGACAGCGGCCAGGTGCTGGTGCCCGACGCCATGCTGGGCAAGGTGCGCATGCTGCTGGCCGCGAAGGGCGTGACGGCGCAGCTGCCGGCCGGCCTGGAGCTGATGGACAAAAATGACCCGCTGGGTGTTTCCCAATTCGTGCAGGACGTGCGCTTCCGCCGCGGCCTGGAAGGCGAACTGGCGCAAAGCATCATGACGATGGACGCGATCGCTTCGGCGCGCGTCCATCTGTCGATTGCCAAATCAACCTCGTTTGTCGCCAGCGACGGCGACAAATCCTCCGCTTCCGTGGTGGTGGCACTGAAACCGGGGCGCACCCTGGCGCCGGAACAGATCGCCGCCGTCATCAATATGGTGGCCGGCAGCGTCGCCAGCCTGGCGCCTACGCGCGTGAGCCTGGTCGACCAGGGCGGCAACCTGCTGTCCTCGCACATCGACCTGGCGGACGGCTTCGATGCCTCGGCCGCCGGCAATGAAGGCGCGAAGCGCTTCCAGGATGAAATCCGCCGCAACGTCACGGGCTTGCTGGGCCCCGTCATCGGCGAAGACAACTTCAAGCTCAGCGTGACGGCCGCCGTGAACAATGACCGCGTGGACGAAACGCTGGAAAAATACGGCGAAGCGCCGAAAGTGACGAGCGAAGCGATGCGCGAAGAGCAGGAACGCAACCGCACCGTGGCCGGCATTCCCGGCAGCCTGTCGAACCGTCCGCCAGCGGCCGCCGTGCCGGCACCGGCCGACGCCCCCGGCGCCGCCGCCGATGGCGCGCCGAAGCCATCCGACGATGGCACGGCCCGCAAGAACGCTACCACGCGCCAGTACGCCTACGACCGCAGCATCACGCAGATCAAGCGCAGCCGTGGCCGCCTGGAAAAACTCAGCGTCGCCGTGGTCCTCAACAGCGCCGCCGCACCGAATCCGAAAACCGGCTGGACCCCTGCCGAACTGGGCAATATCGAAAAAATGCTGAGTAGCGGCCTGGGCATCAACGCCCAGCGCGGCGACAGCCTGAGCCTGACGGCGCTGGCCTTCCCGGCCAAGCCGCCCGTGGCGCAGTGGTGGGAAGAGCGCGACACCGTCGTCGATTTCAGCAGCTGGCTGCTGTACGCCCTGGGCGCCGTGCTCGGCTACTTCCTGATCCTGCGTCCGCTGCTGCGCCTGCTGACCACGCGCCTGGCGCCGCCGCCCCTGAAACAGCTCGATCCAGCCCTGGCGCTGGGCGGCAACAGCGCCGCCGGCGTGAATGGCGTGGCCGCCGCCGGCGCGCCAGCCCTGGGCGCGAATGGCAGCCCGCTGGCGCTCGAAGGCGAGACCGCCGCTGGCAACATGCCGGTCGTGCCGCTGCTGGAAAACTATGACTTGCCGCCACCTGGCTCGGCGGTCGACGTGATGGTCGATCATCTGAAAGTGCTGGCTGAAAAAGAACCCGAGCGTGTCGCCGAAGTCGTCAAACAATGGATGCAGAAAAATGGCCGAACTCAACAACAATAATCCCTCCGACGGCGCAGAGTACGAAAGCGTCAGCCTGAACCCCGTGGAACAGGCCGCCATCGTGCTGCTGAGCATCGGCGAAGAACAGGCCGCCAATGTGCTGCGCTGCCTGTCGCGCGAAGAATTGCTGGAAGTCACGCAAGTGATGTCGCGCATGAGCGGCATCAAGGTCGAATCCGTCAAGACGGCCATGCAGACTTTCTTCGACGACTACCGCCAGCAAAGCGGCGTGCACGGCGCCTCGCGCAGCTACCTGAAGCGCTCGCTGGACATGGCGCTGGGCAGCGATATCGCAAATAGCGTGCTGAACAACATTTACGGCGACGCCATCCGTCCCAAAATGGCGCGCCTGCAGTGGGCTTCGCCAAAATGGCTGGCCGAATACATCGTCAACGAGCACGTGCAGATGCAAGCCGTGTTCCTGGCCTTCCTGCCGCCCGCGCTGGCGGGCCAGATCCTCGACGCCCTGCCCATCGAAGGCCGCGACCTGGTCTTGCTGAACCTGGCGCGCCTGGACGAGATCGACCGCGACCTGCTGGTCGAGCTCGACGAACTGGTGGGCCGCTGCCTGGGCACGCTCGACACGCAAAGCACCAGCGTGGAAGGCATCCGCCAGGCCGCCGAGATTCTCAACCGCATGCCGGGCAACCGCGCCGCACTGGTCGAACTGCTGCGCGCGCACGACCCGGACGTGGTCTCGGAAATCGAACTGAGCATGTACGACTTCCTGATCCTGGCCACACAGAGCGATGTCACGCTCACGCGCATCCTGGAAGATGTGCCGATGGAACAGTGGGCGATTGCACTCAAGGGCGCGGAACTGTCGATCCGCGACGCCGTGCTGAAAACCATGCCGCGCCGTCAGGCACAGAGCTTCGAAGACATGATGCGCCGTTCCGGCCCCGTGCCACTCTCCCGTATCGAACAGACGCGCCAGGAAATCATGGCCACCGTCAAGGGCCTCGCCGATGCGGGCGAGATCGAAGTGCAACTGTTTGCCGAAGCGGTGATCGAATGAAGCACTTCCGCTCGTATCGCTTCCCGCCCCTGTCGCAATTCATCGCCGCCGGCCAGCGTGCCTCCAACGAGGACACGGATGGCCAGTGGCAGGCATCCGTCTCGGAAGGCTTCGAGCAGGGCCAGCGCGACGGCTACGAAGTGGGCCTGGTGCAAGGCCAGCAAGACGGCTACGACGCCGGGCGCAGCGATGGCATGGCGCAGGGCCGCGAAGAAGGCCGCAATGAAACCCTGGTGGCGCTGGACCGCCTGGCGCGCCCCGTCGACGCCATCCTGCGCGACCTGAAAAAAGTGCGCGCCGACTACCGCGAGGCGCAGCGCAAGGAAGTGGTCGACCTGGTGGCCAAGGTGGCGCGCCAGGTGATACGCGCGGAACTGGCGCTGCAGCCGGTGCAACTGCTGGCCCTGGTCGACGAGACCCTGGCCTCGATGCCGCCCACGCGTGAAGAAATCGACGTCTTCCTCAATCCGGAAGAACTCAAACGCATCAGCGAACTCGACCCGAAGCGCGCCAAGCGCTGGAACCTGATCGCCGACGCGCGCCTCGACGCGGGCGAATGCCGCATCAAGGCGGGCGACAATGAAGTCGACGCCGGCTGCCATCAGCGCCTGTCGGCCTGCATGGAACAGGTCAGCAGCCATCTGGCGCTGGCCGCCGAACACGCGGACCAGGGCGCGCCTGCATGATCGCCGACACGCTGCGCAGCTTCGAGATCGGCGATATCCCGGTCGCGACACCCACCGGCCGCCTGGTCGGCGCGTCCGGCCTGCTGCTGGAAAGCGCCGGCTGCCGCCTGCACACGGGCCAGCGTTGTCAAATTGAAACTGTCAGCGGCGAGTGGCTGGACGCGCAAGTCGTGGGTTTTCGCGAAAAACTGTCCTACCTGATGCCGTTCAAGAAGGCCACCGGCCTGACCACGGGCGCGCGCGTACTGCCCCTGCCCGACAAGGCCAGCCTGCAGATCGGCCCGTCGTGGCTGGGCCGCATGGTCAATGGCCTGGGCGAACCGATCGACGACCTGGGCCGCCTCGGCGGCGAACACATCCTGGAAGTCACGCCACCGAAGATCAATCCCCTGAAGAAACAACCCGTGGTCGAACCGCTGGACGTGGGCGTGCGGGCGATCAACAGCATGCTGACTCTGGGCAAGGGCCAGCGCGTGGGCCTGATGGCGGGCTCCGGCGTGGGCAAGAGCGTGCTGCTGGGCCTGATCACGCGCCAGACGGTGGCCGATGTCGTCGTCGTCGGCCTGATCGGCGAACGGGGCCGCGAAGTGCGCGAATTCGTGGAAAAGTCGCTCGGCGCCGAAGGCTTGAAAAAGGCCGTGCTGGTGATCGCGCCGGCCGATGAATCGCCCTTGATGCGCATCATGGCCACTGAGCTGTGCCACTCGATTGCCGCCCATTACCGCGACCAGGGCAAGCACGTGCTGCTGCTGGTCGACTCGCTGACGCGCTATGCCATGGCCTTGCGCGAAGTGGCGCTGGCCCTGGGCGAGCCGCCGGCCACGCGCGGCTATCCGCCCTCCGTCTTTTCCAATTTGCCGCAACTGGTGGAGAGCGCCGGCAACGGCGCCCACCAGGATGGCAGCATGAGCGCCATCTACACGGTGCTGGCCGAAGGCGACGACCAGCAAGACCCGGTGGTCGACACGGCGCGCGCGATTCTCGACGGCCACATCGTGCTCACGCGCGAACTGGCCGAGCGGGGCCACTACCCCGCCATCGACATCGCCGCCTCGATCAGCCGCTGCATGGCGCAGGTGATCACGCCCGGCCACATGCAGGCGGCGCGCGCGCTGAAAGCGTCGATGGCGCGCCATGCGCGCGTGCGCGACCTGATCCCGCTGGGCGCCTACGTGCCAGGCGCCGACCCGATCACCGACCGCGCCGTGCAGTTGCACGCGCCCATCGAAGCCTTCCTGTGCCAGGGCACCAAGGAAGAGGCGCCGATGGGGCCGTGCATAGCCCAACTTGAACAGATCATGGCCTAGGAGCATATGTGAGCGACGCGCATACCATCCGCAACCTGACCACCCTGGTCGGCCTGCGCAGTACCGAAGTGGAACGCCTGCAAGGCGAAATGGCGGCGCAAACGGCCGTGCGCGAGCGCTACCAGAAAAACCTGGAGCGCCTGACGGGCCTGTACACGGATAGCGGCCCCAGCGGCGCCCTGCCCCTGGCCCTGTCTGTCAATTGCGGCAACTTCAAGCAAGCCGTGATGCAGATGGCCGACCAGCACCGTACCGATTTGCACCTGCATGAAGCCAACATGGCCGTGTCGCAACGCGCCCTGAATACGGCCTGGGCCAAACGTGAGGTACTGGACCAGGTGCTGACGCAAAAACAAAAACATGTTGCAAATGAGCAACAACGGGCTGATGCCAAGCGGCAAGACGAACTGGCGACGCAATTCTGGTTCCGCGGGCAGGTAAAATGAGGTTTGTGTAAGTTTCTTTCAGGAAAACTTCACAAAACGGGAATGGGGGTCGCCTTGTACCGGTATATCCCTTTATTCAGGAGTCTGGCATGGCAAACGCAATTACCGCACCACGATACGATCCGCTCATCACAGCAGAGCAACTGGCTACCAAATCGGTGGCAGCGCAAAAGGCAGCCTTGGCGAACCAGACCACGCTGGCCAACAACACCACTAGCGCGCTGAGCAACCTGAAATCGGCCATCTCGGCATTCCAGCTGGCGATGACGAGCATGACCTCCAGCAAGTCCGTGTTGAACCAGTCTGCTACCTTCAGCAATCCAGCGTATGGCACGGGCACGGCAGGCATCAAGGCGGCACCCGGCAGCTATGCATTTTTTGTCGAGCAACTGGCCACCGCCAGCCAGACCTCGTATGGCGGCGTGAGCACGGTCAACGTGGCCGGCGGCTTAGGCACCCTGAAAGTGAAGATCGGCGACGGCGTGGGCGACAACACGCTCGATATCGACCTGGCAGCAGCCGACAAGGATGGCGACGGCAAGCTGACGCCGCAGGAAATGGCGGCTGCCATCAATGGCAACAGCAAGAATAATGCGCGCGTCACGGCATCGATCATCACCGTCGGCAACCAGGCGCAACTGGTGCTGACATCGAATCTGACGGGCCTGGAAAACGCCGCCACGCTCGACGCGAGCAATGTGGCCAATACCACGCTGAAGGGCGCCTTGCAGGATAACAACAACATCAAAAACATCGTGCCGCCGAAGGACGCCATCGTCTGGCTGGGCGCACAGGGTTCCGGCACCAAGATCACCCAGGCATCGAATACGTTTACCAACGTGCCCGACGTGAAAATGACGTTTACCAAGGCCATGACGGCAGGCGAGAGCCCGATAACCGTGACCGTCGGCACCGACAAGGCCGGCACCATTGCCAATGTGCAAGCCTTCGTCGACGCCTACAACAAGCTGAAAAGCGTGATGGATGGCCTGGCCAGCCCCGGCAACCCGGAAAAGAATATCGCCGCAGGCATCTTTGCCCACGACTCGGGCCTGAACGCCCTGCGCTCCAGCATGGGCGATGCCTTGCGCCTGAGCGTCGATGGCGTGTCGCTGGTGGCGTATGGCATTACCGCCCAGCGCGACGGCAGCATCAGCCTGAATGCCGCCAAGTTGACGGCCAAGCTGGCGGACAACCCTGGCGGCCTGGACAAGCTGTTCGGCAATAACAGCCTGTCGGCGCCCGCCGGCGTGCTTGGCGGCCTGGACAAGGTGCTGGGCCAGTGGAGCAATGTCACCAAAGGCCAGATCACCCAACGCATGGCAGCGACGGACAAGTTGCAGAAGAGCCTGGCCAAGAGCGCCGAACGCCTGACCAACCAGTACAACACGGCTTACAGCCGTTTCCTGGATCAGTATTCCCGCCTGCAAGTGTTGCAGGAGCAAATGATCCGGAATTCGAACATGTTCGATGCCATGTTTAGTAACGATAAATCCTAAGGCGGAGGTGCCTGCCGCGCCGCCACAGTTAACATAGCGAGAAGATAATAATGTTGAACAATGAAGCTTACGGCAGCTACCACGCCGTCAACCTGGATGCCCAGACCGCCAGCGCCACACCGGTCGAGCTGGTACTGGTGCTGACGGACGGCCTGCTGGAAGAACTGGCGCGCGCGCGCGGGCATATCGTGGGCAAGCGCTACGAGCAAAAGGCCATCAGCCTGGATAAATGCACGCAGATCATCAACGGTCTGTCGAGCTCGCTCGATTTCGACAATGGCGGCGAAGTGGTGGTCAACCTGGCGCGCCTGTACGACTATTGCGTGGCGCGCCTGTACACGGCCGGCATCAAGCTCGACCCGACCCTGATCGATGAAGTGACTACCTTGATGACCACCATCAAGCGTGGCTGGGTAGGCGTCCAGGCCAACAATGCCTAGGCGCGCCGCGCTGCAGCAGCTGAGCCGGCAATTGAGCGCGGCGGTCGCGCAGGCAGACTGGGAAGCGATGGAAAAATTCTCGGCCAGCCTGGCGAAAAACATTCCGCTGCTGGCCGAGCGTGGCGCATGGAATACGCTGGAACACGCAGAATTGTTGCAATTGCGCAAAATTCACGCGCAAGCGGTTAAAATTTGCTCTGAGGAAAAAGAACGCCTGGGTCTACACCTGGGTGCATTACAGGCAAATAAGGAAGGTTGGGTCGCCTACGCCGCGCTCGGCGAATACGACTCTGAAGGGTATCAAGCATGATCATGAACTTCAACAAGGCGCCGGCCGCTCCGGCAGCGACGGCGAATGCGGCACCGGCACCAGCCTCGGCGCCAGCACCGGCGCAGACGGCCACCTTGCCCGGCACGCCAGGCTATGGCAGCAACAACGCCGCGCCATCCGCCCTGCCCCTGTTTGCGCAGGTGCTCGATGTGACAGGCGGGGAGTCAGCCGATGCTGGTGAGCCCGCGCCCGCCAAGGATAGCGACAGCCAGGCCGACAGCGACCTGCCAGCCATGGCCGCCCCCGTCATCGGCTTGCCGGTGACGATGCTGCCGCCAACGGACGCGGCCGCAGCCGAGGCACGCGCCGCCGCGCAAGCGCAAGCGCAGACACCAGCGCAGGCGAATGTAGCGCAAGCCAACCCGGCACTCCACATCAGCCTGCATCCGGCGGCGATCACCCTCACTGCACAGGGAGCGGCGCTGCCAGCAGGCCGCGATACGCGCGAACCGCTGGCAGCGGCCATCCCGGCGACCGTCGCCAAGGGCAGCGCGCCGGCACAGCCGTTCGAATCGCTGCTGCAGCAAGCCGCTCCGGCAGCCGCCGCCCCTGCCGCGCGCGATGGCGAACGTGGCGCCGCGACGCCAGCCCCAGCCACGCCCAACCTGGGCTTGACGGGCGCCATCGGCAATACGGCTGCGGCGGCCCCGGCCGGCGACACCATCAAACTCAACGGCCCTGCCCAGCAATGGCAGGAACCGCTGCGCGAAGCGCTGGGCGAACGCCTGCAGACGCAGATCGGGCGCAACAGCGAACATGCAACGATCCGCCTCGATCCGCCCATGCTGGGCCGCATTGAAATTTCCATCCGCCACACGGCCGGCGCGCTGCAAGTGAACGTCACGGCGTCGAACTCGGAAGTGTTGCGCCAGTTGCAAGGCATCGGCGAAAACATGCGCAGCGACCTGGCGCAGCGCCAGTACACCGAGGTGGCCGTGAATATCAGCGCCACCCCGCGCAGCCCCGCCGCCCAGGCGTTTGCCGAAGGCGATGCGCGCGGCCAGCGTCAACCGGGCCGCCAGCAGGACGATGCCGAACCGGGCCGCGCCCTGTCCGACGGCAGCACTGCCAGTACCACTTACGCCATGCACGAGCGAGAGAGCGCCTGATGAATATGAAAATGAAACTGATCGCCGGCTTTATCACCGTGGCCGTGCTGGCCGCCGGCGCGGCTGGCGGCGCCATGTGGTACCTGGCCAAGCCGGTTGCCGGCCATGCCGAGGTCGCCGAAGCAAAAACCCCGCCGCCGGCGACAGGCAAGAAGGCGCGCAAGTTCCTCACGCTGGACAAGGTCATCGTGATGCTGCGCCGCGGCCCCGGCGATGGTGAAACGCATTACCTGTCGGCCGACCTGGTGATCGCCACCACCGAGGAAAAGGAAAAGCTGACCAAGGATCACTTGCCACTGATGCGTTCGATCGCCGTCAGTACCCTGTCGAGCTTTCCGATGGACAAGGCGCAGACCATGACGGTGGAGCAGTATGCCGAAGAGATCAACAAGGCCTTCAATGCCAGCTACGAACGCGAACAGATGGAAAAACCGTTCACCGAAGTCATGGTCGGCAAGCTGATCATTGAATAAGCCAACACGCCAGCCGACCTAGTGGGAGATCCCTTGGCCTATGTAGAGCAATACCAGGAAGCGTATGGCGCCGGCGAATATGCCGCCGCCAGCACTTGCGCGGCCGTGCTCAGCGTTGCCGAAGAGCAACAACATCTGGTGGCGTACTCCCCTTTGGTGAAACGCATCGTGCGCCAGCTCAATTCGCAGGTGTCGGGCGCCATCGACCGCGACGACATGGAACAGATCGGCCTGATGGGTTTGCTGGAAGCGCTGCGCCGCTACGGCGTTCCGGACCAGTCCTTCGGCAGCTATGCCAGCCTGCGCATCCGCGGCGCCATCCTCGATGAACTGCGGCGCCAGGACTGGCGCCCGCGCGCCGTGCGCCAGGAAAGCCACCGCCTGCGCGACAGCGTGCGCGCCCTGACCCGGCGCCTGGGGCGCGAACCGCTGGAAGCGGAAATCATGGCGGCCCTGAAGCTGACGCCAGAAGCCTTCCAGGAATACCAGCTGGCGGAAAACGCCGAGCTGATCGCCAGTTTCGACGAAGTGCTGCAGGAAAGCCTGGGGCAAGCCGACAGCGCACCGAGCCCGGAAGAACAATTGATGCTGCGGCGCAGCCTGGAACAGGCGCTGCGCACGCTGGACGAACGCGAACAGCGCGTGGTGCAAATGTATTACGAATTCGAACTGAGCTATAAAGAAATCGCCGCCGTGCTGGATCTGAGCGACGCCCGCGTCTGCCAGCTCAACAAGACGGCACTGGGCAAGATGAAAGCCATGCTGCAAGACGCCTAAGTTGCAGCAATGTTTCAGCAACACCCATCAAATTGACGCAGCACAATGACGCAGAAAGGCAGTAAACATGGTAATTATCGGTATCTTAATCGTGTTGGGATGTGTATTCGGAGGCTTTGCCCTGATGGGCGGTACCGTCCAAGCGATCTGGCATCCGGTCGAGCTGGTCATCATTGTCGGCGCCGCCGCTGGCGCCCTGGTGCTGGGCAATCCCAAGCATGTACTCGGGGAACTGCTGCATCAGGTGCGCAAGGTCGTCACGCACAAGAAGCAAGGTTCGGAATTCCAGCGCCAGTTGCTGCTGCTGATGTATGAACTGCTGCAAACGGCCGCCGGCGGCCTGAAGGCACTCGACGCGCACGTCGAAGCACCACGCGAAAGCGCCCTGTTCCAGCGCTATCCGCTGGTGCTGGAAGAGCCGAAGCTGCTGGCCTTCATCGTCGACAACTTCCGTTTGATGGCCATGGGCAAGATCAACGCGCATGAACTCGAAGGCGTGCTGGAACAGGAACTCGAAGCGATCCACGACGAATTGCTGCAACCGTCCAAATCCTTGCACAAGATCGCCGAAGCCATGCCCGGCTTCGGTATTCTGGCAGCCGTGCTCGGCATCGTGATGGCCATGAACTCGGTGGCCGACGGCGCGGATGCGGCCGAGATCTCGTCGAAAGTGGGCGCCGCCATGGTCGGCACCTTTATCGGCATTTTCTTTTGCTACGGCGTGCTCGATCCGCTATGCAACATGATGAAACAACTGGTCAGCGAAGAAGGCTCGACCATGGAGTGCGTGAAAGTCGTGCTGGTAACCCATGTGGCGGGCAAGCCGCCGCTGCTGGCGATCGACTCGGGCCGGCGCCTGGTGCAGCTCAATATCAAACCGAGCTTTGCCCAGCTGGAAAGCTGGATCAATGCGCTGGAAGATGGCGGCGCCGAACAAGAGCAAGGCCAAGGCCGGGGAGGCCGCCGTGCTAAAGCCGCATGAGAAACATGAACAGGCCATCATCAAGCGCGCCGGACGCAAGCATGATGACGATGGTCACGGCGGCGCCTGGAAAGTGGCGTTCGCCGATTTTTGCCTGGCCCTGCTGTCGCTGTTCCTCGTGCTGTGGCTGATTGCGGCGCGCGAACAGCAAGCGATGAAAGAAATCATGATGGATGCGTCGGCAGGCAGCCGCCAGGGCGAAGGCCAGGGCGTCATGCCGGAACAGAAAGGCGGACCGCGCGGCAGCCTGATCGAGCGTTTTCCCATGCCCCGCAAGGGCATGGGCGACACGCGCACGGAAGGCAAGCAAACGCAGGATGGCAAGGCCGGCACGGCGCCACAGAACCAGACCAAGGTCAGCTACCAGTCGCCGGAAGACTTGCTGTCGCTGTCGCGCGCGCTCGACAAGCTCAGCGACGAAGCGGGACTGAAGAGCAATCTGCAATCCGTGATCACGCCGTACGGTTTGCGCGTGATGCTGCACGATACGGACAAGCAAGGCATGTTCGTGCGCGGCAGCGCCGTGCCGACCGACCGTTTCCGCAAGCTGCTGCGCCAGATGGGCCCCGTGTTTGCGCAAATGGAGAACCAGATGCTGATCGTCGGTCACACGGATTCCTTGCAATACGTCAATACCGGCTATGAAGGCTTTTCGAACTGGACCCTGTCGGCCAACCGTGCCATGTCGGCGCGCGCGCAATTGCTGATTGGCAGCATGAGTCCGGACAGCGTGTTGCAAGTGGTGGGCATGGCCGACCGCGCGCCGCTGGACGTGAAAAACGCCAGCGCCGGCATCAACCGCCGCATCGAGCTGTTAATATTGACGCGTGGTCAGGCCGACAGCATCGCCGCCATGTTTGGCATCGCCGGACAAAAGGCGCAAGGCGACGAGCTGCAAGTGGGTGAACCGGATACGGGCACCTTGCAGCGCCTGCGCGAAAAACTGGGCCTGCCCGCAAAGAAGGAGCGCGATGAGCATGCAAATTAAGGGCAAGGGACAACGTATGAAAATCTCCTCCGGCAATACCGGCGCTGCCGTGCGCAGCAGCGCCGTCGCGCCGACCGAGGCGATCGCCGAGAACGCGGGCACCGCCGGCGCCATGGGTGGCTCGTCGGCCGGGGCGCAATTGCAATCGGCCGTGCTGCAACCGGCCATGGCCGCCCTGCGCGGCATGCCCGAGATCGACCACGAGCGCGTAGCCATGCTACGCGATGCGCTGGCCAAGGGCGAATTGCCATTCGATCCGGCAAAACTGGCAGGCCTGATCCAGCGCTTCCACGGCGGTGAATCGTGACCGCGCCGCGCAAGGGCATCACGCGTCAGGAAGCCGTGCGCCGCGTGCTGCAAGGCATGGCGGACGACCGCGCCGGCTATGCCGACCTGCAAACCTTATTGGAAGAGCAATTCCAGGCCACCTTGCACCACCAGAGCGCGCAGCTGACGGCGCTGGCCGACCAGGTCGTCGCCGCCGTCGAGCCCCTCGATGCGCGCCGCCGCCAACGCGTCAGCCTCGTCACTGCCCTGCTGGGCCCGCAAGGCAATATGCCGCAATTGTTTGCGTTGTTGCAAGAAGAGGCGCGCGCCAACGCCGAACGCGACTGGGCTGCGCTGGAGCAGATAGTGCTTGAATGCAAGCGACTGAATGCCCGCAACAGTGATTTATTAACAGAGCAGTACAGCATCATGCAGCGCGTGCTGCATGGCGAGGAAGATACGTATGCGCCAGGCTGATTTCCTGACCACCCGCGCCACAGCGGCAACGCCGTCGACGGCGGCCACATCGGCCGTGCAAAGCAATATGCGCGCCACCGACGCCGCCAGTTCGGGCGGCAACTTCAGCAGCGTGTTCCGGCAAGTACAGGGCGAAGTGGCCCGCTTCATCGAACAGGGCGGCGGCAACGCCAGCAGCCTGAGCCCGCAAGGCCGCGCCTACCTGGAACAGAGCCAGCCCGTGAATGTGCTGGGCAGCATCCACCAGGGCGGCGAGATCGGCGAAGTGCAGCAACAATTTCTTGCCTCAATCAAGCCATGGACGCAAGAAACGGGCGCGCGCCTGGGTGTGGCGCCGGAAATCGTCGCCGCCCACGCGGCGCTGGAATCGGGCTGGGGCCAGCGTCCACTGCGCCAGGGCACGGGCGCCGACACGAATAATCTGTTCGGCATCAAAGCCGGCGGCAAATGGCAGGGCGACGTGGCCAGCAATGTCACCACCGAATACGAGGCGGGCAGCGGCACGGCCCTGAAGAAAACGGAACGTTTCCGCAGCTACCCGGACCAGGCCAGCGCCTTCCGCGACTATGCGCAAGTATTGCTCGATAATCCGCGCTACCGCGCCGCGCTGAACACGGGCGCCGACGCGGGCGCGTTCGCGCAAGGCCTGGCGCGCGGCGGCTATGCCACCGACCCGAACTACGCCGCCAAACTGACGCAGCTGGCGACGCGTTTGCAGCGCACGGCCGCCGCAGACTGACTTTCCTTAACGTCCGGCCATATCGGCCGGTTCCACCACACCCGCATCGACCACTCTGGCACGTATCACCGTGCCGCTGGTGGCGTTGCGCACGCGTATCACCTGGCCCAGCGCCCCCGGATCCATCGCTTCACCGGCCATGCTCACTTCCACCTGCTCCTTGCGCGCCACGATATTCACAGCACTGCCCCGCTTGATCAACACGGGCGACGCCAGTTGCCCCTGACGCAACACTTCCCCCACACGCAAGCTGCGCCGGCTCGACAGGCCGACGGCGCCGGGCAAGGAAGCAATACTGTCGGGCACCATCGTCACGTCGCGCCGCGCCAGGGTCACGTCGCCCGCCTGCAGTGGCGTATTCGCCGTGACGGGCGCGCTGGTGACGGCCACCTGGGCCGTGATGCTGCCGCGCGCCAGCATTTCATAACGCCAACCGTTGCTTCCAGGACACACTGCGACAAAGCGCATGCGCTGCGCCGAGCGGCTGTCCGCCGCTTCCAGCGCGATGGGCGCCGCGCACGCCGGCACGGGGCGCGTGCTTTTCACGAGGGTGACTTGAAACTGCGGTTCCAGTAATCCTGCCGAGGCAGCCTGCTGCGCCAATTGCTCGCGCGCCAACTGTTCCACACGCGAAAATATATTGTCGGCTGGCAATTCTGCCCGTCCTGCACTACTATATAGGCTGGTCAGTAAAAATAGGCTTGGCAGCAGTATGTGACGACGCTGCGCCTTGTTTCGGATCACGCTAATACTGTCGAGATGAATCATTGCTAACCTTAATCAAAGAGACTGAAGCGGCATGACCTTACCATGCGTCAACATGACCAGGCTGGGATTTTACCTCTGCACTACCTATTTTCTGGCCCGAACCGCAAAAAGCACGAACGAATTCAACACAAAGGATGACCATGGGGATTAATTTCAAGGATGCGCTGGGCGTGCACGCCGATGCACTCGCGCTGCGTGCCGACCGTACACGCGTACTGGCCGCCAACATCGCCAATGAAAACACGCCCGGCTTCCAGGCCATGGACATGGATTTCGGCAGCGCCCTGCAGCAGCTGCAGGACAACGAGGCCGGTCTGCTGTCGACCGACGACGATGCCAGCGCCCTGTACCGCGTCCCCTATCACCCTAGCCGCGACGGCAACACCGTCGAAATCGGCGTCGAGCAGGCGGCGTTCTCGCAGAACGCCACCGACTTCCAGACCAGCCTGACTTTCGTCAACATGAAACTGAAGGGTCTGTCCAAGGCCATTTCCGGACAATAAGGATCAGCATGAGCTTCCAGGATATTTCCAAGATCGCCGGTTCGGCGATGGCGGCGCAAACCGTGCGCCTCAATACCATCGCCAGCAATCTGGCCAATGCCGATTCCGTTGCCGGTTCAGAAGGCGAAACCTACCGCGCGCGCAAGCCCGTGTTTGCAGCCGTGATGGATGGCCCCGGTGCCAGCGGCGCCGGTGGAAGAGTGCAGGTGCTCGACGTGGTGCAAAGCGATGAACCGCTGCGCAAGGTGTATGAACCGGGCCACCCGATGGCCAATGCCGATGGCATGGTGTTCTACCCCAACGTCAATCAAGTGGCCGAAATGACCGACATGATGTCGGCGTCGCGCGCCTTTGAAACGAATGTCGAAGTTCTGGGCCGCATCAAGTCGATGCAGCAATCGCTCCTCAAATTAGGTGAAGCATAATCCATGGAAACCACTCTCTTTACAAATAACACCAGCGGCAGCAACAGCGGCAGCAATGCCGTCAAGTCGCAAAGCAATGCCACCCAGGATATGTTCACCAAATTGCTGGTCGCCCAGATCAAGAACCAGGATCCGCTCGCGCCGACCGATCCGAGCCAGTTCGTCAATCAATTGACGCAGCAGGCACAGACGGAAGCGCTGCAAAACCTGTCGGCGCTGACCAGCGCCAATGCCAGCGTACTGCAATCGATGCAAGTGCTGGCCCTGGGTGGGCAAGTGGGCTCTGAAGTGATGGTCAACAGCGAAACTGTCAAGCTCGACAAGAGCAAGGTGAACGGCAGCATTGCGCTGGCCGCCAACAGCAGCAAGACCACCGTGAGCCTGAAAGGCCTTGACGACAAGGAATACAAGATCGAGCTGGGCACCAAGGCGGCCGGCACCGTGCCCTTCACCATCGATCCCGTGGCCTTGGGCTTGCCTGCTGGCACGTATCGCATGACGGTCACTACCAGCAACGCGGAAAAGCCTTCGGTCGATATTGCAGGCAAGCTCAACAGCGTCCGCCTGTCGTCTAGCGGCAGCATGATACTGAACGTGTCGAACCTGGGCGAAGTCAATCCTGCGGCGATCACCGGCTTTAACGGCAAGACGGCCTGATCCGCCCTTCCCTTCGTTTCCTGAACACTAATCTCCTCCTTCACTAAAGGAAGTCCACATGAGTTTCGACATCGCCCTGTCCGGTATCCAGTCCATCAACCAACAGTTGAACAGCACCAGTAACAATATCGCCAACGCCGGTACCTATGGTTTCAAGAGCAGCCGCGCCAACTTTTCGGCCATGTACGCCGGTTCGCGCGCCACGGGCACAGAAATCGGCTCGCTGACGCAAAGCATGTCGCTCAATGGCGGCGTGCTGAACACGGGCCGCGCGCTCGACGCGGCCATCGATGGCCGCGGCTATTTCGTCACGCGCGATGCGCAAAACACCATGACCTACAGCCGCGTCGGCATCTTTTCGGCCAGCAATGAAGGCAAGCTGATCGATGCGAATGGCCGCCTGGTACAGGGCTATGCCGCCGTCAAAGGCAGCACCACCCTGGGCACCATGGGCGACATGCTGATTCCGACGGGCCAGATTCCCGCAGAGGCTTCCACCAAGCTGGCGTATGCCGCCAACATGTCGTCCGAATGGACCATTAAGACCGTGCCCTTCAGCAAGACCAACGAGCTGAGCTACAACAGCGGCAAGTCCTCGATCGTTTACGATTCGCTGGGTGCCAAACACTCGCTGGGCCAGTACTTCGTCAAGACGGCAACGGGCGTGGACGTGCATTACACCTTTGACAACGCCGATGTGACGCCGATAACGAAGATGACCTTCGACACGTCCGGCAAGCTGGTGACGGGCACGGGCGCTACGCCAGTGCTGCCGACGCCGCCTGGCGCGGCGCCGATGTCGGTCGTCATCGACTA
Source organism: Janthinobacterium leeuwenhoeki (assembly GCF_051380795.1). NCBI lineage: Bacteria > Pseudomonadati > Pseudomonadota > Betaproteobacteria > Burkholderiales > Oxalobacteraceae > Janthinobacterium > Janthinobacterium leeuwenhoeki. The sequence continues at coordinate 364,430 of NZ_JBNYXT010000001.1, forward strand.
CACGGGCACCACCCAGTTCGCCGGCGAATCCACCACCTCGACCGACCGTGCCGACGGCTATGCCTCGGGTACCTACACGGGCGTGGAACTGGCCAACGACGGCTCCGTCGTGGCGAAGTACACGAACGGCCAAAAGCAGAGCATCGGCGTGATCGCCCTGGCCACCTTCCCCGACGAAGGCGCATTGACGGCCGTCAACGATACCAGCTGGGTTGCCTCGACGACTTCCGGCACCGCCATGTATGACCGTCCGGGCGTCGGCATGGCCGGCAAACTGGTGACGAGCTCGCTGGAACAGTCGAACGTCGACATCACCTCCGAACTGGTGGGCCTGATGACGTCGCAGCGTAACTACCAGGCGAACTCGAAGGTCATCTCGACCGAGAACGCCATGCTGCAATCGCTGATGCAAGCGCTGTAATCCACGATACGCAAAGGTAAAGAGCAATGGATGCGCTGATTTATACCGCCATGAGCGGAGCCGACCGTGCCCTGCGGGCACAGCAGGTACACGCCAACAATCTGGCCAACATCGAAACGGGCGGCTTCCGCGCCAACCTGGAAGTGTCCACTGCCCAGCCGTTGCAAAACGGCTATGGCTACGACGACCGCCACATGACGCAAACGCAGTCGAGCGCCATTGGCACGCGCACGGGCACCATCAAGGAAACGGGACGCGAACTCGACGTGGCCGTCACGGGGCCCGGCTTTCTCGCGGTACAGTGGCAAAACGGCGAAGCCTACACGCGCGCCGGCGCCATGGACCTCGATGAAACGGGCGCGCTGACCATCAATGGCCGGCCGGTGCTGGGCGAAGGCGGTCCGATCACGATTCCCGAGCACACCAGCCTGTCGATCGGCGGCGATGGCACGATTTCCATCCAGGTACCGGGCACCGCGCAAATGCAGACGGTCGACAAGCTCAAGCTGGTCAACGCCGAAGCGGGCGAGCTGACCAAGAACGAGGCGGGCCTGATCGTGGCGCGCGGCGGCGAAGACTTGCAAGCCGATCCGACGGTCCGCATCCGCGACCGCCACCTGGAAGGCAGCAACGTCTCGGCCGTCGAGGAAATGGTTGCCACCATGAGCCTGAACCGCAGTTTCGAGATGCAGATGAAAATTTTCAAGGCCAGCGATTCCATGACGGAATCTGGCAACCGCCTGCTGGGCGCCTGAGTCCACCGCGATTAAATATTCAAGGAGCAATACATGAATCCAGCAATGTGGATCAGCAAGACCGGCGTGCAGGCACAAGATGCCAAACTGCAAGCCATCGCGAATAACCTGGCCAACGTCAATACCGTTGGCTTCAAGCGCGACCGCGTCGTCTTCGAAGATCTGTTTTACCAGGTCGAGCAGCAGCCGGGCACGCAACGCGCCGACAACACCCTCTCGCCATCGGGCGTGCAGCTGGGTAACGGTACGCACATGGTGGGCACGCAAAAGGTGTTTACCACCGGCAGCCTGCAAACGACCAGCCGCGAATTCGACGTCGCCATCACCGGCAACGGTTTCCTGCAAGTGTTGCGCCCGAACGGCGAAGCGGCCTACACGCGCGCCGGCCAGCTGGGCATCAACGAAAATGGCGTGATGGTCAACGCTCAGGGCTTGCCCCTGGTGCCGCAGATCACCGTGCCGAACAACGCCACGGCGATCACCATCGGCGAAAACGGCATGGTCACGGCCACCGTGCCGGGCAATGTCGCCGGTACCGAACTGGGTCAGTTGAACCTCTCCAGCTTCGTCAACCCGACCGGCCTCTTGGCACTCGGTGAAAACCTGTTCCAGGAAACGGCATCGAGCGGCACGCCGACGGAAGGCCGTCCCGGCGAAGGCGCATTGGGTAAATTGAAGCAGTTCGCGCTGGAAGGCTCGAACGTGCAGGTGGTCGAAGAAATGGTCGACATGATCGCTGCCCAGCGCACCTATGAAATGAACACCAAGGTGCTGTCGGCCGCCGACAATATGCTGCAATACCTGGCGCAAGCGGCACGTTGATGAAGGCCGTACTGAAAGCCGGAGCGGCCCTGCTGCTGGTCCTGGCGGCCGGTTGCGCCAGCCAGCCGGTGGCCCCTCTGGCGCCCAGCTTTTCCGATACGCCGCTGCCCGTGGCGCCGCGCAGCGCCGCGCGCGGCGGCGTGGCCGGCGGCGTCTTCAATCCCGATGCGGGCCTGGCCCTGACGTCCGACAGCCGCGCCTTCCGCGTCGGCGACGTCGTCACGGTGGCTCTGCAGGAAACCACGCAGGCCAGCAAGAAGGCGGGCACCTCGTTCAACAAGGGCTCGTCCGTCGGCGTGAAAGCGGCCAACATCCTCGGCAAGACTTTCCCGAAGACGGGCATCGACCTGTCTGCCGACCGCGACTTCGCCGGCGACTCGACCAGCACGCAGCAAAACGCGCTGTCCGGCGCCATCACGGTGATCGTGCAGGAAGTGCTGCCAAACGGCTTGCTGCGCGTACAGGGCGAAAAAACCCTGACCCTGAACCAGGGCGAAGAATTCGTGCGCCTGCGCGGCTACCTGCGCGCGGCCGATATCGATTCCAATAACCAGGTGTCATCGTTGCGCATCGCCAATGCGCAGATCGCCTATTCCGGCCAGGGCACCCTGGCCGAAGCCAACAAACCAGGCTGGCTGACGCGCTTCTTCGTCGGCCCATGGATGCCGTTTTAAGGTGAGCTCATGAAATTTCGTTCCGCCCTGCCCCTGGCAGCCATGCTCGCTGCGCTGTCCGGCTTTGCCTTGCCTGCCAGCGCCGCGCAAGTGCTGCGCAACCTGGTCAGCATCGAGGGCGTGCGCGACAACCCGCTGGTCGGCTACGGCCTCGTCGTGGGCCTGAACGGCAGCGGCGACACCACGCAGGTGAAGTTTTCCAGCCAGTCCGTGGTCAACATGCTCAAGCAGTTCGGCGTCAAGATGCCGGACGGCGCCGAATCGAAAAGCAAGAACGTCGCCACCGTCATGGTCAGCGCCGTATTTCCTCCGGGATACCGCCGTGGCCAGGCCATCGACGTGACCGTATCGTCGCTGGGCGATGCGAAAAGCTTGCGCGGCGGCACCTTGCTGCTGACGCAACTGCGCGCGGCCGACAATGAAACGTATGCGCTGGCGCAAGGCAACGTCGTCGTCGGCGGCTTGAACGCCACCGGCAAGAGCGGCTCGTCCGTGACCGTCAACACGCCCACCTCGGGCCGCATTCCCAACGGCGGCAACATCGAGCGCGAAATCCTCAGCGATTTCTCGACCAAGCCGACCGTCACCCTGAATTTGCGCCACCCGCATTTCGAGACGGCCATCAATATCGTCGAAGCCGTCAACCGCCGCTTTGGCGCCGTCGCCACCACCAGCGACGCCACCAGCGTGGAAGTGCTGGCGCCGGAAAACCCGACCCAGCGCGTGGCCTTCATGGCAAAACTGGAAGCACTGTCCGTCGATGTGGGCGTCGATACGCCGAAGGTGGTCTTCAATTCACGCACCGGCACCGTGGTCATCGCCGAAGGCTTGCGCGTGAAGGCCGCCGCCGTCACGCACGGCTCGCTCAAGGTAGTCATTTCCGAAAGTTCCAACGTCAGCCAGCCGGCGCCATTCGGCCGCGGCCAGACCACCGTCACGCCGCAATCAAAAGTATCCGTCGATCAGGGCAACGGCAATATGTTCAAATGGCCGGCCGGCGCCAAACTGCAATCGATCATCGACGTGGTCAACAGCCTGGGTGCTTCGCCCGATGACATCATGGCAATTTTGCAAGCCCTGGATCAAGCCGGGGCCATCGAAGGCGAACTGGTGGTAATTTGATGCTGAATATCAACGACAGCAGCAGCGCCCTGCCCTCGGCGCTCGACGACAAGACTCCCGCAGCGGCCACGCCGGCCGATCCACGCTATGCGGCCAAAGCCACCGAGGCGGCCGTCAAGTTCGAAGCCTTCTTCATCTCGCACATGCTGCGCCAGATGCGTTCGGGCACGCGCGAGATGGCGGGCGAGGACAGCGTCTTCAAGGACCCCATCAACAGCGACATGCTGGAAATGGCCGACAATCTGGTGGCCGACAAAATGGCCGGCCAGCGCGCCTTCGGCATCGCCGACGCCATCCTGCGCCAGCTGCTGCCGGCGGCCAGCGCTCCCGTTGCAGCCCAAAGCACTGTCAAGACCGACAATATTGCGGCGCCGCTTAATAAATCCATCTGAAGCGTCGCCTGTACAAGGTAACAACGATTCAATGCCTGCCCACCCGCACGCGCCACACTCTTCACGAAAGAAACTTGCCCAATGAGCATCATCAGCAATGCATTGTCAGGCAGCATCGCCGCCCAGGCCGCACTCAATGCGGCCAGCCAGAACATCGCCAACCTGCAAACGGCGGGCTATACGCGTCAGGGCGTGCTTTTGTCTTCGCTTGGCGCCGGCGTGGGCGCGCGCTCGGCCGGCAATGGCGTGGAAGTGTCTGCCCTGCTGCGCTTTGCCGATGCCTATAAAAGCCAGCAAATGTGGCGCGCCGCGTCCGACCAGGGCGCCCGTTCACAGAACCAGCCTTACCTGACGCAACTGGAACGCATCATGGGAGATGACAAGTCGAGCATCAGCAGCGGCATCGACGGCTTCTTCAAGGCGCTCAACGCGGCCGCCGTCGACCCGACGTCGACGCCGCTGCGCCAGCAGATCGTCACCTCCGCCGACGCCATGGCGCAGCGCTTCAACAGCATCAGCACCGTCATGAGCAACCAGTTGCTGTCGGTGCAGCAGCAGCGCGCAGCCATCGTGCCACAAGCCAATACCACCCTGTCCAATATCGCCGCGCTGAACCAGCGCATCAGCACCGCCACCGCTTCCGGCACGAATGTGTCGTCGCTGATGGATGCGCGCGACCAGCTGATCGATGGCCTGGCATCGCAAATGGGCATCGAAGTGCTCGACCAGCCGGACGGCTCGCGCAATGTCTCGCTGAAGTCAGGCCAGCCGCTGGTCATCGGCAACATTGCCGCTACCCTCAGCAGCAGCATGACGAAGACGGGTGAACAAACCTTGAGCCTCGATTTCGCCAAGTCGACGTATACGCTCGATATGGTGACCATCGGCGGCCAAATGGGCGGCCTGGGCGAATTCGAGCAAAATACCCTGAAACCGCTGCAGCAGTCGCTGCAAGACATAGCCACGCAACTAAGCAGCATGGTCAATGCGCAGCTGGCCCTGGGCAAGACCATGGCTGGCACGGCCGGCGGCCCCCTGCTGGCCTACGCGAATGGCAAGCTGAGCATTACCGCCGGCTTCAACGCCAAGGACCTGGCCCTGTCGCTGACGGGCGAGGCCGGCGACAGTGGCAACTTGCAGAAATTGATCGATATCAAGAAACAACCGATCACCGTCAGCTGGGTGGGCTCGGTCCTGGTGAGCGACGCCGACACGCAACTGGTCGGCAAGCTGGGCATCTACAGCCAGCAAAACCAGGCCTTGCTGAAAACGGCCAACACGGTGCGCGCGCAAGCCATCGATGACTGGAAATCCACCAGCGGCGTGAACAAGGACGAGGAAGCGATGAGCCTGGTGGAATTCCAGAATATGTATCAGGCAAACATGAAGGTCATTTCCGTGGCGAATACCTTGTTTGATGCCACTTTGCAAATGATGGGTTAAGGAGAAGATCATGCGTGTCGCCAGCAGCCAGTACCAATCGCTGATTAATATTTCTCTTCAGCAAAACCAGGAACGCATCAATTATGTGACCCAGCAGATGTCATCGGGCTTGCGCATCCAGTTGCCATCGGACGATCCGATCGGCAACGTGCGCATATCACGCCTGACGCGCGAGCAAGCCATGGTCGAGCAGTACCAGGACAATATCGCCACGGTGAAAGTGCGCCTGCTAAAAAACGAGAACTACCTGTCGAGCATGGTCACCGACATGGGCCAGGCGCGCGACCTGCTGGTATGGGCCGCCGACGGCAGCAATACGCCCGGTGACCTCAATGCGATGACGCAATCGCTGGCCGCCATGCGCGACAGCGTGCTGTACACGGCCAACCTGCAAGACCAGGAAGGCCGCTACATGTTTTCCGGCACCGCCACCGATCAGCCGCCCATCAAGTACGACCCGGCGGCGGCCCCCGGTTCGCGGTACAGCTATGTCGGCAATACCGATTCGCAGACCGTGGTGGTGGGCAATGGCGTGACGCAGGCGGCCAACGTTGACGTGAAGCAACTCGAAGTGTGGCTCAACAAGATCGACCAGGTCGTCACCACCCTCGGCACAAAAGGCGTCAACCCCAACGACCCTGCAGTGCGCGCCATCGTCAACGACGGCTTGAGTGGCACCGATGATGGCATGAATTTACTTTCCGGCAAGATTGCCATCTTCGGCGGCGCGCAAAACATCCTCACCACGCTCTCCGGCAACCTGGCCAACGTCTCGCTGTCGAACGATTCAGCCCTGCTGGATCTGAAAAAGACCGATATGGGCGCTGCCGCGATCGATCTGACGGGCTATCAGGTAGCCCTGCAGGCGACGTACAAGGCGTACGCCAAAGTGGGCACCATATCCCTGTTTGATCTTCTCTGACCATCATGCACATCGTTCAGACTTCCTCCTCTTCCGGCGTCAATGCCAAAGGCGCCGGCGCAGCCCGCGTCGTCGATGACGCGTCCGCCGCCATCAACGGCAGCGCCAGCGCGCACAGCGAGGCGCCGGCAGCGAAGAGGTCGACGGCGAGCCTGCAGCGCGGCCTGAGCAACTGGGATCACCAGTTGCAGGGAGAAATTTCTAACGCGCAACAAACGCTCGATTACCTGGAACGCAGCAGCAGCCAGTTGCAAGCGCTGAAAAGCGAACTGGCGGCCAAGTTGGCCGCGCGCCAGGGCCGCGAAGGGCAAGTCGAAGCAAGAGTACGCCAATTCAGCAATACCTGGCGCCAGCGCGCCAGCGCCTCGGGCGGCACACTCGACGCACAGCTGGGCTATACCAGCCCGCAGACGGCACAGCAGAACTTCAGCATCCGCGGCCTGACCATGGCCAGCCTGCAGGAAGGCCCGCAGGAAGTGCTGGCGTTTTCTGTCGGCGGCGCCAGCCAGGCCTTGCGCTCGGTGAATATCCAACCTGGCCTGAGCGAGAGCGAAATCGTCTCCCGCTTCGACCGCGCACTGATGCCGTCAGGCATAGGCGTCAAGCTGGGCGAAAATGGCGAACTGGTGTTCAGCACGTCGGAAGCGGCCTGGGCCAACGTGCGCGACAGTCTGTCCGTGCGCGGCAGCGGCATCCGCTATCCGACCGGCCAGATGAGCCGCGTGCGCACGGATGCGGAACCGGCCGCCATCGCCCCGGAAGAATGGCATACCGACGACGTGGAAGCCTTGCGCGCCACCTTGCAGCAAGTTGTGCAGGCGCTGGCGCGGTTGCAGGCGGCGCGCAGTTCCGTCAGCCTGGCCCTGGCGCAAGCCACGGGCCGGGTTGCCCGCGCGCAACCAGTGCAGCAAGTCAACGTTAGCATGGATACGCTGGCGGAAAACTTCACGCAAAAAGCCAGCCAGCCCGGCTATGAATCGCTGCTGGCGATCAGCTCGGCGCTAGTCGGCATCAGCCGCGAGCGCGTCGTCGCGCTGCTGGGCCTGGAGTAAGCGTCCTCCTGCGGGTGCTGCCTTGGCGCGCGCAGCAATAGCGGGGCACGCCCCCCTAGCTCAGGACGGTGAAAATCCGTAAGATGTCGCTGTTGCTTGCTTTTTGCACCATACGCCAGCGCATCCCGTCATCCACTTCCGGAGTAACCTTGATAAAAACCGCCGCCCGGCTGCTCAGTTACGCCCTGCTGGGCAAATCCGACAAGCAGCCTCTCGATATCGCCAAGGTGCGCAAGGTATTGATTTTGCGCAACGACAAGATCGGCGACATGATCGTTACCTCGGCACTGCTGCGCGAACTGAAAAAAAACTATCCGCATTGGCAGATCGACGTGGCGGCCAGCAGCGCCAACCGCGCAGTGATTGCCGATAACCCGCATGTGAACGACATCCTCATCTGGGACAAGCAGCCGCTGCTGCGCGACTTGCGCACCACCATCACCGCGCTGCGCCGGCGGCGCTATGACGTCATCTTCAACCCCTACAACCGCTTTTCGATTCCCTTGCTGCTACGCATAAAATGGCTGGGCGCGCGCTATTTGACGGGCTTTGCCATTCCCAAATACGGCACCTCGACATCCAATCTGGGCATGTTCGACCATACGGTGTCCTGCGACCGCAGCCGCCACATTCTGCACAGTTTTTTCGCCACCTTTGAGGCCTTTGCCCTGCGCGACATCGACCTACGCTATGAACTGTTCGGCGTGGATGCGCACGCGGCACAGGTCGATGCCGCCTGCGACACCCTGCTGCGTAGCTATGAAGGCTTGTTCTGCCTCAATTTCCAGGGCAGCAATGCGCAACGCACGGTCAGCGTGGCTGACGCCCAGCGCTGCTGCGCCGCCCTGGCGGCACGCTATCCACGCCATGCGCTGCTGGTGATCGCCGCGCCAGGCACCGAGGCGCGCGCCGCCGAAATCGTGGACGGCACCGGTCATGCCAACGTGATGGCCGCACCACCCACCGGCCACATCCTCGAACTGGCGGCCCTGATCCGCCGCTGCGAACTGGTACTGTCGCCCGACACCTCGGTGATCCACATCGCCTCGGCGTATGACAAGAAAATCGTCGGCTACTACATCCGCACCGATAACTACCGCTGGTTTTATCCGGCCAGCCGCCACTACCGTGTCATCCTGGCGCCTGGCTTGACCCTGGCCAAGGTCAGCGACGCCGACACCCTGGCCGCCGTGGAACAGCTGATGGAGGGCGACGGGAAGGCGCAGGAGACCGTTCAGGCAGCCGCCTGAGCCGCCAGCAGGCGGTTCATTTGCCCTGCCGGCAGCGCGCGGGAAAAGAAATAACCCTGCGCATAATCGCAGCCGGCAGCGCGCAGCAGATCGCGCTGCGACGCCGTTTCCACCCCTTCGGCCACGACTTTCAGTCTCAGCCGCTGCGCCAGTGCAATGATCGCCTCGCACAGGCCCAACCCGGCATCGTCGCGCTCCAGCTCGGCGACCAGGGAGCGGTCGATCTTGAGAAAGTCGATATCGGCCGTCTTGATGCACGCGAGCGACACTTGCCCGCTGCCGAAATTGTCCAGCGCCAGCGCCAGGCCCATGGCGCGAAACTGGCGCAGCCGGTCTGCCACCTGGCACGCCTTGTCGAGCAGCACGGCTTCTGTTGTTTCGATAACGATGGCGCCCGACACCAGGCCCTGGCGCGCCAGGTGCCCGCCCCAATCCTGGTACAGCGCACCGTCGCAGCGAAATTCCACGGCCGACTTGTTGATACTGATCTGGAACGCGGCGCCATGCTCGTCTTGCCACTGCCGCGCCTGGCGCACGACCTGGTGAAATACCCACTCGCCGATATCGATGATCAGGCCGTTTGCCTCGGCAAAGGCGATGAAGTCGGCGGGCACGAGCAAGCCGCGCAGCGGATGGCGCCAGCGCAGCAGCGCCTCGGCCCGCTCGATGACGCCATCACACAGGCGGATGATGGGCTGGTAATGCACTTCGAACTGCTCCTGCGCCAGCGCCAGGCGCATCTCGCGCACCGTATTGCGGCGCATTTCGGCCGCCTGCTGCAAGGCCGGCGTGAAATAACTGTAGCCGTTGCGCCCCGCACTCTTGGCCGCATACATGGCCTGGTCGGCATGCCGCAGCAAGGTGTCCGTTGCCTCGGCGTCGGCCGGATACAGCGCTACGCCCACGCTGGCCGACACTTGCGCCGTCTCGCCGTCGAGTATAAAAGGCAGGGCCAGCGCCGTCGTCAGCTCCTGCAGCACGCGTTCGATGCCGCCCAGCTGCCCCACGCCGGCCAGGATGACGGTGAACTCGTCGCCGCCCAGGCGCGCTACCGTATCGGTGGCGCGCACGCGCTCGCTGATGCGCAGCGCCGCCTGGCGCAGCAGCATGTCGCCCTTCTCGTGGCCGAGGCGGTCATTCACTTGCTTGAAATGATCGAGGTCGATGAACAGCAGGGCCAGGCAAGCGCCTTCGCGGCTGGCGTGGCGCGCCTCGTGCTGCAGCCGGTCGAGGAACATGTGGCGGTTCGGCAAGCCCGTCAGCTCATCGAAGTTGGCTTGCCGCCAGATGCGCTCGGACGCGGCGCGCTGCGCCGTGATGTCGCTAACCAGCGCCAGCGCGCCCAGGTAGGTGCCGCCGGAATCGAAGATGGGATTGGTGGCCAGGGTGGCCCACAGGGTGCTGCCATCACACCGCAGAAACTTGAATTCGTGGCGTTCGGCAATGCCAACCTGGCGCCGCGTAATGTTGCGCTCCAGGATGGCGCGCCCCTCGTCATCCATGAAGGCGGCCAGCGGCTGGCCCAGCATATCCTCGATCTGACAACCGAGCATGTACGCCATCTTCGGATTGACAAAGCTGGTCAGCGCCTGCGCATCGATTTCCCAGATGCCCTCCTCGGCGCTGTGCACGATGCGCCGGAAGCGCTCTTCGCTGCGTTCGAGCGCGGCCAGCTTGCCCTCGGCCTGCTCCAGCACCAGGCGCAGCGCCTGGCCGTTCGGGTCGGCGCTGCCCAGCAGGCTGACGGGCAAGCCCGCCTCGCGCGCTCCAGGGCGCAGCCGTATCTGCAGCTGGATGCGCTCGGGCTCGCTACTATTGAGCACGCGCTGCACGAACTGCTCGAAATCGTGGCGGAACGCCTCGTGCACATAGGAGCGGAACAGTATGTGGCCGGGCCGTTCCCGCACCAAACCGAACAATTCGGCCGCCACCAGGTTGACTTGCAGGATCACGCCATCGAGACCCAGCACGAAATAGGCGACGGGCGCCAGCAGGTATAAATCGTTGAAATAGGCTTGCTCACGCTCGGCCTTCACCCGTTCCGGGCTGAAGACGCCATCGTCAAGCAGGGGCGCGGCATGCAGCGGCACGCCGTCGTGGCAGCGAGGAGAGAAATCCGGAACAGGTAGCGCTTGCGGTGGCGTATCCATGGCTGTCCTTTGCACTGCCGCCCTGGCGACAAGGTGGGTGCAATTGCGAGACTAGCACGCGCCACGCGCAGTGTCGAGCCATGCCTGCCCTGGATACCGTTTCTACAACAAGGCCGATCAGCGCCCCGGCCCCATACGGCGCCGGCGCAGGCCGAAATCGTGGCCCACCACCAGCAAGGTGCTGGCCACCAGGCTGGACAGGCCCACGATCAGCTGAATCAGCTTGTCGTCAGGCAAGATCCACAGCGACGAGTCCGGCGTCTCGCAGCCCGTCGCCGCGCTGATCAAGGGAGAGACCCAGGCCGCGTCCGGCGTCACGTCGAGCACGACGGCGCCGTCGGCGCTCGTCTGCATATAGATATCGCCCCCTTCGGCCAGGGTAAAGCAGATGCCCACGCCCGTTTCCGTGGCGCGGATATTGTCCTGCATGCTGCGGTTATGTTCCTCGATCCACACTTCCACGTCGTACGGCGTTTCCAGGTGCTCCCACGGACGGGAGCGAAAACGGGGACGCTCGTCCGCGCTGGCGGGGGAATCTGGGGAATCGGGGATGTTGCTGTCTGCTGCGCCTTGCATGCTCGTTGACCTTTTCTGCGGTGATGCGGCGGGAACGGTTGCCCGCCAGCCGACATTATCCACCGTTCACGGCACGCATGGTATTGCTCGGGCATAATCATCAGATAAACTGATAGCTATCAACTTTTAACATCAGCATACCTGACTTAAAATACGCGCCATCTCTTCTTTACAGGCTTTACATGCAAGGCATCAAACGCAAAATCGTCTACGTCACCGCCTTTGAAATCATCGGCATGGCCATTTCCACGGCATGGCTGACCCTGCTTTCGGGCGAATCGCCCACCAGCACGGGACCGCTGGCGATCATGATCACTAGCATCGCCGTGATCTGGAACCTGCTCTACAACACGGCCTTCGAATACTGGGAAATCCGCCAAGTGTCGCGCACGCGCACGGTCTCGCGCCGCATCTTGCACGCGATCGGTTTCCAGATCACGCTGGTCATCTACCTGATCCCGTTGATCGCCTGGTGGCTCAATATCAGCCTGTGGGATGCCTTCGTGCTCGATTTCGCGCTGATGCTGATCATCCCTTGCTACAGCTTCATTTTTAACTATTTCTTCGACGGCCTGTTCGGCGTGCCCCTGTCGGCGCAGCAGCCGAAGGAAGAAGCGCCCGATACTCAGGGCGCGAGAGTTTCCGACGCGGTCAGCAACTGAAGAAAGGACCGCGCCGCCATGCCCAGCGGCCGGTCCTTCATCCACACCAGGTGGATGGGCACGACCAGGCCATTGCCCGTATTCTTGAACGCCACGCAGCGCACCCGCCCCGCCGCCAGCGAGTCCTTGATGGCCGAGGCGGCAAAGTTGCCCCAGCCCAGCCCCGCTTCCACCATCGCCAGCGCCATCGGCAAGCTGTCCGTGCGCCAATAGGACAAGCCCACCACAGGGCGCGCATCGGCCAGGTCGAGTTCGCGGCTGGCCACGATGATCTGGCGCAAATTCACCAATTCCTCGATATACACAGGCTGGCCCGCCGCGCTGGGCGGATGCTGGGTCGAGATAATCGCCAGCAAGGCATCGCTGCCCACCAGCTGGAACTGTTCCTCGTGATTGATGCGCCCGCCAGCGAAAGCCATGCAGGCGCTGATGCGGCCCCGGTGCAGCATGTCGAGCACATCGTCCTGCGGCGCCGTCAGCACCTCGATGTCAAGCAGCGGATGGCGCTGCGACAGGGCGCGCACGGCGGCCAGCAAGGGTGTATGGTCAAGCTCGGCTGCAATGCCCAGCGAAATGCGGCTTTCCAGTCCCTGCGACAATTCCTGCACGTGCAGGTGCAACTGTTTCAACTGCTCGGCGATCAGGCGGGCGTGCGGTATCAGGGCCATGGCGGCAGGCGTGGGCACGGCTTCGCGCGCGCCGCGGTCGAACAGGGTGATGCCCAGTTCCGCTTCGATATTGGCCATTGCCATGCTGACGGCCGACGGCGCCCGCCGCAGGGCGCGCGCGGCGGCCGAGAACGAGCCGCCGTCGACGACGGCCAGGAACAGTTCGATGTTATGGCTGGAGAGTTTCATGGAGTGGAAAAGGATGGCACTTTTTGACGCGCCGGCGGTCAAATCGGCAATGGCCGAAGTCAACGTGACTCATCCACCACACTACTGCGGCGGTTATATAGCGATTGCCTGGCGTGGGCGTTTATCCCTTCCAGACGCGCTGCAATCCCGTATCCGCATGGATCCAGCCGCCACGCGGACCGTTGCGGTAATAGAAACCCACGCCGCCCTGCTTGAAGCTGCGCACCAGCGAACCGAGCACTTCCGCGTTCAGATTCGCCACGCGGATGTCGGCGGCGCGGCCGGAAATGTGCAGCGACTGGCGCGCCGCCGGCACGCCCGCTTCGCGCAGGCGGCTGTTCGATTCGGCCGTGCGGTAGCCCGACAAAATCTCCAGCGGCTGCTCGATGCCGTAGCGGGCCACGAACGCTTGCGTGCCCCACAGAGTTTCCAGCAGTTTCGGGTCGATGGGCGCCGTTTTCTTGCCGTTCACGTCGCGCAGCAAATGGCACAGCTCCTGGTAAGCCGAATCGATGACTTCACCATCTTTCCAATACAGCAACTTCGCCTTTTCATTGCTGGCCGGGCGCACCACTTCCAGGGTGCGGGGCTTGAGCCAGAATTCCAGGTCCAGCGCCTGCGCGTCGAAGATGTCGGGCGGCGGCTCCAGTTCCGTGATGACCTGGCGCGACTGCGAGGTGATAGAGCGGTCGACGCTGGCCAGTTGCGTCGGCTGGGGCGGCACGCCCGTACGCGGCGCGCGCGGCTTGGCGCTGGCCGAAGCCGAAGCGGGAGCGGCCGTGCGCGAGGCGCAGCCGATGAGCGGGGTGGCAACCAGGCCCAGCGCAGCCAGGCCCATACCGTGATGTAGAAAATTTCTGCGCGATGCCATAGTCAATCCAATTTAACGATGGGAATACTATAGCGTATTGTGCTGCGAAGAAAAACCCTCAATGCTATCGTGCCGCCCTCATTTCAGCATTGGGCGCCCTGCGCGGCGGCGGCGCTGGCCGCCACGTCGCGGTTTGCCTGCGCCAGCGCCGTCAAAGGCTTGTCGAGCAGATAACCCTGGGCGACGATGGGCAAGCCCGTGGTGGCGGCGATGCGCTGCAGCGCGGCCAGCGCGGCCGGCGTGTCGAGGCGCTTGAAGATGACGCGAATGTCCGCTGCATGGCACACGCTGACGAAGCTGGCAACGGCCTGCTCATCGCTGAGGTTGCCCGCGTCGAGCTTGAACGCATGCGGGTGCAAGCGCTCCAGCATGCCCGTGGCCTCCTGCACGCTGGTCACATTGATGGCCAGGCGAAAACCGTTGCGCCGGTAATTGTCGGCCACGTAGTTGAGCAGCCAACCCTGCTTCGGCGTGACCGTCGGCAATTGCAGCACGATGCGCTCAATGGGCAAGCCCAGCGCGTCAAGGATACGCTGAAAGGCGTGGCCGTGATTGCTGCTGACGGCGCTCAGCAGGCGGTCATGCACATTCAGGTACAAGTCGGACTGCTCCGCCTCGCTCTGGCGGAAGAAATTGATTGCATGCAGCATGCGGCACAGGCGATCCAGCTCCACAGACTCATCGTCGCTGGCCGCGTGATCGAGCAGGCGCCACAGCGACAAGCCCTCGTCCGCCTTCGACACGCTGCGCGCCAGCCCCTCGAACGCCACCAGCTTGCCGCTGTCCAGTTCGCGCAGCGGCTGGAAGGCGCTGGTCATGGTGCAATTGAAAAAGCGCCCCAGCGCCCTGCCCTCCCCGTCGAGCCAGACGCTGGTGCCAGCCTGAGTTTGATGCGACAGGCGGGCCAGATAATTTTTCAGGACGGGAAATGGCATACGTGCTCTTTCATCGGGCTGCGCCAGCTGCCCTCAGAGGGAAGACGGCGCCAAAGTGTGCAGAGTACGGCCGCGCCAAGCAAAGGAGAACGAATCGTTTCGCCATTTGATATGCGCCCAGCACATATGGGATGCGACGGCCAGCGCATAACGATAGTCGGAAACATTCCTTCCAGCGACCTGCCCCGGCCTTTACTGTGGGCAGGTACCGTTACCATCAGGAAGGGCCACCATGTGCCAGTTACTCGCAATGAACAGCAGCAAGCCGGCCGCGCTGGGATTTTCCTTTGCCGGCTTTGCCGAACGGGGCGGACGCACGGACGAGCACCGCGACGGCTGGGGCATCGCCTATCATTCCAGCAGCGGCTGCACCTTGCTGACGGATCACCTGGCAGCCATCGATTCGCCGCTGGCGGCCCAGGTGCAGCGGCACCCCGTGAAGGCGAAAAACATCGTCGCGCACATCCGCAAGGCCACGCAAGGCCGCATCGCGCCAGAAAACACCCACCCGTTCGCCCGCGAACTGTGGGGCAAGACCTGGTCCTTCGCCCACAATGGCGACTTGAAAACGTGGCGCGCGCCCGCCAATGCGCACTACCGCGCCAGCGGCGACACGGACAGCGAACAAGCATTCTGCCACCTGCTGGCCACCTTGCGCACGCAATTTCCTCTGGGCATACCCACGCGCGCCGACTTGCGCGCCGCCATCGCCAAGGTGGCGGGCGAGATCGCCGCGCACGGCAGCTTCAATTTCATCCTGTCGGACGGCGAGTTGCTGTTTGCCCACTGTTCCACGCATTTGCACTATGTGATACGTGAATACCCGTTTTCCGTGGCGCAACTGATCGACTGCGAACGCAGCATCGACTTTCGCCAGCATAATCACCTGGACGACCGCATCGCCGTCATCGCCACGCATCCCCTGACGCAAAACGAGGACTGGCTGGCATTCGCGCCCGGCGAACTGAAACTGTTTGCCGGCGGCACCTTGCTGCCAGCAAACGATAGCGCGCAGCAAGGCGTGTATATCCAGATAAGTTACTGAAGGGGAATATTCAAAGAGGGGAAAGGCCCGCCGCCGAATGGGCGGGCTGAGGTGCTGGAGGGCCGTCAGGCCGAATTGCAGTTGCAAAAGCGCTTGCGCTTGGGGTCGCCGCTAGAGATACCTGTGGGGTCAAGCTGCTTCCAGCAAAAAATCGTTTCCACGCCATACGGCGAACGCACATTGCCCGCCTCGACATACCCCTGCTTGACGAAAAAGGCCTGGCTGCTGGCCGTGCTGTGCAGTTGCAGGGCCTTGATGCCCCACTCGCGCGCCTGCGCTTCCAGCTGTTCCACCAGCGCCTTGCCGGCGCCGCGGCCTTGCGCCTCGGGCAGCAGGTAGCACAGGGCCAACTTGCCGGCGCGCGTCAGCAAGCCGACGCCGACAACGGCGCCCGCCTCGACTGCGACCAGCGAAAAATTAGTCGGCGACGCAAACCAGCACGCCACCATCTGCGGTGTTTTATTGCCCAGCCAGGCTTCCAGGATGGCCGGATCGTCCCGATGATCGAGGCTGCAGCATTCGACGATGGAGCGTCGTAATACCTTGCACGCTTCGAAAGCGTCGGTCGATGTTGCAATACGAATTTCAAGACTCATGTACGCTCACAAAATATTCCAGTTGCCGATGCAGGCGGTTTCACCCCTGTATCGTGCGATTCGACTATACACCAAGCGGCGCTTTCGGGTTTTGTGCCGCACGCCACGGGCTGGTTTTGCCTATGGCGCAATGCCTGCAGACTAAGTGTTGATGCGCATCTTGCCCACGAATGTTTCCAGAAATCGATATCTGTTTTGTAGCGCAAACGGGAATCGAATCTAAGCATATTACGAAAAATTCGTTTCTTTTCCGGCCGGAATTTTAGACTATGTCTATCTATTCTCACAACAAGAGTTCAACATGACCCATTCCAACGCCGTAACGACTGCCGCAGCAACGCTCACCCAACGCTCGCGCCGCTGGTTCCTGGCCAGCGCCCTGGCCGCTTCCGCCGCCGCCATGAGCCTGCCGATGGCCGCCAGCGCCGCCGAACCGGTGGTCTTGCTGAACGCGTCCTACGACGTGATGCGCGAACTGTTCAAGGACGTGAATCCCGCATTTATTGCTGATTGGAAAGCCAAAACAGGCGAAACCATTACCATCAAGCAATCGCACGGCGGCTCCAGCAAGCAGGCGCGCTCCGTCGCCGATGGCCTGGAAGCATCCGTCGTGACCATGAACCAGGCCAATGACATCGACATCCTCGTCGAGCGCGGCCTGGTGGTGGCCGACTGGGCCAAGAAATTCCCGAACAATGCGGCGCCGTTTTACTCGACCATGGTGTACCTGGTGCGCAAAGGCAACCCGAAACACATCAAGGATTGGGACGACCTGGCCAAGCCCGGCATCAAGGTCATCGTGCCCAACCCGAAAACCTCGGGCAATGGCCGCTACACCTACCTGGCAGCGTGGGGCTATGCCGTAAAAAAAGGCCGCAGCGAAGCGCAGGCGCGCGAGCTGGTGAGCAAGCTGTTCAAGAACGTGCCCGTGCTGGACGGCGGCGGCCGCGGCGCCACCACCACCTTTACCCAGCGTGAAATCGGCGATGTGTTAGTGACGTTTGAAAATGAAGTGCAACTGGTGCGTGCCGAATTCGGCGACAACTTCGAAGTGGTGTATCCAAGCATCTCCATCCTGGCCGAGTCGCCGGTGGCCGTCGTCGACAAGGTCGTCGACCGCCGCGGCGTGCGCAAGGAAGCCACGGCCTACCTGCAATACCTATACTCGGAAGCAGGCCAGGAACTGGTCGCCAAGCACTACCTGCGCCCCCGTTCGACCGCAGTCGCCAAGAAATACGCGGCCAGCTTCAAGCCGATCTCGCTGTTTACCATCGATGACGTCTTTGGCGGCTGGAAACAGGCGCAAAAGAAACATTTTGACGATGGCGGCGAATTCGACAAGATTTATCAGAAGTAAGCTTGCGCTGTATCAACAAAAACCGGGATTAGTTCATTAGTCCCGGTTTTTTCATGTCCGCCCTGTTTGCGCATATCGATATGCGCATCGATTCGTGGTCAAAAGCGTGCGCGCGCCGTACTCTGGCCATGTCGCGCCGCACGGCGCATTACGGGCATAAAGGAAAAATCATGGCTATCTCGGAAGTGAATGTACGCAACCAGTTCAGAGGCAAGATCAAGGAAATCATCTTTGGCCCCGTGGTCTCGGAAGTGGACGTGGAAACGCCGCATGGCATCGTCACGTCGGTGATCACCTCGCGCTCGATCAAGGACCTGGACTTGAAAGTGGGCAGCGAAGTCATCGCGCTGGTGAAATCGACGGAAGTGTCGATCGCCAAGATCCAGTAAGCACGGCGCAGCCGCTGATCGCCCCGCCCCGCCAAGTGCGGGGCGTTTGCATTGCAGGCTAATCGCGAAACAAATAGGTAAACGTGCGGCTGACGGGCAGCTTTTCCGTGCTGCCCCGCAGCAGCACCTGCATGCGCTCGGCGTCGATACGCTCGGCCGCCTCGATGGCTTTGACGTTGACCATGGTGCCGCGGTGGATTTGCCAGAATTGTTCCGGATCAAGACCGCCCAGCAAATCCTTCAGCGGCGTGCGCACCAGCGCTTCCGAGCCGGCCAGCACCACGCGCGTGTACTTGGTGTCGGCCTGGAAGAACAGCACGTCATCGATGTCGATCAAACGGATCTGCTTGCCCACGCTGGCCTTGATCCATTTCAACTTGTCGCGCGGCGGCGCCGGCAAGGCGGCGCGCAGCGACTGCAATAAATTGGCCATATCGGCCGGCTGCGCGCCCAGCTTGTCGCGCAAACGGGCCAACGTCCGCTGCAGCCGCTCGGCCTGCACGGGTTTCAACAGATAATCGACGGCGCCGGCGTCAAACGCATCGACGGCGTACTGGTCGTAGGCCGTGACGAACACCACGTGGGCGCGCTTGCCAATGCGCTCGGCCACTTCCAGGCCCGACAGGCCCGGCATGCGAATATCGAGGAAGACCACGTCCGGCTCGTGCTCAAGGAAACCGTCCCAGGCATCGTTGCCGTTTTCCGCCATCAGCACGATGCGCGCCTCGGGCCAGGCTTGCGCCAGCAGCATTTGCAAACGCTCGCGCATCAGTGGCTCGTCTTCGGCGATCAGGATGGTGGGGTTCATGCGGCAGGCTCTTTCAGGCTGGATGCAATTTTGACGGGTAGCAATATGTCGGCGATCACGCCGCCCTCGTCGCCGGCGCGCAGGCTCAAGCTGGCGCACGGATCGGACAGCAACAGCCGGCTGCGCACGTTTTCCAGGCCCAGGCCGCCGCCCTGCGCGCCATCCGCGCCGCTTTGCGGCAAACCCATGCCCGTATCCTGCACGCGCAGGCGCAGCATGCCGTCCACCCGCAGCGCCGACAGGCTGATCTGGCCGCCGCGCAACGATGGTTCAATACCGTGCTTGATGGCATTTTCTGCCAGGGTCAGCAAGATCATGCTGGGAATCGTCGCGTGCGCAAGTTCGGCCGGCAAGTCCAGCGCATAGCGCAGGCGCGAGCCCATGCGCGCCTGCATCACGCGCAAATACGCAGCCACCATGTCGAACTCGCTTTGCAGCGGCACTTGCTCGCTGCGCATCTCCGCCAGGCTGGCGCGCAGGAAAGCGATCAGGTCGGCAGTCAGCGCTGCGGCCCTGGGCGCTCCCTGCTCGGCCAGCTGCTGCACCGCGCCCAGGGTATTGAAGAGGAAATGCGGCTCGATCTGCGCCCGCAGCAGGCGCAGCTGCGATTCGCTCAGCTCGCGCGCCAGGCGGTCGCGCTCGGCATCCTGCTGCAGCTGCAGGGTCAGCGCTTCGTATTGCCGGTTGCGCCAGGTGGTCACGATCGCCAGCGGCACCATGTAAAACAAACCGGCCACCAGCAAGGCGATGCCGCCCACGCGCAGCAAACGCTCGAAGGCCATGCCCATGGAACCGGTATCGCTCAAGCCGGCCAGCAGCACGCCGGCCGCCACCCCTGCCGCGCAGGTCGACATGATCAGCAAGAGTTTCTTGAACTTGTAGCGCACGGAACTGCGGTAATTGAACCAGACGCCCACCAGGCCCCACGCCAGCGCAAAACCCAGGCCGTTGCTGAAGACGAGAGCCTTGAGCAATTCGAACCTGGCCGGCAGCAGCAGGTGCAGGGCGACGCCGATGGCGCTGAACAACAGCATCAGCTTGAACGCGGCGATGTAAAAACCGGCGCCACGGTACTTGAGCAGGAAAGCGTGCAATTGCTGGCGCTCGATCGGCGTCAGCCTGGCCAGCTTCATGGCGATGCAGCGGCGCGCCCGTCCCCGGACCTGCGCCGCCATCTCGGGGTGTTTCAGCACCAGCAGCGATTCCTCATCGATGCTGCGGTACCAGTCCGTATATTTTTTTAACACGATGCGTTCTCCGTGGTCTGTGATTCAGGCATGAACGCAGTCTACGGCGCCCCTGTTGCAGGGCATAGCGCGGGGCGACGAAGCACGAAGGGGCAGGCATCAACGACGAAGTGCGGGGCGTCTGCCGAACCCGTGCTGCCAATCTTGCTGAAATAATACGAAGTTTCCAAGACGAAATCAATTATCGCCCAACAATTTTCACTACGGCAAGATTAGCCCATTTATTTGCCAAATTGGCCGCAACACCGCTTGTCACGGGCCTGTACCGTAGACATCGCTTGATCTTTAATGGTATTGTCTAAGCTTGGCAAATATTGCCTCCGAGACACATGCCGCGTCCCCGCGCGGCCCGCTTCCGGATTTGCGCGCAGCGCCCACGATGGCGCCCCAAAACTGCTTTCCCATTACAATCCCATGCTCAAAAAAATGTTCGCCGCGGTGCTGATGACGCTTTCGACAGCGGCCATCGCCGTGCCTTTCGGTTCCCAGTCGATACTGGTGGTCGAAGATGGCACAGGCAAAGTCTTGCTGGAAAAAAATTCCAACGTGGTGGTGCCCATCGCCTCGCTGACCAAACTCATGACGGCCATGGTCGTGCTTGACTCCAAAGTCAATATGCAGGAAGAGATCAGCATCGATCGCGAGGATGTCGACACCTTGAAACACAGCACCTCACGCGTGCCCGTGGGCGCCACCCTGAGCCGCCACGACGTGCTGCAACTGGCGCTGATGTCGTCCGACAACCGCGCCGCCGCCTCGCTGGCGCGCACCTTCCCCGGCGGCCCGACCGCGTTTGCCGTGGCCGTCAATGCCAAGATCAAGGCCCTGGGCATGCGCCAGACCGTCATCGAAGAGCCGACGGGCTTGTCGCCGAACAACCAGTCGACGGCAGCGGACCTGGTCAAGATGGCCGTGGCCGCCTCGCGCTACCCGGAAATCAGCCGCATCACCACCGATTCGAAGGACGTGATCCAGATCAAGGGGCGCGACGTGGAATACCACAATACGAACCGCCTGGTGGGCGCCAAAGGCTGGGATATCGGCCTGTCGAAGACGGGCTACACGAATGAAGCGGGCCGTTGCCTGATCATGCGCATCAAGTCGGCCGGCAAGTTCGCCACCATGATCTTGCTCAACGCGCGCGCCAATTCCGTGCGCGCCATGGACGCCGTCAACATCCGCCGCCTGCTGGCGGCCGAGAACGGCATCGAAGAGCCGAAAGTGATGCGCGCTTCCGTCAGCCGGCACAAGAAGGCGCCGGCGAAACCGAGCAAGCGCCGCCGCGCCCGTTGAGCTATAAGTTAACCCTTGAAATGCCGGGGTCGGACCCTCAGGGTCGGACCCCAGTCCTTGCTTAGGGTTAAGCCTTGATTTGCCGGTTGGTCATGATGACGCCGGCAATCGTCACCGCGCCGCCCACCAGCATCGAGGCCAGTACCGGCTCGCCCAGCAGCGCCGCCGCCAGCACGATGCCGAACACGGGCACGAGGTTGTTGAACACGGCCGTGCGCGACGGGCCCAGCGCTTTCACGCCTTCGTAATACCAGACAAAGCCGATCACCGTGCCGAACACGCCCAGGTAGCCGATGGCGGCCCACACTTGCCAGCCAAAGCTGTGCCATGGCACCGTCGGGAATTCCACCACCGCCCCCACCAGCAAAAAGGCCAGGCCCCACATCGATGCATACGTGGTGGCCGCAATCGGGCTCAAGCCCTTCAGCGCGACGCGGCCGATCAGGGTGTAGGCAGCCCAGCTGGAAATGCCGCAAAACATGAACACCTCGCCCATGCCGATGCCGCCGCCCGTGCCGTGCAGCAGGCCGGCGAGATCGCCGCGCGTGATGACGATGGCCGTGCCGCAAAACGCCAGCAGGATGCCCAGCCACTTGAAGGAACCGAGCCTTTCGCGGAACAGCATGGCCGAGGCCAGCGCCGTGACGATGGGGTTCAGGGCCACGAACAGGGCCGTGCGCCCGGCCGGCATGCGCGACAGGGCCGCCAGGAAGCACAGGTTATACAAAAAGATGCCCGTCAGGCCCAGCGCCGCCGTCGTCATCAATTGCTTGCGGTCCAGGCGCGGCAAGCCCCCTTCCAGTTTCCACGCCAGCACGACCAGCAACAATACGGCCACGCCGAAGCGTCCGCTGGCAGCCGTCATGGGCGGCATCTGCTGCGCCAGCACGCGCCCGGCGATAAAAGTACCGCCCCAGAACAGGGCGACGAAAATCAGTTTGAGGTAGACGAGCGGCGATTGCACGGAAGGCAAGGCGGCGGAAGGTATGGCGGAAGAAGACATGGAATATCCTGTATGGCCGCTTGCGCGGCGGGTAGTGTGGATATATATTAATACTAATATCAACTCATGAAATAATGAGTAAATACTCATATATCCAAGAAACCACACCATGACCTTCACGCAACTGGAAATTTTTACCCTGGTGGCCGAACTGCACGGCTTTTCGGCCGCCGCCGCGCAGCTGGGCATCAGCCAGTCGGCCGTCTCGCATGCCTTGAAGGCGCTGGAAAAGGAGATGGGCGTGGACCTCATCGTGCGCCACCAGGCGTCGGCCGAGCTGACGGACGTGGGCCACCAGTTGCTGGTGCGCGCACGCGAAATCCTGGGACTATCCGAAGCCATGCGCCAGGAAGCGGCCGACGTGCTGGGCCAGCGCCAGGGCACCCTGCGCATCGGCTCGTTTGGCCCCACCTCGTCGTTGAATCTGCTGCCGGCCATCACGGCGCAATTCCGCCTGCGCTATCCGGGCATCGACTTGCGCATCGACGAAGGCGCCGACCATGAAGTGGTGCAGTGGATACGCGAGCGCCGCGTGGATGTGGGCTTCGTCGTGCTGCCCGACGAGCGCTTCGATACGGCGCCGCTGGTGGAAGACCAGATGATGGCGCTGGTGCCGCGCAGCCATCCGCTGTCCAGCGAAACGGCCATCACCCTGGCGCAATTGTGCGAAGGGCCGTTCATCATGTCCGAGGCAGGCTGCGCCTGCCTGATCGAACCGCTGTTCGCCAACGCGGGACTGCAGCCGCAGGTGCCTTACCGCATCAGCCAGGTGATCACCATCCTCGACATGGTCAGCCGCGGCGACGGCCTGTCCATCGTCGCCGAACTGGCCCTGCCGCAGCGCCTGCGCGAGCAGTATCCGGACTTGCTGGCCCTGCCCTTGAATCCGCCCGTCAGCCGCAAGGTGGGCCTGGCCGTGC
The DNA here is from genome assembly GCF_051380795.1 of Janthinobacterium leeuwenhoeki. NCBI lineage: Bacteria > Pseudomonadati > Pseudomonadota > Betaproteobacteria > Burkholderiales > Oxalobacteraceae > Janthinobacterium > Janthinobacterium leeuwenhoeki. The sequence continues at coordinate 387,992 of NZ_JBNYXT010000001.1, forward strand.
GCGACCGGCGCCAGAACACGCCTGCCACCAACGCTTTTTTTGAGGTGGCGAAACAGATGGCGCCGACCCTGGCGCCCCGGCGCGCCTGAAAATTTAAAACGTCTCCCACTCGTCGCTGCGTTCCGCAGTCTTGCGGCCAGCCGCTTTGGTGAGCGGGCGGCTGGCGATGCGCGGCGCGATGGCCGCGCGCACCACGGGCCGGACTGGCTGCGGCTGCGGCTTCTGCTGCTGCGGCGCCTGCCCTTCATCGAGCTTGAACACGCCCACCACCTGCGCCAGGGTACTGGCCTGGTCTTGCAGGCTTTCCGCCGCCGCTGCCGCCTCTTCCACCAGGGCCGCGTTCTGCTGCGTCACCTGGTCCATTTGCGCGATGGCCTGGTTCACCTGCTCGATGCCGGAACTCTGCTCGACGCTGGCGGCCGTGATTTCGCCCATGATGTCGGTGACGCGGCGCACGCTGTCGACGATTTCCTGCATCGTCGCGCCGGCCTCGTCGACCAGGCGCGCGCCCGAATCGACCTTGCCCACCGAATCATCGATCAGCAGCTTGATTTCCTTCGCTGCGCCAGCGGATCTTTGAGCCAGACTACGCACTTCCGTCGCCACCACGGCAAAGCCGCGTCCCTGCTCGCCCGCGCGCGCCGCTTCAACGGCCGCATTCAAGGCCAGGATATTCGTCTGGAAGGCGATGCCGTCGATGACGCTGATGATGTCGACGATCTTCTTCGACGAATCGTTGATCGACGCCATGGTATCGACCACCTGCGCCACCACCTGACCGCCCTTGCTGGCCACGCCGGATGCCGATTGCGCCATCTGGTTGGCCTGGCGCGCATTGTCCGCATTCTGTTTCACGGTGCTGGTCAGCTCTTCCATCGAAGCGGCCGTTTCTTCCAGCGAACTGGCTTGCTGTTCCGTGCGCGACGACAGGTCCTGGTTGCCGGCGGCGATTTCCGACGACGAGACTTTCACCGATTCGCTGGCCGTGCGGATTTTCACGAGAACGGCGGCGATCTTGTCGATGAAGCGGTTGAAGGCGCCGGCGATCTGCGCCAGTTCATCCACGCCGGAAGCGTCGAGGCGGCGCGTCAAATCGCCCTCGCCCGAGGCGATATCGTCGAGCGCGTCGCGCACCAGTTCCAGGCGCTTGAGCATTTTGAACACCAGCAGCGACAAGAGCAGTGCCGCCAGCCCGGTCAGCAGCGCTGCCGTGACGGTGGCCGTCGTCAGCATCGTCTGCAAGGCTTGCATGGCTTCCTGCTGGTCCAGCACCACGGCCAGCAGCCAGTCGGTGCCGGCTACGCGCGTGACGTACAGCTTGCCCTCGCGTTCATTCAGACGCACAGCCTCGCTCGTGCGCGCGCTTTCCAGGCGATTGATCTGCGCTGCCGACAGCGCCGCATCGATTTTCCCCACCAGCTGCAGGCTCAGGTCCTTGTTGGCATGGGCGATGATGGTGCCGCTCTGGTCGACCAAAAAGGCAAAGCTGTGCGGTGTCGGCTTGATCGCCACCACGTTGGCGATCACCGTGTCGAGCAGCACGTCCGCGCCCGCCACGCCGACCAGCGCCTCTTTTGGCCCCACGGGCGCCGTGAACGACACCACCAGCTTGTGGCTGGCCGCATCCACATACGGCGGCGTGAGCATCGGCACGCCCGCCTTGACGGTGTCCGTGTACCAGGCGCGCGCCGTGGGATCAAAATCGGCCGGGCGCCCCGGATGGGTAAACACGGAGCGCTTGTCCGCGTAACCGATGAACACTTCCGCAAAATCGCCGGCCTTTTCCGCAATCTGGAAGGCGCGCAGCGGATCGGGCGTCTCGGCCGACATGACGACGGACGCCATGACCTTCTTCTTGCCATCGACCCATTGCGCCAGCACGGCCGACTGGCTTTGCAGCAGCTGCTGCATCTGCTGGTCCGACGACGCCAGCATGCTGCTGCGCGTGGTGATGTAATTGGCGACCGACAAGGCCAGCATGGACAGTACGACGATGGCCACGCAAATGAGCACCAGACGCGTGCGAAGGGAAGACAACATGATGGACTCCTCGTTTCGTTTTTAATGGCGAGAAATAGTGGCAAAAAACAGTGCTTTTGCACCACTTTCTCTACGAAAGCATTCTCACACAAAAATCGGAACAATTTCCATCAATATTCGGAATACAACACATATATTTCCATATGGAAACCGATCAAACCCAGTCCAGCCATCAGCCGATCAGCCCCCGCAACCCGCTGGCCCGCTGCGTGCGGCGCAAGATCGCATCGAACAGCACGGCCTGCGTGGGCGAGACGAGGGTAAAGAAGTCGCGCGCGCGCGTGATGCCCGTGTAGACCAGCTCGCGCGCCAGCATGGCGCCGCCTTCCTGCGGCAGCACCAGCACCGTGTGACGGAATTCCGAGCCCTGCGACTTATGTACCGTCATGGCGAACGCCGTCTCCACGTGGCGCAAACGCGTGGCCAGCACGCTGCGCACGTTCTCGCCTTCCAGGAAATACACGCGCAGGGAGCCGGGCCGCGCAGGGTCGCGCAAGGTCAGTCCGATGTCGCCATTGAACACGCTCGTACCGTAATCGTTACGCGTGACCATCACGGGGCGCCCCACATACCACTCGCTGCGGCGTATGAGACCTTCTTTTTCCAGCCGCAGCTCGATGGCCGTGTTCAAGCCCGCCACGCCCCACTCGCCTTCGCGCACGGCGCACAGGATGCGGAACGATTCAAACCTGTGCAGCACGGCGCGCACCCAGTCGTCATGCTGCGCATACGCTGCTTCACCGGCATTCACCAGTTCCAGGTAAGGCTGATAACCGCCCGGCGCTTCCGCACGGCCGCGCAAGGCCAGGCGCAGCACGTCTTCCTGCTGCGCCGGCACGCTCCACGCCAGCTGGCCGCCGCTATCGCTGGCGAAGCAGGCCTTGGCCAGATCGGGCCTGCCGCCATTCACGGCCAGCGCCAATTCGCCAATCGGCCCGCTGAAACGGTGGCTGTGGCGCAGCATCACCGTCTGCTGCGCCAGCGCGCCGGCCGCACCGGCAAAATCGGCTGGAATGGCCACGCCGCTGGCCGCCTGCGCATACGCGATGGTAGCGGGCGTGTAAGCGCCCGCCTGAGCGCCGTGGCACAAGTCGCCCAGCACGGCGCCCGCCTCCACCGACGCCAGCTGGTCCTTGTCACCTAGCAGTATCAATATCGCCGTGGGCGGCAAGGCATCGAGCACCGAGGCCATCATCTCCAGGTGCACCATCGACGCTTCATCGACGATCAGCACATCGACATCGAGCGGATTGCCCGCGTGGTGGGCAAAGGCGCGCGTATCGGGCCGCGCACCGAGCAAGCTGTGCAGGGTGCGCGCCGCGCCCATGCGCCGCGCCAGTTCCAGCAGGGGCATGGCTTCCCCCACCTTTTTCGCCAGGCCGCTCAAGGCCTTGTCGATCGACTGTTTCAGCCGTGCGGCCGCCTTGCCCGTCGGCGCGGCCAGCGCGATGCGCAGCTGCTCCGGCTGCGGCGAGACGGCAAACAGCAAGGTCAACAGGCTCGCCACCGTGTACGTCTTGCCTGTCCCAGGCCCGCCCGTGATGATGGCCACCTTGCCGCGCAGGGCGATGGCGCACGCCACCTTTTGCCAGTCCGGGCCACCGTCGCCGGTCGGCTGGTCGAACAGGGTGTCGAGCCATTGGCGCACCTGCGCCAGCGGCGGATTCGTCAGATCTTGCGCGCGCACGGCGATTTTCCCGCCCACCAGAGTCTCGTCGCGCCAGTAGCGACGCAGGTACAGGCGGTCGCCATCGAGCACCAGCGGCTGGCGCACGTCGGCCGCACCCACTTGCCACACCTGCGGCGCGCCGGCCAGCAGCGCGCGCCAGCCATCGACGCTGTCCGGCAGTGGACCGGAGACGGCCAGCACGGCGTGCCACAGCTCCTCGGTCCAGCCCAGCAGCTGCGACGGTTCGCTGGCCAGCTCAAACAGCATCAAACAACTGTGGCCCCGCCCTTCCAGCTCGGACAGCACTACGCACGCCACGGCCACGGCGGGCGCATGCGGCGCCTGGGCGTCCAGGCTGGCGATGAAACGGGCAAAGGCGGCGCTCAGGCGGCGCAGATGGCCATCCTCGGCGAGGCCGTCGACATGGGCAAACAAAGCGTGCATCTGTGCGTCATGCTGCATGGTGTTCCGTTTCTTCTAACAGTTGATCTAGGCCGTCCAGCAGTTCCAGTTGCGGCGCCAGCCAGTAGCAGCCATGCGTGTCCGCGTTCGCGATACCGCGCAGGAACAGGAAAATGGCGCCGCCCAGGTGCTCGGTCGGGTCATAGGCGTCGCCCAGCCGACTTTTCAGCAGCCGGTGCAGGGCCAGCATGTAGATGGCGCCCTGGATATCATAGCGGTGCTGCGCCATGCCGGCCGCCAGCGCTTGCGTGTGGTAGGCCGCGTCGTTGGCGCCCAGCGCATTCGATTTGTAGTCGAGCACCCAGTAGCGGCCATCGCGTTCGATGACCAGGTCGGCAAAGCCCTTGAGCATGCCGTGCAGCTGGCGCCGCGGCAGCACGGGGCGGGGCGCGCCATCGAGCAGCAAGCGCGTACACAGCTGATCGAGCGCCCCCGTGGACAAATGCTCGCTGGGGAACCAGAACTCCATCTCGGACAGGGTGCTGTCCAACTGCGACAACGACGCATCGAGCAGCGGCAGCGGCGTGAGGGCGATTTCCCTGAGCCAGGCGATGGCGTCTTCCTGGCGATGGCCCCAGCCGGCCCGTTCGCAGCGCGCGGCCAGACGAGTATTGAAGCGCTCGTCGTGGACGCTGTCAAAACCTTCGCCGCCCATCCACTCGAGCTGTTCGTGCAGGAAATTGCCGGGCACGGAGCCACGCGGGAAGCGGTGCCATGGCGCGTCGCCCATTTGCATCGGCGAGGTCACGGCGACAGCCGTGCCATCTTCCAGCAGGGTTTCCTCCAGCGCCCGCTGCGGCACGTGTGCGGCCGCCACGGCGCCGATCTGGCGCGTCAGAGACGTAAAGCTGCCCACCGACCAGTCGCGCTCGAACTCCCCCGCGAACACGGGCGCGGGCCGCAATGCGGGGCGCCGCTCGACCCGGTCCAGCACCGTGCAGGCATCGGGCTGCGCCAAAGAGCCCACGTAGATGGCGTCGCAATCACCCGCCACCTGCTGCCAGCGCAGCAGCAGCTGGTCGGACGGCAGCTTGTCGCCGCCCGTCAGCAGGTAACCGAGCGCCGATTCGTGCAAGGTATTCTCGCCCGCCTTGCGCGCCGCCTGGGCGGCCACGCCCAGCCACAGGAAGTGGCGCGCGCGCGTCAGCGCCACGTACAGCAGGCGCAAGTCTTCCTCGATGCGCGCCTCTTCGACCGCCGCCATGGCCTCGTCGGACAGCGATAAATCGAGGCGGCGCTCGCCATTGTCCCCGGCATACTCGAAGAAGCTGCGGTTGCGCTTGTCCACCTTGCGCGCCGTGACGGCGAACGGCAAATACACGAGCGGGTATTCGAGGCCCTTGGATTTGTGCACGGTGATGACCTTCACCAGTTCCGCATCGCTTTCCAGGCGCAGCACGCGCTCGTCGCCGCCCTCGCCTTCGCCGGCGATCTGCTCGGCCAGCCAGCGTATCAGCGCCTGTTCGCCATCGAGCTGGCGACTGGCCGATTGCAGCAGTTCGGCCAGGTGCAGCAGATTCGTCAGCCGCCGCTCGCCGCCCGTCTGCTGCAGCAACATGGCCGGCAGCTGCAGTTCGTGGATGAAGCGGCGCAGCATGGCCAGCACGCCCTGGCGCTGCCAGATCAAATGCAAGGCCTTCAGTTGCTCGACCCGGCGCTCCCACTCCAGTTCATCGCTCGACAGGCGCGCCAGCTCGCCCAGCGACAGGCCGATGGTGCGCGTGGCAAACGCGGCGCGCGCCAGTCCCCCGTCAAGCGGGTTGGCCAGCGCCGCCAGCCAGCGCAGCACGTCTTGCGCTTCCTCGCTGTCGACGACGGAATCCTTGTCGGACAGGTAGACGCTGGCGACCCGGCGGCGCGCCAGCGCGCGGCGGATGGCCGCCGCTTCCTTGCGGTCGCGCACGAGGATGGCGACATCGGCAGGCTGCAAGCGCGTGAAACCGTCCGGGCCAGCGAAACCGGCTTGCGCATCGCCCAGCATGGCGACGATGTGTTCGGCGCAGTGCTGCGCGAAATACTCGCGGTAGCTGTCGCCGCGCAGGCCTTCATCACTGGCACAGGCGGCCAGCAGGGCCGGCAGCGGGCCGCCGGCGTTCACCAGGTGCTCGGCGCGGCCCTTGGCGGCGACGGCCTCGAACGGCAGCGGATTCTCGCCGTTTTTCCGGTAGCGGAAGGCGCCGGCTGGCACCTCGGCGCGCTCGGCGTGCAGGAACAGCTGGTTGACGGCCGCCACCAGCGGCGCCGTCGAGCGGTAGTTGGTGCCCAGCTGGTAATGGCGTCCCGTTGTCGCGCGCCGCGCCGCCAGGTAGCTCTGGATGTCGGCGCCGCGAAAACCGTAGATCGACTGCTTCGGGTCGCCGATCAAAAACAGGCCCAGCGCCGGGTCGTTGTCGGCGATGCGGTACAGCAGGTTGAATATCCGGTACTGGGCCGGCGCCGTATCCTGGAATTCATCGACCATCGCCAGCGGATACTGGTCGATGATGCGCTGGCGCAGGGCCGCGCCATTCTCGCCGGCCAGCGCGTCGTGCAAGCGCTGCAGCATGTCGGCAAAGCCGAACTGGCGCGACTGGCGCTTCAATTGGTCCATGCGCCGCGCGATGGCCGCCGCCGCATGCAGGTGCAATTTATGCGCCAGCGGCGTCAATGCCGCCAGGGCGATCCCCAGCGCCTCGGTATGTTCAAAGCACTCCGGCACCTGCGCCGTGAAACTCTTGGCAAACGCATCCTCGATGCCGAACGGCGTTAATCTCTCCCACGCCTTGGCCGTAATCGCAGGCTGCAGCAAGAGCGGGTCTTGCGCCCAGCGGCGCAAGCCGTCGAACCACTTCGCCAGGTTTTCCGGCTTCATCTTGACGCCGTTAAAACACTTGGGATTGGCGGCGCGGTGGTCGTTGATCCAGCCGGCCATCCGGTCCACGCGCTCAACCCAGCCCGCCTTCAGCGTGGCCAGCTGCGCGGCCAGCGCCCGCTGTTCGCGCACGATCAGCGCGGACAACGGCTCCTCGTCCGCCATGCCCATGATGTCCGCCCGGCGCGCCAGCTCGCGCGCGCCTTTCTTCAGCGCGCCGACGTCGGGCCAGCAGGCCAGCAGCACGTCGAGCGCCTGCGGCGGCAAGGGATAGACTTGCTGGCGCCAGTAATCGTGGGCCGCATCCTCGAACAGGGCTTGCTCGTCGCTGACCAGTTCTTCGTCGAACAGGCTGCCGCTGTCGAAGGCGTGCTCGCGCAGCATGCGCTGGCACCAGGCGTCGATGGTGAAGATGGCCGCTTCATCCATCGTCTCGGCGGCCAGCATCAGCCGGTGCGCCGCCTTTTGCCGCTCGCTTTCGTCCGGATAGGATTCCAGCAAGGCGTCAAGGAACGGGTCGCTGCCGCCGGATTCGTGGCGAAAATAAGCGGCGGCCTCGATCAGGCGTTCGCGCACGCGGTTCGACAATTCGCGCGTGGCGGCGCGGGTAAATGTCATCACGAGGATGTCGGCCGGCAGCAGCGGACGCGCGAAACGGCTGTCGTCGTCGCCATGCCCCAGCACGAGGCGCACGTACAGCGCGGCGATGGTCCAGGTTTTACCGGTGCCGGCCGAGGCTTCGATCAGGCGCGAGCCGTGCAGCGGGAACGCCAGGGGCTTGAGCAAATGGCTCGTCATGGTTCTTCTCCCGCACCGTCTGCGGGCGCGCTGATAGGGTCGATGGTGATGTGTTGTTGCAGCCAGTCGGCCAGCGGGCCATACAGCTCGCGCGTGCAGTCCTCCCATGCCTCCTCGGCGGCCAGCGCGGAAAACTCGGGCCACAGGCGGGCCAGACACAGTTCGTCGCGCTCGCCCGATATGTCGAAGCCGCCGTCATACACGGCGCGCGGGTCGCCCTGCTGCACCAGCGCCAGTCCCGTCTTGCAGGCAGTCGGCAACGGATGGTTCATGCCTTCGCGCCACAACGCCAGCAAGGTGGCCAGCGCTGCGCGCGAGGTGGCCGGATCAAGCGGCGCCATGCTGACGATGGCGTCGCGCGCCACCAGGTAGCCGGTGACGGGAAAGCCGAGGGCGGCGGCGGCCAGCTGGCGCAGCCACATCAGCATCAGCTTGTCGCCGCGCGCCAGGCCGCCCTTGTCCGTCACCTTCGAGGAAATCTGCATCAGCCAGGCCGTATCCTGCCCGTTGCTGCACAATTTATCGAGCCAGTCGTCGATCTGCACTACGCCGAAGGGCAAGTTGATGGCGCGCTTTTCCGCCGCCAGCGGGAACGAGGCGCGCAAGGATAGCCACGCGCTGCGCACGGGCACCAGCGCCTCGACCAATTGCGCCTGCACTTGCTGGCCGATCAGGCCGATGGGCAGCACGCCTACACGCGCCAGCTTCGCTGCGCGCGCCTCCAGGCTGGCGCGCACATCACCCGCCGCTTCGACGGCGCCACCGTCATCGAGCATGGTGTCTTCCAGCAGATAGCGTTCGAGCGCATTCAGGCCGAACGGTTCTTCATCCTCGCCCAGCATGGCCGCATCGGCAAAATACACGCTCAAGCGGCGGCGGAAAAAGTATTTGACGGGCTGGCGCAAAAAGCTGGCCAGTTCGCCCAGTGTCAAGCGCGTGCCGGGATCGAGCTCGTAGGGACCCAGCGGCAGCACGGCGGCCGGCGCATCCATATCCGCATCCGCATGCGCCACGCGCCATTCGCGCGCGTAGGTCAGCAAGCCATCGGCCTCGAAATAGCGGCGGCTGAACGGCTGCAGCGCGTGCTCGGTGGTGAGCGACGCCAGGTGCCGGTCCAGCGACCAGCCGGCTGCCAGGTAGTCACGCAGCTGCGACACCAGCACGGACGGCGGCTGCTCGGAATTGTCACGCACATTGCGCCCCACCCAGCTCACGTACAGCTTGTCGCGCGCGGCCAGCAGGGCTTCGAGCATCAGGTAGCGGTCATCGTCGCGGCGCGAGCGGTCGCCCGGGCGCGCCATGCCGGGCAGCGCCAGCAAGTCGAAATCGGCCTTCTGCGCGCGGCGCGGAAAATCACCATCATTCATGCCCAGCAGGCACACGACGCGGAACGGCACGGCGCGCATCGGCATCAGGGTGCAAAACGTCACGCCGCCGGAGACAAACTGGTGGTTCAGGGTCGGCTCGTCCAGCGCGCCCAGCCACGCCACGCGCAGCACGGACAGCGGCACCTGCTCGACAAAGCCCGCATGCTCGCAGGTTTCCAGCCAGCCTTGCAAGGCGCCTTCCAGCTGCGCCAGGGTCAGGCGGTCGGCTTCATCGTCGGCATCGAAAAAATCCGCCAGCAGCGCGCGCGCCTGTACGCCCCATTCGGCGGGCGCGCGCGCGCCGGCCAGCACGCTGCGCCAGTGCAGCAGCGCCTCGACCAGCTGCGCCAGCGAGCCCGCCAGCGCCGCATCGAGGCCGCCCACTTCCGCATACGGCTCGATGCCGCCAAAGCTGGCGCCACTGCCGCTGGCATAGCCGAGCAGCATGCGCCGCACGCCGAAGATCCACGCATTCTGCTCGCCGGCCGCGCCCAGCCCCAGGCCGGCGCGGTGCGCCTGGTCCAGACCCCAGCGCACGCCGGCCCCCTCGATCCACGCGCCCAGGGTGGCCAGGTCGTCCGGCTGCAAGCCGAAGCGGGCCGCCAGCGCCGGTACGTCGAGCAGGTCGCGCACTTCGCTCTGGCGGCAGCGCTGCTGCGGCAACTGCAGCAGCCACTCGAGCGCGACGAGCAGCGGGTTGACGCTGCGGTCCTTCACGTCGCCGATCTCGAACGGGATGAAACGCTCGTCATTGCGCCGGTACTGGCCGAAGACGGCGTGGATGGCGGCCGTGAAGGTATCGATGTCGGGCACCATCACCACCACGTCGCGCGGGCGCAAGCCCGTTTCGGCGCTGTGCGCGAACATGGCCAGCAGCTGATCGTGCAGCACTTCCACTTCGCGCTGCACGCTGTGCGCCACGTGAAATTCGATAGAGCGGTCGCCTGCCTCGGGCGGCGTTTGCGCGTGCTCGGCCAGCGGGCGCAGTTCGCGGATGGCCACCTGCACCTGCTGCAGCAGGGTTTCGCCCGTTTCCTCGCCAAACAGGTCGATGCGCAGGCTGTCGTCGCGCCCCTCGGCTTGCGCGTGTTCGTCGAACTCGTCGAGCATGCGGATGAAATCGCGCCCTTGCCTGCCCCAGCTGGCCAGCAGCGGATGGCTGTGCGCATGCAGCGCTTCGAGTGGAATTTGCGCCAGATCGGTGCCGTTGCGCTGCCGCTGGCGCTTGTTTTCCGCACGCAGCAAGTCACGCCCGTCGATGATATCGCCCCAGTAAAACTGGCACGGGTTGGGTACGGCCAGTACCACCTGCGTGTGGCGCGCCAGCGCGGCCAACGCCTGCAAGGTCTGGTACGGCAGGGCCGACACGCCAAACAGCACCACCCGGCGCGGCAGTTTGCCGGCAGGCGCATCGCCGGCGGCGATTGCCGCCAGGAAGGCGTCGTGGATGTCGGCGCGGCCCGTGTCGCGCTCGAACGCCTCGACGTCGGCCGACACGGCGCGCCACAACTGCGCCTGCCAGCGCTGGTCTTCCTTCAAGGCAATAGCTTCGCCGCGCGCCGTGCGCAACTGGTCGCGTCCGGCGGCCCAGTCGGCCAGCCAGTCGGCGCGATAGACCTGGTACTGATCGAACAAATCGGCCAGGCGCTCGGCCAGCTGCAGCCGGCGTTCGCTATCGCCATCGGCAAGGAAGTAGCGCAGCGGCGCAAACACCGGTTCGGCCAGCAAAGACGGTAAAAGACGCATCAAACGCCACGTCAGCGGGGACTTGTCGAACGGCGACACGCGCGGGACTCTTTCGCGCCCCAGCATGCCCCGGTAGCTTTCCCACAGCAGGCGCGCCGGCAGCGCGATGCGCGTGGCGGCGCATACACCCATCTCCTCAGCCAGGGCGATCTTCAGCCATTCGGCCACGCCGTTCGACTGCACCAGGAAGATATCCGTTTCCAGGGGCGCCAGCGGATGCTGGCGCAGCCACTGGAAGACGGCGGCGCGCAGCTGTTCCAGCTGGTTGCCATGCAGGATGAGGAGGCCGGGCGTGACGGGAGTATGCATGCTGATCCGATGGGTTGCCGCGTCTCCGGCCGGGTGGCCGGAGACGTCAAAGGCATATTATCGCCGCTGCTTGCGTCAGGGGGCGTCGCTGGAGGAAAATTCCATTGAAATTTGTTCCGCCACCTGCGCCAGCGCCGGCCCCAGGGCCGTCAGCAAGGCGCGCGCCTGCTGCAGGTCGCCGCCCAGGCGCAAGCCTTCGATCGACGTACACAGGCCGGCAAAGGCATGGGCACCCACGGCCAGCGCCGACGATTTGCTGCGATGGCCCAGGTCGGCCAGGCGCCCCAGGTCTTCCAGCGCCATGGCCTGCTCCATTTCGGCGATGCCGTCGCGCGCCGTGTCGAGAAACAGCTGGGTGTATTTACGCATCTTCACGGCGTCATTGCTGAACGTGAGCGCCAGGGTGGCCAGGTCGAGGATGGCCGTGTCGCGCAATTCAAGCGCCGCGGCCGACGGCGGCGCTTTCGGTGCTGCCGTCGGCCTGTCGCCCGCGCGCGCATGGCCGATGCCGCCAATGCCGCCACGCAGGCGAAACCATTTCGCCAGCAGGTGAAACAGCAGATTCGGGGCGATTGGCTTGGTCACGAATTCATCCATGCCTGCCGCCAGGCAGCGGGCGCGGTCTTCGCTGCCCGCATTGGCCGTCATGGCGATCACCAGCAGGCCGGCAAGCTGCGGGTCGGCGCGGATGCGGCGCGTCGCCTCGAAGCCGTCCATTTCCGGCATCTGCACGTCCATCAGCACGCAGTCGTAGCGCTGGTGGGCCAGCAATTCCAGCGCCTCGCGGCCGTTGCCGACGACGCAGACGGTGGCACCCGCGTCTTCCAGCAATTCGCAGCCCACCTGCTGGCTGAAGACGTTATCTTCCACCAGCAGGATGGACGCGCCGCGTATCACCCCCAGCACTTCCGGCTCGACTTCGGCAATGCGCTCCTCGCCCGCTTGCGCGCTTTTTTCGAGGCGCGCCGTAAACCAGAAAGTGCTGCCCAGGCCCGGCTGGCTGTACACGCCCACCTTGCCGCCCATGAGCTCCACCAGCTGCTTGCTGATCACCAGTCCCAGACCGCTGCCGCCATACTTGCGCGTGGTCGACGGGTCGGCCTGATGGAAGGAGCGGAACAGCTGCGCCACCTCTTCCGGGTTCATGCCGATGCCCCGGTCCTGCACTTCGAAGCGCAGCATGCCGTGGCTGCCGCGCTCCTCGGACTGGCGCACGCGCACGAAGATGCTGCCTTTGTCAGAAAACTTGATGGCGTTGCTGGCCAGGTTCAGCAAGACCTGCTCCAGGCGCAGCGGGTCGCCGCGCCAGCGCTGCGGCAGCTCCGGCGCGATATCGAACTGCAGCGCCAGGCCCTTGACGGCGGCCGCGTCGCCCAGCTGGCTGGCGATGTTCGCCAGCAGGGTGTCGAGACGGAAGTCCAGCACTTCCAGTTCCAGCTTGCCCGCCTCGATCTTGGAAAAATCGAGGATGTCGTTGATCAGGCCCAGCAAGTGCTGGCCCGAATGGAAGATTTTTTGCAGATAGTCGCGCTGGCGCGCGTCGGCTACCGATTTCAGCGCCAGGTGCGCCATGCCGATGATGCTGTTCATCGGCGTGCGGATTTCATGGCTCATGTTCGACAGGAAGTCGCTCTTGGCCTGGCTGGCCGCGTCGGCCTGCTCCTTCAAGCGGTGCAATTCCGTCACGTCGGTGGACAGGCCGATCAGGCCCGTGACGGGACCGGGCAAGCCCAGCGGCACCTTCACGCTCCACAGGTGATGCACCTGGCCCTGCGCATCGACGAAGCGCTCCTCGCCGACGAACTTGGCGCCGCTGTCGAATACCTGGCGTTCGGTCTGCTGCGCGGACGCCGCCGCATCGCCGAGCATCAATTCGCCATCCTGGCGGCCGATCAGCTGCTGCGCCGAACGGCCCAGTATCTTCGCCGTGCGCGCATTCACGTAACGGTAGCGCAGGTCGGCATCCTTCATGTAGACGTAGGCGTCGACGCTATCGAGTACCGTATCGAGCAAGGTGCGCTGCGCCACCGCGTTGCGGCGCGAACGGTACAGGGTAAAGATATAGCCATAAATGAGCAGGCTGCCGGCCACGCCCACGGCCAGCGCCAGCCATGGGAAATAGCGGTCGAAGGGGCTGTACAGCTCCGCCTTGCGCACGCGGAAATGGGCTTTCCACAGGCCGCCCTGATAAGCCACCGGCAGCACCTGGTCGAAATAGTCGGCATCGCCGCCCGGTTGCGGCGGCGCCGCCGCCAGGTCGCCATCGTCATTGAACAGCAGGCGGTCCTGCGGCGTGACGCGCCAGACGCCATCGGCAGGCTGCGGGTCGGCGGCACTGTACAAGGTCAGGTGCAACGGTTCCAGGGCGCTGCGTTCGAGTGCGCTATGCACCAGCTGCGCCACGCCAAAGCCGATGCCGACGGACCCCTGATAAGCGGCGCGGCGCTCGGCCACGCTGCCTTGCGGCATGCCATTGCGGTACACGGGCAGGCGCATGCCCAGGCCCACGTGCGCGGGCGGTCCCTTGATCATGATCACCTGGCCCGATGCGCTCACCTCGCCGCTGTCGCGCGCCTGCGCCAGGGACTGCGCCACCAGCGGGTTGGCGCCGATATCGACGCCCATGCGTTCGGCCAGCAGGGAATCGGGCTCCAGGTAAGTGAGCACCGTGTATTCCGGCCGCTCGCCGGGCGGGCGGATGGTGAATGCGGGATAACCGCGCGGCGCCAGGCTGGTATCTTTGCGCACGGCCTCGATGAAGGCGGCGCGCTGCGCCGACGGAACGGCCGCCGCGTAGTTGACCGATTCGATGGCGGGGAACTGGCGCACGATATCGAGGCCGGCCACGTAATCGTGGAACTGGCGGCGCGTCAGCTGCTCGCTGGTGCGAAACAGCGCTTCGAGGCCGCGCAGCAAGTCGGAATAGCTTTTCACGCGCGTGGCCAGGCTATGCTGGGCGCCAAGCGTGAGATTGTCGAAACGCTGTTCGGCGTCGTCATTGACCGTGCGCGCCGCGCCCGCATACAGGGCGCCGCCCACCGCCAATGCCAGCAGCAAGCCTCCTGCCCAGATCCTGATGCCCGCTACCGTCCCGCCCTTGCTCAATGTGTGCATTGTCGATCGCTTATTCCGGTTCCTCGAATGTGCGGCACAGGCCACCCAACAGGTACGAGGATACTATCAAAGCCCCTGCCCGACGCGCTTGTGGAAGAAAAAAAGCGCGCATGATGGTTGCACTGGAAAACACCGCGCCTAAGCGACCTGCAGCGCCCCGGCCAGGAAGTCGCAAAAGGCGCGCACTTTTTCCTGCACATGGCGTCCATCGGGCGTCAAGGCATACACGCCGCGCGCGGCCATGCCGTGCGAAGGCAGCACGCGCACCAGGGCGCCGCTGGCCAGCAGCGGCAAGGCGACGAACGACGGCAGCGCGCCCACGCCGATGCCCGCCACCAGCATATCGGCCAGCAGCAGGCTGCTGTCGGCGGAAAAGCGCACGGGCAGCACGATGCTGCTCGCCCCTTCCGGGCCGGCCAGCTGCCAGATGCCGGGACTGTCGGCCAGGCGGTAAGCCAGGCAATCGTGGCCGTGCAAGTCCTGCGCCTGGCGGGGCGTGCCGCGCCGCGCCAGGTAGGCGGGCGCCGCGCAAATCATCTGCTCGACATCGCCCAGGCGGCGCGCCACCAGGGTCGAATCGGCCAGCGCGGCGCGGATGCGCAGCGACACGTCATAGCCCTCGCCCACCACGTCGCGCAGGCGGTCGTCCAGGGTCATTTCGAGCTTGACTTCCGGATAGCGGCCCATGAAGACAGGCAGCAGCGGCGACAGCACTTTCAAGCCGAACGACAGCGGCGCATTCACGCGCAGCCGCCCCGCCACCTTGCCGGCGCAGCCGCGCGTAGCCAGTTCCAGTGCATCGATTTCATCGAGCAGGCGGCAGCATTCCAGATAATAGGCGCGCCCGCCGTCCGACAAACTCATACGCCGCGTCGTGCGCACCAGCAGTACCGTCGCCAGATGCGCTTCCAGCTGGCGCACCTGCTTGCTGATGGCCGCTGCCGACTGGTTCAAGTCCAGCGCCGCCTTGCTGAAGCTGTCGCGCTCGACCACCTTGCGAAACACGCGCATGTGCGCCAGGACATCCATAATTCTTTCCCTGCAGTTAAATATCTTATTATTTTATCGCTGATTATCATTTAAATAGAAAACAATATGATGGCGGCTTCTTCATTCATGTCACGCAAGGAGTCCCCATGTTCACACCATCCGCCACCCTGAGCACCCTGCTGCTGGCCCTGCTGGCAGGCGCAGTGCAGGCCACCCCGGCGGCCGCCCTGCCCGAAGTGGGCATCAGCCCCTGGGGCCCGAAAGACGAGATCGGCCGCCTGAACCTGATGACGCCGGCCTCGCGCGCCGCCATCCTGGCGCGCATCGACGGCGGCAAGAGCTATGACCTGGCCGTCGATTTCTATGTCGGCATGCCCAGCTGGCAGGCGGCAGGCGATCCGCCCTACCAGATGTGGATGACGCACACGCCGAAGGGCAACGTGGTGGCCGACGCGATGCAGGTGGGCGACACGATGAACCGCCACGTCAGTTACACGGGCTCGGCCGTGTCCATGTATGCGCACATGGGCACGCATATCGACGCCCTCAATCACTTCGGCTTGAACGGCAAGACCTGGAATGGTTTTACGGAAGAGCAATACCTGGGCGACCGGGGCTGGACCGTGACGGGCGCGGAAAAGCTGCCGCCCATCGTCGCGCGCGGCGTACTGATCGACGTGGCCGTGGCCAAGGGCATGTCGCAACTACCCGACAATTACCGCGTCACGCGGCAAGACTTGCGCGCCGCGCTGGCCAAGCAGCACATCACGCTGGAAAAAGGCGACGTGGTACTGATACGCACGGGCCGCATGCAGCACTATGAGCAGGCGCAAGCCTATATGGCGAACCCGCCCGGCCTGTCGCTGGACGCGGCAAAATTCCTCGTGGAAGATGGCGGCGCCATGGTGGTGGGCGCGGACAACCTCAGTTTCGAGGCTTTCCCGTCCGAAGTGGCAGGCAACTACCTGCCAGTGCACACCTATCTGCTGGCGCAGCAGGGCACGCCCATCCTGGAACTGGTCGACCTGGAAGCGCTATCGCGCGACAAGGTCTACCAGTTTGCCTTCATCGGCGCCTCGCTGAAATTTCGCGGCGGCGACGCGGCGCCCATCCGTCCCGTGGCCCTGCCGATCCGCTAGGGTCAGACCGAGACGGCCAGCAAGGTAGCGGCGCCATGGTCATCCCAGGCATCGGCGCAGCGCACCACCTCGCCCACGACGATGATGCTGGGACTGCCCAGGCCGCTGGCCTGCAAGTCACCGGGCAAGGCGTGCAAGGTGCTCAGCAACTGGCGCTGCGCCGGCAGGCTGGCCGACTGCACCACGGCCACGGGCGTGCCGGGCGCCATGCCGCCGGCCAGCAAGCCCGCCTGGATGGCCGCCACCCGGGCCACGCCCATGTAAATGACGAGGGTGAGCTTGCTTTGCGCCAATGCCGCCCAGTTCGGCTCGGACGCGCTATCCTTGCCGTGGCCCGTGACGAAAATGGCGCCCTGGCTCCAGCCGCGGTGCGTCAGCGGCACGCCGATGCCTGCCGGCGCCGCCAGGCCGCTGCTGATGCCCGGGATCACCTCGACGGCCACGCCGTGGTTGCGCAGATAGGCGCGCTCTTCGCCGCCGCGCCCGAACAGGTAGGGGTCGCCCCCTTTTAGGCGCACCACGTGCAGGCCGGCACGGGCTTCGGCCAGCATCAGGCGCTCGATGAAGGCTTGCGGCGTGGACGCGCAGCCGCCCCGCTTGCCCACCTCGACCACGCGCACGCCGGGCGCCGCATGCACGAGGATGGCCGGGTTGACGAGGTCGTCGATCAGCACCACGTCGGCCCGCGCGATGGCCTTTACCGCCTTGATCGTCAGCAGGTCCGGGTCGCCGGGACCGGCGCCGACCAGGGTCACGCTACCAAATTGCGCCATGATGCACTCTCCCATTAAAAAAAGTGGCCGATGGCAAACGATGCCGCGTACGCTTCCGGCGCACTGCCGTCCCACACGACGCCGTCGCACAGGGTCGAGCTGCGCATCGCGGACGCTGGCAAGGGCGTCGCCGTCATTTCCGCCGCCTGGCGGTACAGATCGATGCGGTTGACTTGCCTTGCCACCGCCAGGTAATCGGGTTCGTCGCGCAGCAAGCCCCAGCGCCGGTGCTGGGTCATGAACCACATGCCGTCGGACAGGTAGGGGAAATTCACGGTGCCGCCGTGGTAGAACCTCAAACCGTGTGCCTCGTCCCAGGTCTTGCCCAGGCCATCCTGGTAATGGCCGAGAATGCGCGGCGCCAGCGTTTCCTGCGGCGTATGCAAGTAAGCGGGCTCGGCCAGGGTGGCCGCCATGGCCAGCCGGTTGGCATCGCTGGCGTCGATCCAGCGGCCCGCCTCGAGCACGGCGGCGATCAGGGCGCGGCAACTGTTCGGATGCTGCTGCGCAAACGCGGCGCTGGTGCCCAACACCTTGCCCGGATGGTCGGGCCAGATAGCGCCGCTGCTGGCAGCCGTCACGCCCACGCCATCGACGATGGCCTTGTAGCCCCACGGCTCGCCCACGCAAAAGCCATCCATCTGGCCCGCGCGCAAGGCCGCCACCATCTGCGACGGCGGCACCGTCATCACGCGCGCATCGCGCAGCGGATCGATGCCATGCGCGGCCAACCAGTAGTGCAGCAGCATCGCGTGGTTGCCGGTCGGGAAAGTATGCGCAAACGCAAAAGGCCGCACCGCGTCGCGCATATGCCGCGCCAAGGTCGGGCCATCGCGGGCCCCCTCGCGCGCCAGCGCCGCCGACAGGGTGATGGCCTGGCCGCTATGGTTCAGGTTCATCAATACGGCCATGTCGTGCTGCTGCCCGCCTATGCCCATCTGCACGCCATACACGAGACCGTACAACACGTGGGCCGCATCGAGTTCGCCGTTATTCAATTTGTCGCGCACGCCGGCCCACGACATTTCCCGGCTCAGTTCGATCTTGATACCGTATTTTTCATCCAGGCCCAGCTTCGACGCCATCACCAGCGAGGCGCAATCGGTCAGCGGCAGGTAGCCGATGCGTATCGTCGGTTTTTCCGGCTGCAGTGAGCGCATCACCTGGGCGCTGCGTTCTGCCTGCCTGCCCGCTTGCTCTGTCATACCATTCCTTGCTGATAAATACTGTTTTGCCACGCCGATATGAGCAAGGCCATGCCCATCCTGCAGCAAGGAACGTGCCTGTGCATATCCTGTTCAGGGCGCCAGAAAGTGCACTGGAATGGTGCACTGCACCAGCATGTGTCAGGAAATGGACGATTCATCCCAGTAAGTCCTCCACGTCGAGGATGCGCTGGGCAATTTCTGCCAGTTTCAGCTTTTTATTCATCGCCATGCTGCGCAAGCGCTGGTAAGCCTGCTCTTCCGTCAAGCCCTGATGCGTCATCAACAGGCCCTTGGCCCGTTCGATCACCTTGCGCTCAAACAGCTTGTGCCGCGTGTCGAGCAATTCGGCGCGCAATTTTTCTTCCTGGCGAAAGCGCGCCAGGGCCACATTCAGCACGGGCTGAATGCGCTCGGCCTGCAAGCCGGCCACGATATAGGCGGACACGCCAGCCGCCATGGCCGCGTCAATGCTGGCCGTGGCGCCGTCTTCCGTAAACAGGACGATGGGGCGGCGCTCGTCGCGCGTGGCGATGACGATGTGTTCAAGCACGTCGCGCGCGTCCGATTCGGCATCGATGATGATGAGGTCAGGCTGCAACTGCGCAATGCGCTCGGGAAGGTAGAGGTCGGCTGGCAGGGAGGCGACGATGTCGAAGCCCGATTCCAGCAAGCCGATGCGCAATGCATTGCCGCGCTGCACTTGGGCAGCCAAGGCCGCATTCTCGTGTACGCCGTGCTCGACAATAGTGTTGACGACAACGATGCGCAAAGGCTGGGTACGGCTGGACGTCATGGGAGCGATCTGCAATGGCTAAACACAACCATTGCAGTAAGCAAGAAGCGAACCAGCGGGCTTACAATGTGCTTTACTTCAGGGTCGGCATGGCAAACTCGGCGCCGGCAGCCGTCGATGCCGGCCAACGCTGCGTCACGGCTTTCTGTTTCGTGTAGAAACGTACGGATTCCGGGCCATGCGCATGGTGGTCGCCGAACAGGCTGCGCTTCCAGCCGCCAAAGCTGTGGAAAGCCATCGGCACGGGAATCGGCACATTCACCCCGACCATGCCGACTTGCACGCGGTGCGTGTATTCGCGCGCCGTGTTGCCATCGCGCGTGTAAATCGCCGTGCCGTTACCGTACTCATGCGCGTTGACCAGGTCCAGCGCCGTGGTGAAATCAGGCACGCGCACGATGCACAGCACGGGGCCGAAGATTTCTTCCTTGTAGATCGTCATCTCCGGCGTGACATGGTCGAACAGGCTGCCGCCAAGGAAAAAACCCTGTTCATGGCCGGGCAGCACGAATCCGCGCCCGTCGGCCACCAGCTTGGCGCCCTCTTCCACACCCTTGGCGATGTAGCCGGCAATCTTTTCCTTGTGCACTTGCGTCACCACGGGGCCCATTTCCGCTGTTAAATCCATGCCCTGCGTGATTTTCAAGGCGGCGATGCGCGGCACCAAAGCCTCGACCAATTGATCTGCGACATTGCCCACCGCCACCACCACGGAAATGGCCATGCAGCGCTCGCCGGCCGAACCGAAGGCGGCACCCATCAGGGCGTCCACCGTCTGCGGAATATCCGCGTCCGGCATGACGACCATGTGGTTTTTCGCGCCGCCCAGGGCTTGCACGCGCTTGCCCTGCGCGCAGCCGGTGGCATAAATATACTCGGCAATCGGCGTGGAACCCACAAAGCTGACGGCGCGCACGTCCGGGTGATGCAGCAAGCCATCGACGGCTTCCTTATCCCCCTGCACCACGTTGAAGACGCCGTCCGGCAAGCCCGCGTCCGTCAACAGCTGCGCCAGCAACAGGCTTGCCGACGGGTCGCGTTCCGACGGTTTTAATACGAACGTATTGCCGCAGGCAATCGCCATCGGGAACATCCACATCGGCACCATCACGGGAAAGTTGAAGGGCGTGATGCCGACGCAGACGCCGAGCGCCTGGCGGATCGACCAGGCATCGATGCCGCCGGCCACTTGCTCCGAGTATTCTCCCTTCATCATTTGCGGAATGCCGCAAGCAAACTCCACCACTTCGATGCCGCGCGTCACCTCCCCTTTCGCGTCCGTAAACACCTTGCCGTGTTCGGCCGTGATCAGGGCGGCCAATTGATCCGCATGTTCTTCCAGCAATTCCTTGAACTTGAACATGACGCGGGCCCGGCGCAGGGGCGAGGTTTGCGACCAGGCGGGAAAGGCCGCGTGGGCGGCGGCCACGGCCGCGTTCAGCTCGGATTGCGTGGCCAGCGCCACCTTGGCCGTGACGGCGCCCGTGGCGGGATTGAACACATCCCTCGTGCGCTCGGAGCGCGAAGCCATCGGGTTGCCACCAATAAAGTGGCCGATCATCGGGGTAGTCATCTCTTGTCCTTGATTATTTGGAATGCATCAGCCACTCATGGGCCGGGTCATTTTTAAAGTGCCACACGCGTCGCGGGCCGGCCATCACGTTCAGGTAATAGCCGTCGTAGCCATACGGCACGGTGACGGGGTGGTAGCCCCTGGGCACCATCACCACGTCGTGGTTTTCCACGGCCATGGCTTCGTCGATGGAACGGTCATCCGTGTAGACTCTTTGGTACGCAAAGCCCTGCTCCGGATGGAGGCGGTGGTAATACGTTTCTTCGAGCGAACTTTCCTGCGGAACATTGTCGCTATCGTGCTTGTGCGGCGGATAACTGGACGAATGGCCGGACGGCGTGACCACCTCGACCACCAGCAAGCCATCGGCCTCTTCCGTCTGCGGCAGGATGTCGCACACATAGCGGGTATTGGCGCCCTTGCCGCGCACGGAGCGCGTCATGGAGGATGGCTCGATCAGGCGCGCCGGACGGTGGGTGGTGGCGGGCGCGCTGCACAGGGCCACTTCCGCGCTGCTCACTGCCGTGATGCTGACCACTGTTTCCAACGGCACATACACGGCAAAGGGCGAGATATCGTCAAACACACTCTGGCGATTGCCGATGTCACGCCACACGTCATCACCGGCCTGCACCGTGACCGTGCCCGTCAGTACGACGAGGCACAGTTCGCGGCTGCCCGTCTCCAGGCTGATATGCTCGCCAGCTGCCAGGCGATGCGCGGCAAAGCCCACGTGCGTCCAGCCGGCAGACTCGGGCGTCACCTCGACGATGGTCGAACCAGGCCGGGCCTTGACCAGCAGCGGGCTCATGCCGCCTCCCGTTTCAAACGGGGAATCGCCTCGACGAGATGCGCCAGGTAGTCGTAGCCCATCTTCGCGTATTCATAACTGGGCGCGACGGCCGGGTCTTGCTCCGCTTCTACCACCAGCCAGCCCTCGTAGCCGTGCAGATACAAACGCGTCAGGATGGCCGGAAAGTCGATGCTGCCGTCGCCGGGCACGCTGAAGGCGCCATTGATGACGGCCTGCAAAAAACTCCAGTGGCCATTGCGGGCCAGTTTCACCACGTTGGGGCGCACATCCTTGCAATGCACGTGGCAGATGCGATCGATATGCTTATTTAAAACCGCCAGCGCGTCGCCGCCGGCAAAGGTGATATGACCCGTATCGAACAGCAAGCCCACTTCCGGCCCCGTCAAGGCCATCAACTGGTCCACGTCAGCCGGGGTTTCCACGTAGGCACCCATGTGATGGTGGTAGGCCAGACGCACGCCATTGTCGAGCAAGTGCCTGGCAAAGGCCGTCAGTTTGTCAGCGTAAGCCTGCCATTGCTGTGCGGACTGGAAACGCGGGCGTTTATACAGGGGGCGCGCTTCGCCCTGGATGGCGTCGGCCACTTCGCCGTAGACCATGACGCTGGCGCCGCTGTCGGCAAGCAAACGTAAATGCGGGCCAACAGAAGCGATTTCTTCTTCCACCGACCGATGGGCCAACCGGCCCGAATACCAGCCGGAGACACAGGCAAGATTGTATTTTCCCAGCACGGCGTTCAGGGCCGGCGCATCCTTGGGAAACTTGTTGCCCAGTTCAAACCCCACGTAACCGATCTCGGCGCCCTCTTTCAAGGCCGTTGCCAAAGGCGTCTCGCCGCCCAGGCTCGGCAAATCGTCGTTCATCCACGAGATCGGGTTGATGCCGATCTTCACATTCCAGATTGGTGCGTTCATTTTATTTGTCCTTGGCGGTCAAGTTCATAACGGGCGCGCGCAGCTTGCACGCCGGGCTGGGTGGAGACTTCGGGCACGGCCACTTCCCACCAGCACCCCCCCTCTGCGGTCGTGCGCGTGTCGTCCGTATTGATGCAGATCAGATAGGTGCGCGAGGCGGCCCGGGCGCGCAGCATGGCTTGCTCGAGTTCGCCAATGTTAGCAACGTGTTCGGACAGCGCGCCCAGCGATTGCGCATGCAGGGCAAAGTCGACCACGGGTGCGCTATCGGGCAACATATTGTTGAACGAGGCGTTGCCGCAGGCCTGCTGCAATCGGTTGATGCAGCCGTAACCCCGGTTGTCGAGCACGACGATGATGAGTTTTTTACCCAGCATGACGGAAGTGGCAATTTCAGAATTCATCATCAGATAACTGCCATCGCCCAGCATGACGATGACTTCCGCTTCCGGTTTCGCCATCTTGACGCCGAGGCCGCCGGCGATTTCATAGCCCATGCACGAGTAGCCGTATTCCATGTGGTAGCCGCCCGGCGTCGATGTTCTCCACAGTTTGTGCAGCTCAGCCGGCAAGGTCCCAGCCGCGCAGACTACGATGTCGCGCACAGTAGAATCCGGTGCGGAACGCTGCACGGCACCGATGACTTCGCCGTCATACGGCAAGCCGGCCACCTCGCGTTTCCCCGTAATGCTTTTGACCGTCACGCGCCAGGCATTGCCCGCCTGTTGCGCCCGGTCCATCCAGTGGCCCGCGCTATTCCAGCTGCCCAGCAGCCGCGACAGACCCTGCAAGCCCAGTGTCGCGTCCGCCTGCACGCCCAGGCCGCGGCGTTTCAGCGCGTCAAATGCATTCACGTTCAGGCTGACCAGTTGCGCCTGCGCAAACAAGGAATTCGATCCCGTCGTGAAATCCTGCAGGCGCGTGCCGATAGCCAGCACCACGTCCGCTTCCGCCGCCAGCGCATTCGCGGCTGGCGATCCCGTCACGCCGATGGCACCCAGCTGCAACGGATGGTCCCATGGCAAGGCGCTCTTGCCTGCCTGGGTTTCCGCAACGGGAATGCCGTGGCGCTCGGCAAACGCCTGCAGGGCAGCGCCGGCCTTGCCATACAGCACGCCGCCCCCGGCCACGATCAGCGGCTGTTTTGCGTTTTTCAATAGCAGCACCGCTTCTTCCAGCTCCTGCTCGACGGGCGGCACGGCGCGGAAACGCACGACTCTCGGCTCGAAAAAGTCGGCCGGATAGTCATACGCCATGGTTTGCACGTCTTGCGGCAAGGACAAGGTCACGGGACCGCAGGCAGCCGGGTCCGTCAAGGCGGCAATCGCCCGTGGCAAGGCGGTGAGCAACTGCTCCGGATACACGATGCGGTCGAAGTAGCGCGACAGCGGCTTGAACGCGTCGTTCACCGAGACGCCGCCGTCGGCTGGGTCTTCCAGCTGCTGCAGCACCGGGTCCGGCGCGCGCGAGACGAACACGTCGCCGGGCAAGAGCAGTACCGGCAAGCGGTTGACGTGCGCCAGGGCGGCGGCCGTCAGCAAGTTGGTAGCGCCGGGACCGATGGAACTGGTGACGGCCATCATGCGCCGGCGCATGTGCGCTTTCGCATAGGCAATGGCCGCATGCGCCATCGCCTGCTCGTTGTGGGCGCGGTAGGTGGGGAACACATCCTTGTACTGGTACAGCGCCTCGCCCAGGCCTGCCACGTTGCCGTGACCAAAGATGGCGAAGGCGCCGCCGAACAGAGGCTGGCTATCCTCGGTACGCAAGGCGGCAAGATAGCGCACCAGCGCCTGCGCCATGGTCAATCTGATCGTGGCGCTCATGCTGCACGCTCCAGGCTGTTGCGCGTGCGCTGCCACAGGACAATGAGTTGCTCGAAGTTGGCGCGCACGGCGGCGATCAGGGCCGCATCGTCGAGCTCTCCTGCCAGCCAGCGGCGGCTCGGTTCCTGGAAGATGGTGCGCCCTACCATGAAGCCGCGGCAGGTGGTGCTGGCACTGGCTTGTTCAAAACTGGCGGCCAGGGCGGTAATCGGCGCATTCAATCCCAGCAAGACAACGCCACGGCAATACGGATCGCGCTCATGCACGAGGGCGTCGATGGCTTGCCATTGCTGGGCCGACATGCTTTCCAGCTTCCACCATTCCGGGTAAATACCGAGGTTGTACAGGCGCTTGACGGCGCGCAAGACCGTATCGTCGCCCTGCGGCAAGGCATCGGACGGTATGACTTCCAGCAACAGTTCGTGACCGCTCACTTGCGCCGCGTCATACAGGGCCTTGATTTGCGCTTCCTGTTCCAGCCGGTTTTCCACGGCGTCGTCCGGGTGCAGCTGCACCAGGCATTTGATCACGTGTTCCTTCGGCCAGCTGAGCAGGTGCGAACCGATGGAGCGGCCCCAGTCGAATTGCAGCGGGTTCGAGCCCGGCAATTCCACGGGACGGCCTATCCACCAGCCCCGCCCGGTCGCATCGTTGAGCGCATCGACGCCATAGCGGCCATCGATCAGCACGCCCGTCTTGCCAGCCAGCTGCAAGGCCGTTTCCGTCTGTGCCACGGCTTGCACCATCAATTGTTTCAGGGCCGCAATGGCAGACTCGGGCGCGCCCGTCTGTTGCGCCAGCTCAAAGAATTGCGTGCGATGGTCAAACGCGAACACGCACAGCTCACTCCACTCCTTGCGCGCCACCGTCGTGCGGTGCAGGCGCGACAAGGTGGCGTCCTGGTCTGGCTGCGTCAGCTTCGTCGCATTGGCCAGGAAATAGTCGAGCTCGACGGGCGACGGCATGGCCGGCGCGCAGCCGTGGCGCGACACGACCAGGGCGCCGCAGCCATTCGCATAGCGGCAGCACGCCTCGTAATCCTCGCCGCGCAACCAGCCTTTCAGGAAGCCGGACAGAAACGCATCGCCCGCGCCCAGCACATTCAGCACTTCCACGCGCACGCCACGGTAGTTATACGCGTCGTCCAGGCTGTGCGGCACCACATTGTCGATGACGGCGCTGCCCAGCGGGCCCCGCTTGACGACCAAGGTGGCCAGGGTGACGGCCCGCACCGCGCGCAAGCTGGCCATGATATCGGCGCCACCGCCGGCGATCATGAATTCCTCTTCCGTGCCGACGATCAGGTCGAACTGCGGCAGGATCGCTTGTAAATGTCTGGTGACGCCTTCGTTGGAAACGAAACGCGTTTCGCCGTCCGCCTTGCCGGAGAGTCCCCACAGCACGGGCCGGTAATCGATGTCCAGCACGGTGCGCACCTTATTGGCGCGCGCCAGCTTGAGCGCATGCGTGCTGACGGCGTGCATGGCGGACGTGGAAAAATGCGTGCCGGTGATCAAAAGCGCCTTGCTTGAGGCAATGAAGGCCGCATCCACCGACGACTCGTCGATGGCCATGTCGGCGCAATTTTCCCTGTAGAAGATCAGGGGGAAGGTGTTTTTATCCTTGATGCCCAGCATCACCAAGGCCGTCAGGCGGTCGCGGTCGATGCCGACATGGCTGACGTCGCAACCTTCCTTCGACAAGGTGTCGGTGAGGAAACGGCCCATATGGTCGTCACCCACCTTCGACAACATGGCGGACTTCAAGCCCAAGCGGGCCGTGCCGAAGGCGATATTCGCCGACGAGCCGCCCAGGTACTTGGCGAAACTGGTCGCGTCTTCCAGGGTGCTGCCGATCTGCTGCGCGTACAGGTCCACCGCCAGGCGGCCCAGGCAAATGACGTCGAGCGCGCGGCCCTGGGCAAATTGTGTGGAATTATTCATGGCTATCCTTAAATCGTGACACCGTCGAGTTCACTCATCAGCGTTTGCATTTCCGCACCGCCCGCCATCATGTCGAGCACTTCGTCCTTGGAAACGGTTTCCTTGGTGTAGGTACCCAGCGACTTGCCGCGGTTCAAGAGCGTGAACGAGTCGCCCACCGGGTAGGCATGGTGCACATTGTGGGTAATAAAGATCACGGACAAGCCCCGTTCGCGCGCTTTGTAGATCAGTTTCAGGACATTGAACGACTGTTTCACGCCCAGTGCCGCCGTCGGCTCGTCGAGGATCAGCACGCGCGCGCCGAAGTGGATGGCGCGGGCAATGGCCAGGCATTGCCGCTCGCCGCCCGACATGGTGCCCACGGCCTGGTTCGGGTCGCGCACCATGATGCCCATTTCGGCCAGCTTGTCGCGCGCCGTGGTGGCGGCGTATTCCATAT
Source organism: Janthinobacterium leeuwenhoeki (assembly GCF_051380795.1). Lineage (NCBI taxonomy): Bacteria > Pseudomonadati > Pseudomonadota > Betaproteobacteria > Burkholderiales > Oxalobacteraceae > Janthinobacterium > Janthinobacterium leeuwenhoeki. The sequence continues at coordinate 414,760 of NZ_JBNYXT010000001.1, forward strand.
CCATCACGGGCAGCACGCCGAACATTTTCCTGATCGGCTCGCGCCCCATGAAGAAATTGCGCGCCACCGACAGCAAGGGCACCAGCGCCAGGTCCTGGTAGACGGTGGCCACGCCCAGGTCGAGCGCCTCTTTCGGCGAATTGAAGCTGACGGGTTTGCCGTCAACCAAATACTCACCGCTGGTGGGCCGGTGCACGCCGGCCAGGGTCTTGATCAGGGTCGACTTGCCGGCGCCGTTGTCGCCCAGCAGGCAATGCACTTCGCCCGGTTTCAAACGCAGGGTGACGTTTTGCAGGGCGATGACGGAGCCGAAACGTTTGCTGATGTTTTCCAGCGCAAGGATGTATTCGCTCATGGCTTATCTCGCTTCCGTGACACGGGCACGGACAAAGTTGTTGAACAGTACCGCGATCAGCAGCATCACGCCGAGGAAGACGCGGAACCAGTCCGAATTGATATTCGTATAAGTAATGCCGATCTGCACCACGCCGAAGATCAGCGCGCCGAAGCATGCGCCGACGACGGAACCGTAGCCGCCCGTCAGCAAGGCGCCGCCGATGACGGCCGCGATGATGGCTTCGAACTCCTTTTGCATGCCGCGGTCGGCGGCGGCCGATCCCACGTCAAATACTTGCAGCGTGGCAAACAGGCAGGCGCAGAAGGCCGTGAAGACGAACAGCGATACCTTGATGGTTTTCACAGGCACGCCCACGTTCTTGGCCGCGTTGGCGTCGCCACCGACGGCGAAAATCCAGTTGCCGATGCGGGTGCGGGCCAGGACGAAGCCGGACACCAGCGCCAGGCCGGCCCACCAGACGATGACCTTGGGGATGCCCTTGACCAGCGGCGCGCCATTGTCGAGCGCCGTGATCCAGCCCGCCTTGGCCATCCAGGCGAACAGCGAGGTGCCCACTTCGCCATGGAACAGGGTCGTGGCCAGCCAGTCGTCGGCGGCCAGCGCGCCGATGCCGCTGACGATGGTGCGGTTGGCAAACATGATGGACAGGGCCAGGGTCAAGCCGCGCAGGATGAACAAAAAGGCCAGGGTGACGATAAACGAAGGCAGGCGCGTCTTGATGACCAGGTAGCCGTTGAGCCAGCCCAGCGCCATCGAACCGGCAAAGGCGAACAGGATGGCGGCCCACACGGGCCAGTGGAAGTAGACGGAAGGGATGGCGATCATCATGCCGGCAAAGCCGATCATGGAGCCGATCGACAGGTCGAATTCACCGGCGATCATCAATACGCAGGCGCCGATGGCGATGATGCCCAGGTAGGCGGCCACTTGCGCCCAGTTGATCACGCCATCGAGGTTGAACATGCCAGAGTCGCCGGCCGTCAGGATGAAGAAGGCGAACACCAGGATGGCGCCCGAGATCGAGGCGAATTCCGGACGGCTGAACAGCCGCTTGAGCCAGCTGACCTGCCCTACACGCTCATCAAAGCCCTGCTTTTGCGGCGGCGTGCCCGAGGCGGCCATGCCGCCCTGTTCCACGCTTAGTTTCACGGTACTCATGCTATGTCTCCCTTGTTTTATAGCAACCTGCCAGCCTCGACAACAATTCCAGGACGGCAGGACCCGCGCGCCGGCAAGCATGGCCTGCGCGCGGGGACAACGACTAAGGTCTTGATTGAATTGAAAAGCGGGGGCTTAACGGAACTGGCCGGCGTATTTCTCTACCTTGCCGATATTGTCCTTGGTGACATATCCAGGACCGGAACCGATATGGCGCGGGCCATACGATGGTGCCAGGCCATACTCGGCCAGGCGCGCCTTGAACTTGGCGTTATTGATCAGCTTTTCGCGTACCTTGGCCAGGTCCGTGGTCTTGTCCTGCTTCATGATGGCCAGCACGGCCACGGGGATATAGCCTTGCAGATAGGGTTGCTGGTCGATGGCGAACTGGATGCTGCCATCCTTGATGCCTTTCGATATCTCATCGGACAGGTCGAAGGTGGCGAACCACATCTTGCCCTTCAAACCCATTTTTTCCAGCGCCTTCAGCGAAGCGTGGGCCGAGGTGGGGCCCAGCGCCAGCACGGCCTGGGTTTTCGGGTTGTTGCGCAGGTAGGCGCTCAGCTTGCTTTCGATGGTGGTCGGATCTTCGCCCGCATCCAGGGTGGCAGCCTTGAAATCGACGCCGATGGCCTCAGCAAAGCCGCGGCAGCGCTCGAATGACGACGGGTTCGTCGCATAGTGGTTGACGCAGACGAAGGACTTGATGCCGGCCGCCTTGGCTTTCTCGCCGGCGCCCTTGCCTGCCTCATATTCAGGCTGGCCCACGTGCATCACGGCGCCCAGCTGCTCGCTTTGCGCCAGGGTGCCGGAATTGATCGTGACAAATGGAATCTTCTTGGCGGCAACGAGGCCCAGCGGTTTTTGCAGCACGCTGAAGTCGGCGATGCTGACGATCACGCCGTCGTAGTTGCGGGCGGCCGATTGCTCGACCAGGCGCGCCATGTCGGCCAGGTCGCCATTCGGCGGATTGCGGTAGTCGACGCTGACATTGAAGTCTTCGCCTGCTTGCTTGACGGAATTTTTGATCGTATTCCACCAGGAATCGGAATCAGGCGCATGGCTGATCAGCACGAATTTCTCGCCCGCCGCGTGGCTGGCGCTCATGCCCAGACCCAGTCCCAGGCCGAGGCCCAGCATGGCCAGGCTTTTCAGAAATCCCTTACGCTTATTGCTTTGCATGAATGTCTCCTTGAAGGATTAATTTTTATAGTTGCCAGCTTTTGTCGCGTGTCAGCGGGGAGCCGGGAAACCGGCAAGACCCGATGCACTGCGCACAGCTTAGGCCACAAAAAAGACAAATGCAATAAAATTTTCAAAATAAATATAAATAGAAATTCGTTTCTATTTTCTGGATTCACTCCTATAATTCTCGCCAGAACCAGCCGCACGTATGCAGCGGCCCAGCAAGTACACCAAGGAGTAAGCATGGCAGCCACCGCCCCCATCGAACAGCTGATGCAGCATATTGCCGCCGAGTACGACAATCTGTCGCGCCAGTTGAAAGTCATCGCCCAATACATTGAAAAGCACCGGGCCAGCCTGATGCTTGAGCGCATCAGCGACATCGCTGCCGCCTGCGACGTGCAGCCGTCCGCCATCGTGCGCTTCGCGCAGCGCTTCGGCTATACGGGCTTTTCCGAAATGCAGGATGTGTTCCGCCAGGCGTACACGGACCAGGCCGGCGCCACGCCCGACTACCAGCAGCGCATCCGCAAGCTCATTTCCACGCGCGACGCCGCCCTCAGCGCAGGCGATCTGACGCGCGAATTCGTCGGCGCCAGCCGCGCCGGCCTCGACGATCTGGCCGCCGGCCTCGACGACGCGCAGCTGGAAGCGGCCGTCAACCTGCTGCTCAAGGCTGAAAATATTTATGTGATCGGCGTGCGCCGGTCCTTTCCGATCGCCTCCTACATCGCCTACGCGCTGGAACACACGGACAAGCGCGTGCACCTGATTAGCGGACTGGGCGGCATGCACCGCGAACAGATGCGCAGCGTGCGTGAACGCGATGTGGCGATCGCCATCAGTTTCTCGCCTTACGGCAAGGAAACCCAGCAGTGCATCAAGGCGGCGCAAGACAAGGGCGCCAAGGTTCTGGTGATTACCGACAGCAAGCTGGCGCCGCTCGCGCGGGCCGCCGACGCGCTGCTCACCGTCACCGAGGGCAGCGCCTTCGCCTTCCGCTCGCTGACCAGCACCATCTGCCTGTGCCAGGCGCTGTTCATCGCGCTGGCATACAAATTAGAGCTCGACATCGAAGAAATCCACACCCCAGGAGAACATGATGATTGAAGTAGCGTTGTTCGGCGCCGGACGCATCGGCAAAATCCACGCAGCCAACCTGGCTGCCCAACCCGGCGTGCAGTTCAAGTACGTCGTCGACGTCAACCAGGAAGCGGCGGCCGCCCTGGCCGGTCTGCACGGCGGCAGCAGCGCCACCGTGGAAGCGGCGCTGGCCGACCCGGCCGTCAAGGCCGTCGTCATCGCGTCCAGCACGGACACGCACGCGGACCTGATCCTGCGCTCGGCCGCCGCCGGCAAGGCCATCTTTTGCGAAAAGCCCGTCGACCTGACCCTCGACCGGGCGCGCGCCTGCGCCGCCGCCGTCAAGGAAGCCAGGGTCCTGTGCATGCTGGGTTTCCAGCGCCGTTACGACCCGACTTTCAACGCCGTCAAGACACGCATCGAAGCGGGCGAGATCGGCACGCCGGAAGTACTCATCGTCACCAGCCGCGATCCTGGCCCGCCACCGGTCAGCTACATCAAGGTGTCGGGCGGCATCTTCAAGGATATGCTGATCCACGATTTCGACATCTTCCGCTGGATACTCGACGATGAAGCCGTCAGCGTGCACGCCACGGGCAGCTGCCTGGTCGATCCGGCCATCGGCGAGGCGGGCGACCTGGACACGGCCGTCGTCACCATCCGCACGGCGAAGGGACGCTTGTGCCAGATCAATGCCTCGCGCCGCGCCGCCTACGGCTACGACCAGCGTTTCGAAGTGCTGGGCAGCGCCGGCATGCTGCAGGCGGGCAACCACAAGCCGACGGAAGTGACGGCCTATGGCGCCATCAACGTCAGCGTGGACAAGCCGGAAGATTTTTTCCTGGAACGTTATCGCGTGGCCTACGCGCAGGAAATGGCGCATTTCTTTGACGCTCTCAGCCATGGCACGCCGCTGCGCACCACCGTCCACGATGGCTTGAAGGCACTGGAACTGGCCGAGGCCGCCACGCTATCCTGGCGTGAACAGCGCGTGGTCACCTTATAGATTAATAATAAAAATACCTGGAGACAGCATGTCATCCCCAACATTAAAAGTCGGCATCGTCGGCCTGGGCCGGCTAGGCCAGCGCCATGCCATCAACCTGGCGCAGCGCGTGCCGAATGCCGAAGTGGTGGCCGCCTGCAGCCCCGTGCCAGCCGAACTGGACTGGGCTGCCAGCCAGCTGGGCATCACCACCGGCTATGCGGACTACGACGCCCTGCTAGCCCATCCGGGCCTGGACGCCGTGTTTCTCGTCACACCCACCTCGCTGCATGCGGAGCAGATCATCGCCGCCCTGCGCGCCGGCAAGCACGTGTTTTGCGAAAAACCGCTGTCGCTGGACCTGGCTGACTGCCTGAAAGTGGAAGCGGAGGCGGCGCGCCACCCGCAGCTGACCGTCATGATCGGCTTCGTGCGGCGTTTCGACGCCAGCTACCACGACGCGCAGCAAAAGATCGCCCAAGGTTGTATCGGCAAGCCGTACCTGGTGCGTTCGCAAACCTGCGACCAGAACGACCCCAGCGGCGCCTTCATGCGCTTCGCCCCCACCAGTGGCGGCATCTTCCTCGATTGCAGCGTGCATGATATCGACCTGGCGCGCTGGCTGCTGGGCAACCCCGTGCCCAGGCGCGTGTATGCAAGCGGCACCAACGCCATCCACACGGGCTTGCAGGCTTTCGGCGACGTGGACAATGGCCTGGCGACGGTCGAGTTCAGCGATGGCAGCATGGCCAGCTTCATGGCCTCGCGCACCATGGCGCATGGCCATGAAACCCTGACGGAAGTGTTCGGCACGGGCGGCCGCCTGGCCGTGGGCAGCAATCCGCGCCTGAACAGGGTGGAAATTTCGGATGCGCATGGCGTGCGCAATGAATGCACGCCGGACTTCTATGCCCGCTTCGCCGACGCCTTTCTGATCGAGGCGCAGGAATTTACGGATGCGGCACTGGGCCGGCGCACCTTGTCCTTGACCTTGCACGACGCGACGGAAGCGACGCGCATCGGCCTGGCCATGACGCAAGCGATGCGCGAGGCGCGGCCGGTGGAATTCTAGGCGTTTGCAAACAGCTCAGGCAGCCGGCGCAGGAAACGGTTGCCTGGGTTCCACGGCCAGCCGCAGGCCCATGGCATCGAGGATGGCCGTCAAGGTGCTCAAGGAAGGATTGCCATCGGGCGACAAGGTGCGGTACAGCTGGGTGGGATTGAGCTTGGCCGCCTGCGCCACGGCCGGCACGCCGCCAAAGGCACGCGTCAATTGACGCAGCATGGCCAGCAGTTCGCCGTGATCGCCATCGACGAGGATATTGTTGATCAATTCAAGGGCGAAGGCGGGATCGTCGCGGTACAGTTCGGCCATCGCTTCGTCATGCGAGCGGTCTCTTGGTGGTCTGCTCGCGACCTGTTTCACGTCCTCTTTCATGTCCTCTCTCCTTCCAGTCGTGCCAGCAGGCACAGGCGTATTCGATATCTTTCGGCTGGGTGCGCTTGTCGCCGCCACACAGCAATAAAATGATCTGCTCGCCGGCAATGGCATAGTAAATACGGTAGCCGGCACCCACATCGATGCGCAATTCCCACACGCCATCGTGGCAAAATTTATGGTCGCCAAAATTGCCGGGCATCATACGCAGCACGCGCCGGACGATGGCCACCCTGGCCTTATTGTCGCGCTGGCGCTTCAGCCATTCCGTATATAAATCCCTGCCCGATGATGTCAGGTAGTGCCGGATCTCGTACATCATATTCGTCCATAAACGAAGAAAGATCAAGGAGAAAATCACGCGCATACGAAAAAAGAAGACCACCCATCTTGCTACCAAAGCCGCGCACGCAGGCCGCGAATGCCGGGTTCACTGAGCTACATCAAGATGCGTTTCCCCAGTTACTGTAAAGAAATGATGTGGCGCCTACACGCCTCACGCGCATCCGATTGCGCTATACAATAAGCATCTGCCCAACCGCAAAAACCAGGCCGCCATGACGCACACCGACAGCAACTCCCCTTTACTCGCCAGCGCGGCTGAACGCTACGTCAAGCTGGTCCTGGCCATGGGCCAGCACGATGCCTCGTATGTGGACGCCTATTACGGCCCGCCCGCATGGCAGCAAGAAGCGCTAGAACAACAACAGGGTTTGAGCGACATCAAGGATGGCGCAAACACGGCGCTGGCCCTGCTGGCCGAGACCAGCTGCCTGCGCGCCCTGAACCTGCGCAAGCAGCTGCAAGCCGTACTGGCCAAGGTCGACATGCTGCAGGGATCACGCCTGGACTTCGATACGGAAAGCGCGCGCCTGTACGATGCTGTTTCGCCCCACCACAGCCGCGCCTACTATGAAAAACTGGTGGCGCAGATCGACGCCCTGCTGCCGGGCGACGGCACGGTGAGCGACAGGGTCAACGCCTTGCGCGCACAACTCGTCATTCCCGCCGACAAGTTGCGCGCCGTCATGGAGGCGGCCATCCGCGCGGGCCGCGAACGCACCTTGCGCTACATCGCCTTGCCCGAAGGCGAAGATTTTGTGCTGGAATTCGTCACCGGCAAACCCTGGAGCGGCTACAACTGGTACAAGGGCAACTACCAGAGCGTGATCCAGATCAATACGGACTTGCCCGTGTCTATAGACCGCGCCGTCGACCTCGGCTGCCATGAAGCCTATCCGGGCCACCACGTCTACAACGTGCTGCTGGAACGCGACCTGGTGCGCGGCAAGGGCTGGATGGAATACTGCATTTACCCACTGTATTCGCCGCAATCCTTGATCGCCGAAGGCACGGCCAATTACGGCATCGAACTGAGTTTCACGCATGAAGAACGGCTGGCCTTCGAACAGCAGGTGCTGTACCCACTGGCCGGCCTGGACCCTGCGCTGGCGCCCCGCTATGCGCAACTCAACACGCTGCTGGCCAAACTCGCCTATGCCGACAACGACATCGCGCGCCAGTACCTCGAAGGCGCCCTGAGCCGCGAAGCAGCGCTGGAATGGCTGGTCAACGTGCGCCTGTACCCGGCCGAAAAATCGGCGCAGCGCCTGCAGTTCTACGATGCCATGGGCGCCTATGTCATCAACTACAACCTGGGCCAGGACATGGCGAAAGCCTATGTCGAGCGCCAGGGCAGTACGCGCGCCGCACACTGGGCCGCCTTCCGCGATTTAATGTCTTCGCCGCGCGTGCCCAGCGCGCTGCTGGCATGAGGCGCCAGCGCTAAAGGAGAGTCGCATGCACATCACGCACACCGCCAGCGCCCTGCTGCTGGCCCTGTCCTTCAGCCCTGCGGCATGGGCCAAAGATGCCGCCGTCGCAGCGGCACCGGCGCTCAGCGCGCGCCAGCAGGCGCTGATGGCCACCGTCGTGGGCAGCGCCGCCCATCCGCGCATCCTGCAGGTACGCCTCGATGAACTGCATCCGACCCAGCCAGCCATCGGCCACGACCAGGTGTACTACAAGCTGGGACGCTATGCGGCCGAAGAAAAGCACCTCGCCGACATCGCCAAGCCGAAGAAATTTGCCGACCTGTGCGAGGCCAATGGCCAGGGCGACGTCTTGCCCGGCACGGCCAATGTGGTCGGTGCCACCCTGGCCGCGCCACCGGCCAGCTACCGCTGCAAGGCGGCCGTGGGCAGCCGTCCGGGCGATATGAAGAGCGTCGTCATCGGCCCGCGCGGCACCCTGTACCTGACGGATGGCCACCACACGTTTTCCACTTTCCGGGATGCCGATGGCGGGCGCAATCATCCATTGAAGGTCTGGGTCAAGGTCAGCGACAATTTCAGTGCGCTGGGCGAAACGGCTTTCTGGGCCCGCATGCGCGAAGAAAACAAGGTGTGGCTGAAAAACGGCCAGAACCAGGCCATCACGCCGCGGCAGCTGCCGTCGGCCATCGGCCTGAAGTCCTTGGGCAACGACCCGTACCGCTCGCTCGTCTACTTTACGCGCGGGATAGGCTACGAGCCACCCGACAAGGCCACGGAATTTCTCGAATTTTACTGGGCCGACTGGCTGCGCCGCAAACCGGGGCTTAACCTGGAACGTGTCGATCTGCTTGATCCCGCCGCGTATGCCAGCGCCATCCTGCGCGCCGCGCAGGCGATGGTGGCGCTGCAACCGGCAGAGATCGTCAGCGGCGGCAAGCGCGCGGCGGACCTGGGCGCGCGGCGCGACATCAACCACGAAGCATTCGATGAACTGACCGAAGATAAGGGCAAGCTGGGCTACGCCATCGACTACCGCAAGTCGCTGCTGCATCGGTAACCTCCCTGCGTGTCATCATCCTGACATCTGCGCCCGCTAGCATGTCGGCACTTTTCAAGCCGACATCACGGGACCCCATGTACAAGCACCACATCCGCCGCAGCACCCTGGCCATTGCCATCACCTTCGCACTGGGCGCCAGCCTGGCCGCCTGTGGCGGCAAAGACTACCGCGATACCACCACGGCGCCCGTCGCCCCGGTGGATCCCGTCGCCCCGGTCACGCCTGCACGCATCCTGAACGTGGTAGCGGCCACCGGCAAGGCCGTGGCGAATGCCTCCGTCACCGTGCTCGACGCCGGCAAGAATGCCGTCGGCAGCGGCACCACGGACGCGAAGGGCAAAGTGGCTATCACTCTGGCCGCCACGGCGAAAGCGCCCTTCCTCGTCTCCGTCACGCCAGACGGCGGCACCATCCTGTATGCGCTGACGCTGAAAGAAAGCGCCGTCAACCTGACGCCGCTCACCTCCGTCATCGCCATGCAGCTGCTGGGCAGCATCCCGTCGAGCGCGCCGGCGGCCAGTCTGGCCGCCATCGATGCGGCCAGACTGCAAACGGCGCAGACGCAGCTGGGCACGGCCCTGGCGGCGCCCCTGCAAACCCTGGGCATGGCAGCCAGCTATGACTTCGTCAACGGCCCCCTGACCCCAAGCAGCAAGGACCCGGCCGACGTCCTGCTCGACAATCTGCAAGTCAAGCAAAGCGGCAGCGATATCGACATCGTCAATGCCAGCGGCAGCATCGTCGCGCAGATCATCGATGGCGGCGCGCCGCTCGCCACTGGCAAGAGCGTGCTGGAAACGCCGCCGGTGCTCAGCGCACGCCAGCAAATCCTGGCCGCCACGGCTGCCGGCACCGATGCGGCGCCCGTCTTCCTGCAAGTGTCGCTCGACGAACTGCACCCCACGCAACCGGCCATCGGCTACGACCAGGTGTACTACAAGCTGGGTCGTTATGGCGCCGAAGACCTGGTCATGGCCAAGACCAACAAGCCGAAGAAATTCGCCGAACTGTGCGAAGCCAATGGCCAGGATGATGTGGTGAGCAAGACGGCCAACGTGGCCGGCGCCACCCTGATCAATCCACCGGCCACGTTCCAGTGCAAGGCCGCCGTGGGCACCAGGCCGGGCGACATGAAAACCGTCGTCATCGGCCCGAACGGCACCCTGTACCTGACGGACGGCCACCACACCTTCAGCGCCTTCCGCGATGCCGACAATGGCCAGAACCACCAGTTGAAAGTGTGGGTCAAGGTGACGGACAATTTCAGCAAGCTCAATGAATACGATTTCTGGGCGCAGATGAAAAAAGTCAACAAGGTCTGGCTGAAAGATGGCGACAACAAGGCGATTGCCACCAGCCAGCTGCCTGCGTCCATAGGCTTGAAATCGCTGGGCAACGACCCGTACCGCTCGCTCGTCTATTTCACGCGCGACGCCGGCTACGTGGTGCCGTCGGCGGCCACGGAATTCCTCGAATTCTACTGGGCCGACTGGCTGCGCACGCAGGCAGGCATCGACCTGGCCAAGACGGATACGCGCGACGTCACCAGCTACATGGCCACCATCAAGAGCGCCTCGACGGCGATGGCGGGCCTGAAGGCAAACGATATCGTCAGCCGCGGCGTGACGGCGCAAACCTTGGGCTGGACGGGCGTCTTCAACCAGGCGGCGCTGGACGACCTGGTGAAACCGGCGGGCAAGCTCAGCTACGCCGTCGGGTACAAGAAAGCGCTGGCAAAATAATCACGCCAACGTAAACAACAACGGCCCGCTTGTCACCAGGACAAGCGGGCCGTTTTTATGGCGACAACGCTTAGGCGATGCGTTCGCCGTTGGCCGGATCAAACAGGGCCGCTTTCGACAGATTGAACGACAGCTGCATGGTCTGCCCCGGCAGCACGGCTTCGCGCGGGTGCGTGCGGCACGTCACGGCAGCGCCGTTCAGGCGCGTCGTCAGCAAGGTGTCCGGGCCGGTCGGCTCGACCAGGTCGATCAGGCAACCGAGTTCCTGGCCCACGTCGCCATGCGCGCTGCTCATGTCCGTGATCTGTTCCGGGCGCACGCCCAGGATCACCTCGCGGCCCGCATAGCTGCGCAGCTTGTCGGCCGCGAACGGCAGGGCCAGGCGCATGCTCTTGCCCGCGTTCTCGATGGCGACAAACACTTCGCTGCCCTCGATGACAGGCTTTACGGTAATGAAATTCATCGATGGCGAGCCGATGAAACCGGCCACGAACAGGTTGGCCGGGTTGTCATAGATTTCCTGCGGCGTGCCCAGTTGCTGCACCACCCCATCCTTCATGACGGCGATCAGGTCGCCCATGGTCATCGCCTCGATCTGGTCATGCGTAACGTAGACGATGGTCGCTTTCAGGCGCTGGTGCAGCAACTTGATCTCGGCGCGCATTTCCACGCGCAGCTTGGCGTCCAGGTTCGACAGCGGTTCGTCGAACAGGAACAGCGACGGCTTGCGCGAAATGGCGCGGCCCATGGCGACCCGCTGGCGCTGGCCGCCCGACAGCTGCGCCGGACGGCGATCCAGCAAATGCGTGATCTGCAGGGTTTCGGCGACGCGGGCGACGATTTCTTCCTGCTCCGCCTTCGGCACCTTCTTGACGTTCAGGCCGAAGGCGATGTTTTCGCGCACCGTCATCGACGGGTACAGCGCGTAGGACTGGAACACCATGGCGATGTCGCGGTCCTTGGGCGGCAAGTCGTTGACGACCTTGCCGTCGATGAGGATTTCGCCCGAGGTGACGCTTTCCAGGCCGGCCACCATATTGAGCAAGGTCGATTTGCCGGAGCCGGAGCCGCCGACGAGGATCAGGAACTGGCCATCCTTGATCTCGATGTCGATGCCCTTGAGGACTTCGACGCCATTCGTGTACACCTTGCGGATGCTGCGTATCGATAAACTGGACATATTCTTTCCTTAACCTTTGACTGCGCCTGCGGTCAGACCGCGCACAAAATATCGGCCTGCGACCAGGTAGACCAGCAGGGTCGGCAGCGCGGCAATCACCGCAGCGGCCATGTTGACGTTATATTCCTTCACGCCCGTGGACGTGTTGACCAGGTTGTTCAAGCCCACCGTGATCGGCTGCGAATCGCCGCTGGCGAAGACGATGCCGAACAGGAAGTCGTTCCATATTTGCGTGAATTGCCAGATGATGCAGACGACGAAAATCGGACCCGAAATCGGCAGCACGATCTTGCGGAAGATCAGGAAGAAGCCGGCGCCGTCGATGCGCGCTGCCTTGATCAATTCTTCCGGCACGCCGATATAGTAATTACGGAAGAACAGGGTCGTGAAGGCCGTGCCATACACCACGTGCACGAAGACCAGGCCCGTAGTGGTATTGGCCAGGCCGAATTCGCCCAGCAAACGCGCCATCGGCAGGATCACCACCTGGAACGGAATGAAGCAGCCCACCAGCAAGGCGGCAAACAGGATTTCCGAACCGCGAAAGCGCCAGTGCGCGAAGACATAGCCGTTGAAGGCGCCCAGGAAGGTCGAGATCAGCACGGCGGGAATCACCATCTTGATCGAGTTCCAGAAGAACGGCTGCATGCCGTCGCAGGTGACGCCCGTGCAGGCCGAAGACCAGGCCTTGGACCAGGAGTCGAACTGCCACACATGCGGCAGCGCCAACAGGTTGCCGCTGCGGATCTCGTCGAGCGACTTGAACGACGTCGACAGGGTCACGTACAGGGGCACGATGTAGTACACCGCGAACAGAATCAGCAGCAGGTACAACACCACCCGTCCCAGGGTGAGTTTGTTGTTACGTGTAGGAGTGTGTGTCATCTCATCGCCTTTGCGCTGCGTGTTTCCAGGTACATCAGCGGCACGAGCACGGCCACGATGGTGGCCAGCATCATCATTGCCGATGCCGAGCCCAGGCCCAGCTGGCCGCGGGTGAAGGAAAACTGGTACATGAAGATGGCCGGCACGGACGACGAATTGCCAGGTCCGCCAGCCGTCAATGCGATGACCAGATCGAAGCTCTTGATGGCGATGTGCGCCAGGATCAGCAGCACGCTGAAGAACACGGGACGCATGGCGGGAATCACGATGCGCCAGTAGATCGTCGGCAGCGACGCGCCATCGACTTGCGCCGCCTTGATGATTTCATCATCGATGCCGCGCAGGCCGGCCAGGAACAGGGCCATGACAAAGCCCGACGATTGCCATACGCCGGCGATCACCACCGTGTAGATGGCCATGTCGGAGTTCACCAGCCAGTCGAAGGTAAACGACGTCCAGCCCCAGTCGTGCATGACCTTTTCCAGGCCCAGGCTGGGATTGAGCATCCATTTCCAGGCCGTGCCGGTGACGATGAAGGACAGCGCCATCGGATACAGGTAGATGGCGCGCAGCGCGCCTTCGGCGCGGATTTTCTGGTCCAGCAGGATCGCCAGGAACAGGCCGATGGCGATGCTGCAACCGATGAACAGGACACCAAAGATGCCGAGGTTCTTGAGCGAGGTCCACCAGCGCTCGTTGTCGAACAGCTCGACGTATTGCACCAGGCCGGCGAACTCGTAGTTCGGCATCAGCCGCGATTCGGTCAGCGACAGCCAACCGGTCAAAAAGATAAAACCATAGACGAATAGCAGACTGGCGATGAGCGTGGGGCCCAGCACCATCTGCGGTATCCATCGGTCGAATTGCTTGCGTATGGACATAGGAGAGCCGTAGAGAGAACTGCGTGTGGCCTGTGCTGGGCGGATGCCAGGGCGCAGGCCTGCGGTGCATGCGATGCAGCAGGCGCCGGCGGGAGTGCCGGCGCCGTCGTGATTACTTCACTTTAGCCGCTTTGGCCAATGCTGCAACCGCGTCTTTCGAGCTCATGTTGGTGTTCATGAACTTGGCGATGACGTCGGTCACGGCGCCTTGCGTGGCCGATGCCAGGGCCATGCCATGGGCGAACGATGGCACCAGGCCGCCGGTCTTGTTGGTGGCGTCCATGTCTTCCATCGATTTCAGGGCGCAAGCGTCAAACTTGTCCTTGGAAACGCCGGAACGCACGGGGATGGAACCCTTGTTCAGGTTGAAGATCGACTGGAACTTCGGATTCATGATGGCGTTGGCCAGGGCGATCTGCCCTTTCTTCGCATTCGCATCCTTTTGCGTGAACATGGCAAACGAATCGATGTTGAAGGTGTAGGCCTTGTCCGTGCCAGGCGCTGCCACGCACAGGTAATCCTTGCCCGGCACCTTGCCTGCGGCCGTGAACTCGCCCTTGGCCCAGTCACCCATGAACTGGAAGCCGGCCTTGTTGTTGATGACCATGGCAGTGGCCAGGTTCCAGTCGCGGCCGGCCGCATCCTTGTCGATGTAGGTTTTCACCTTGCCCAGAGTGTCGAACACCTTGAGCATGGTCGGGCCGGTCAATTCCTTCTGGTCCAGCTTGAGGATGGCCTTTTTGTAGAATTCCGTGCCGCCCACGCCCAGCGCGACGGATTCAAACACGGTGGCGTCCTGCCATGGCTGGCCGCCGTGGGCGATCGCGACGCCGCCCGATTTCTTGATCTTCTCTGCTGCGACGAAGAACGCATCCCAGGTGGTCGGGGTGGTGGCCACGCCGGCTTTTTTCAGCACTTCCGGGTTGACCCACATCCAGTTGACGCGGTGGACATTGACGGGAGCGGCAACGTAGTGGCCTTTGTATTTCATGATGTCGGCGACCACTTTCGGCAGCACGGCATCCCATTTGCCTGGAATGGCGGCATCGTCGATATTGGCCAGCACGCCTTCCGCGCCCCACTCCTGGATCGACGGGCCCTTGATCTGGGCGGCCGTTGGCGGGTTGCCGGAAATGACGCGGGTTTTCAGCGCGGTCGCGGCGTTTTCGCCAGCGCCACCGGCCACGGCGAAGTCTTTCCAGCCGAAGCCGCTTTCCTTCACGATTTGCTGCAACTGGCCCACGGACTTCGCTTCGCCGCCGGAGGTCCAGTAGTGCAACACTTCCACGTCGGTCGCAAAGGCGCTGCCAGCGAATGCCAGGGTGGTCAATGCGGCCAGTTGGGTAATCTTGAATTTCAGTTTCATCTCCACATTCCTTTTTTGATCAAGCTTTTAGGGGGCTTCGGCATACGGGGCCGAAAAAGGTGAAATCTGCGCCTGTACCGGCGCTCTTGTGCTCAGACCCGCTTGCAAACGGGCATCATCTTCAGTGAAAAGACGGCGCCGTGATCCATGACATGCGTACATTGTATTTATATCACGGGACGGCGCCAAAAACGCATCCGCGAAGGATGCGCCAGGTTGATCTGCACTTACAAACGTCAACACTGAACAAAACCGTTTGGTTCGGTGCTTAGAACCAGGTTTCGACTTGGAAGCCGTACGACGTGCCGCTGGTATTGTTGTTGTAGATCGGGCCGCCGTTGTTCGACGCATTGACCGAGGCGGTGGCCGCATCGTTCCATTTGCCGTACGTCACGAAAGCGCGCAGTTCAGGACGCGACCACAGGCCAGGGCCGGCCGAGATCGTCGGGGCGATGGTCAGCTTGGTCAGCCGCTTGGCTGGCAGGCCGCCCGCTTGCGTCACGCGGTCCGTACCCAGTTCGCCCACCAGCTTGAAATTGTCGGTGAAGGCGTACACAGGACGCACGCCGACCGAAGTCCAGGTCGAGGAACCTTTGGCATTCGACTCGTCTTTTTGCCACAGGGCGACGAATTCCATGCCAAAGTTCGGCAACGGCTGGATCGCCATGTCATTGAACACGCGCGTGCGTTTCACATCCGAACCGAAACTGGTGTCGCCCGAAGCGCCGAACTGCGCGCCGTTGCCAGTGCCGGGACCGACGCCATATTGCACGCCGAAGGTATTGCCGCCGCCGAACACTTTACCTTGACGGTGGAATGCCGACAGTTGCCAGCCATTGTGCTTCTGGCCATTCGCGTCGTTGTCCTTGCCTTCACCGATGATGTAGGTCGCGGCCAGGTCCAGCGTGCCGTTTTCATTGACAGGAATTTCGCCAAAGATGAAGTTCTGGCGCACGGCAGACTTGGTGCTGACAACGCCGGTCTTCGACACGGTATTGATATCGCTGTCCTTGAAGAAGGCATACGAGAATTTACCGGGGCCGGCAGGAATGCGGTCCAGGCCGGCGCCCGTGCCGTTCATATTGATGTATTGCAAGTCCAGCATGTGGATGTCAGGACGGTAGTAGAAACGTTTACCGACCCAGGCCGTGCCGCCGCTCAGGAAATCGAGTCCCTGCGCTTCGACATAAGCCTTGACGATGCCCAGCTTGTTGCTGCCGAAATCGGAGTTTGGCGCGTAAGCATTGACCCAGATCGTGGCCAGGTAGTTCACGCCGCCGGACTTGGCGACGGACTTGGTGTAGCCGAATTCCGTGTAGGCATCGCACTCATTGCCCAGACGGTATTTCATGGTATTGCCACCCAGGCCGAAGCAGCCTTGCGAACCGCCGTCGCCCGAGGTATTGCTGCCGGCACCAGCGCGCAGGTAGCCGTGGAAGCCTTCGGCGTCGGATGGGTACATGGGGTCGGCGGCAGCGGAACCGCTGGCGATGGCTAAGACGATGGCAGCCGGCAGTGTTTTCAACACGGCCTTCAACATGTTGCGATGCAGCATGGTAAGTCTCCTCAGTAGTTATTTTTTATCTAGTCATTCGTGGCCGAATGTACTGGCCAGAATTCTTTCCAGCAGAGACATAGTAACTATACTACGAACAAATATCAACATATTATGTTGTAATCCTACGACTACTCTGCGACACTTTATTTGCGTACTAATAGGCGCGTTGACTGCCCTGCTTTTCCCCCTGGCGCCACCGTTTCCGGCACTATGGACAAGCATTTGTGCAGGCACCCTGCATTTTTCGGCACGCGGCACGTATACGAATTAAAATCTTTGGTTTTTGCCATAACGACAGTGCGCCGCCACGACCGCGCACGCATACGAGACTAGGCACCGCCATGAAAATTGATGAAAAAATGGAAATAGCAGGCAGCGATCCGGCGGAACGTTTCAGTGAAGGGCCGCGCCTGCTGGCGGACATCGGCGGCACCAATGCCCGCTTCGTGCTCGAAACACGCCAGGGCCACCTGGAAGCGGTCGCCGTACTGCCCTGCGACGACTACGCTTCGCTGCTCGACGCCATCACCGCGTATATGGATAGCAGCGAGGCGCGCGCCGCCGGTTCGGCGCGCGTGCGCCATGCGGCCATCGCCATCGCCAATCCCATCGACGACGACAATATCCGCATGATGAACCATCACTGGTTCTTCTCGATCGAGGCGATGCGCGCCACGCTGGGCCTCGACACCTTGCTGGTGGTGAATGACTTCACGGCGCTGGCCATGGCCCTGCCGTATTTGCGGCGCGACCAGCGCCTGCAGATCGGCGGCGGCATGGCGCGCGCCGACAGCGTCATCGGCCTGCTCGGTTCGGGCACGGGCCTGGGCGTGTCGGGCATGATCCCCGCCGAAGACCGCTGGATCGCGCTGGGCAGCGAAGGGGGCCACGTCAGCTTCGCGCCCTGCGACCAGCGCGAGATGGACGTGCTGTCCTTCGCCTGGCGCGAGCTGTCGCACGTCTCGGCCGAGCGCCTCGCCTCCGGGCGCGGCCTGGAACTGATTTACCGCGCCCTGTCCGAGCGCGCCGGCAAGCCCGACGCGCTACCACTGCTGGCGGCCGATATCACCAGCCGTGCCCTGAACAATGAATGCGACGTGTGCCTGGAAGCGGTGGACTGCTTTTGCGCCATCCTCGGCTCCATCGCCGGCAACGTGGCCATGACCCTGGGCGCGCTGGGCGGCATCTATATAGGCGGGGGCATCGTGCCGCGCCTGGGCCCCCTGTTCGAACAGTCGCAATTCCGCGCACGCTTCGAGCAAAAGGGCCGCCTGAACGACTACCTGGCACAGATTCCCACCTTCCTGATCACGGCCGAACTGCCGACTTTCCTGGGCATCGCCGCCATCCTGGCGCAAAAACTCAAACGTGCCCATTCCGGCGCGCCCGTGCTCGAATCCGTGCGCCAGGCGCGCGGCAGGATGAGCCCCTCGGAATGCAAGGTAGCCGACTGGGTCTTGAAAGAGCCGAACGCGATGCTGACCCTGCCGATCGCCGAAATCGCCCAGCGCGTCGGCGTCAGCCAGCCGACCGTGATGCGCTTTTGCCGCTCGATCGGCGTGCAGGGCCTGGCCGACTTCAAATTGAAGCTCGCTTCCGGCCTGACGGGCGGCGCCATCACGGTGGCCCACTGCCATGTGGAGATTTCGGATTCCGACGCCGAACTGGCGCGCAAGGTGCTGGGCAATAACGCCTCGGCCGCGCTGGCCCTGCGCGACATGCTCGACGTGAAGGCGCTGACGGCGGCCATCGAGCTGCTGCGCGGCGCGCAGCGCGTGGAGCTGCTGGCCGTGGGCAGCGCCCGCGTGGTAGCCGACGACATGCAGCACAAGCTGCTCAACCTGGGCATCGTCAGCAGCTTCTTTGCCGATCCGCAGGCGCAGGAAATGAGCGCCGCCATGCTGAAACCGGGCGACGTGGCACTGGTCATTTCCCGTTCGGGCGCCCTGCCCGACCTGCTGCGCACCGTCAAGGTGGCGCAGGGCTGCGGCGCGCGCGTGCTGGCCATTACGGCCAGTGGCTCGCCGCTGGCCAAGCTGGCCGACGTGCTGCTGACCTTGAACCACCCGGAAGGCAATCTCAATTTCGTGCCCATGATCGTGCGCCTGCTGCAGCTGATGATGCTCGATATCCTGTCCGTGGGACTGGCGCGGCGCGACACGGCGCAGCGCACCAGCGCCGCCGAGCTGGAAGAGGGTCAATTGCACGGCATGCGCATCAGCGGCAAGCTGAAATTCGGTGGCCACCTCGAATAAGGCGGCGCACGCCGCCCCCGCCTCCTCCGACGCCGCCAGCGGCGCCACCGTGCATGACGTGGCGCGCGTGGCCGGCGTGTCGGCCATGACGGTATCGCGCGTGATCAACGGGCGCGCCAGCGTCAGCGCGGTCACGCGCGACAAGGTCGAGGCGGCGATCGCCAGCCTGCGCTACCAGCCCAACCTGGCGGCCAGGGCAGCCCGCACGGGCACCCTGCGCATTGGCCTGTTGTACAGCAATCCCAGCGCCGCCTTCCTCAGCGAATTTTTAGTTGGCGCCATGGACCAGTGCCGCCAGGGCGGCGGCCAGCTGCTGCTCGAACGCTGCGAAGACCTGGATAGCCAGCGCGCCGGCATTGCCTGCCTGGTGGCGGCCGGCGTGGATGGCATCCTCGTGCCGCCGCCCCTGTGCGATTCGCCGGAGGTGCTGGCGCAGCTGAACCAGATGGGCATCCCCGCCATCGCCGTGGCCACGGCACGCCCCTCGCCCGGCGTCTCGGCCGTGCGCATCGACGACTACGAAGGCGCACTGGCCATGACGCGCCATCTGCTCGCGCTGGGCCACCGCGACATCGGCTTCATCGAGGGCGATCCGGCGCACACGCCGGCCCTGCTGCGCCGCCAGGCTTTCGAAGACGCCATGCGCGAAGCGCATCTGTCCGTGCCGCCGCACAGGGTGGCGCAAGGCTACTTCACCTATCGTTCGGGACTCGACGCGGCGCGCCAGTTGCTGGCGCACGCACCGCACCCCAGCGCCATCTTCGCCAGCAACGACGACATGGCTGCCGCCACCCTGGCCGTGGCGCACGGCATGGGCTTGCAGGTGCCGGCGCAATTGAGCGTGTGCGGCTTCGACGACACGCCCGTCGCCAGCACGGTCTGGCCCGAGCTGACCACCATCCACCAGCCCATCGCCGACATGGCGCGCGCCGCCGTCAATCTCGTCATCGACGAAATCCGCCAGCGCCGCGCGGGGGAAAGCGTACCGGCCACGCATCACTTGATGGAATTTACGCTGATACAGCGGGCATCGTCGGGCAGGCATGCGCCGCCGGCGGCAAAGGAATAGCGCCGACCTTGACGCTGCCAGAACAGGCGATGTCCTACACCGCCTCGGTCAAGGCGGGGCTGCCGATGGAAGTGATGGCATAACCGTTGCGGCCAGCGCTCTTTGCCTTGTAGAGCGCCGTATCGGCCGCCGTCAAGAATGCCCCTGCCGTCGTATCGCCCCGGGCACAGAACGCCAGGCCGACACTGGTGGAGACATGCAGACCGATGCCGCCGCAATCGAAGTGCACGACCATCTCTTGCACGATTTTCTTGCCCAGTATCGCAAGCTCGGACTGATCCGTCAGTTGTTCAAAAATGATGACGAACTCGTCGCCGGCAAGGCGCGCTACCGTGTCCGAGGCCCGCACGCAAGCCTTGAGCCGTTGGGCAAATTCGATCAATACCTGGTCGCCGATACCATGTCCGTATGTATCATTTATTTTTTTAAAATAATCGATATCCAGATAGGCCAGCGCCAGGCCCGTACCAGCGCGGCAGGCGCGCGTCAATGCCGCAGCCAGCGCCTCGTCAAACATGCGCCTGTTGTGCAAGCCCGTCAGCATGTCAGTGCGCGCCAGCGCAGCGAGGTTGCTCTCCGCAGCTTCCCTCTGTAGCGACAGCGCATAGAATGCACGGCTCAGCTTGCCGAACTCGTCTTTGCGGGCGATATCAAACACCGCAATATCGGCATGGCCTGAGCGTATGCTCGCCACATGCCGGCCCAGGTCGCCCAAGGGACGCAAGAGCAGCAGCACCGCGAGCCAACCGGCACAACTGGCCAGCAAGGCGACGCCTGAGGATGCCATGATGACTTTGGCATAAATATCGGTGATCGGCGTGAATGCCTCGCTTTCAGGGTAGACGGCGCCGATGATCCAATTGGCCGCATGCAAATGCTTGTACGTGATAATCGCCTGCACGCCCAGTTTGGATTTACCCTGCGTCCAGCCGTCGAATCCACGCAAGGCGGCCAAGGTGGAAGGTGTCACCCCACCTTTTTCCTCACTCACCAACTTCAGGACGCGCGTCGGGTCCGGATGCTGGAGTATCGTGCCGTCGTCGGTCAACATGAACAGATAACCGCTCTTGCCCGGCTTGAGCTGCTCCCACTGGCCGAAAAATGTCGGGCTTTGCAAATTGATGCCGCCAGCAATCACATACAGCAATGTACCGGCTTCGTCATAGATCGGTTCGGTTACAAGCACAATGGGCTTGCCCGACAGCAGGCTCTTGAATGGACGCGATATCACGCCTTCCCTGAATTTGACGGTATCGATAAAGTAGTCGCGCGTGGCGAAATTGAGCTTGCCGACCACGCTACGGTCATTCATGCTGGCAATTAATTGCCCAGTAGCATCAAAGGCGACGAGATTGAAAAATTCCTCACGCAGGGTTGGATGGTTTTCAATAAATGCCTGCATGCGCTGCGGATCTTGATACACATCCGCGGGTAGCCCTTCCGCCAGTACCTTGAGCAGTGCTTTCTTCGCATTCAAGTCTGCGTCGATATATGCCGCCGCGCTGGCCAGCAAGGCATATTGCTGGTTGCCGATGACGGATGCCATCTGCCCTTGCGCGACAGAGAGCGATGTGAGCGCCACAGAACCCGTCGCGCACAGCACCAGCACGCCCACGAGCACAGCCATCTTGAATTTGAAGCTCCTGGGATTGAAAAATTTCCATATCTTATGCATGCGGACTTCCTTCTCAGCGCCCATGCTCTGTAAAGCGCACAGGTCCGGCCAGGTAGCGCCATGCATGGCACTGGGCGGAACGGCATATTTTTCAGCGGATGCACTGGAACCTACCCTGGAGCCTGTCTCCGCAGATGAATGCCCTCCCGGCACAGGCTCTTGACATGGCAAGAGAGCAAAGCTTACGCCTATTCGTGCAAAAAGGGCGCCCTGGCGCCCTTAATACACTCTGCATACCCACATCATCCCAATATAGTGCGCTCAAGCAACGATTCCACCAATTGCACCGACGGCGGCGCGCCACCGGCCGCCAGGCAGGCGCCCGCCCCGGCCGCGACGGCAAAGCGCAAGTGCTGGCCGCCGTCGGAGTCAAGCCGGTACATCAGGCTGTACAGCAAGCCGCCGATGCTGGCGTCGCCCGCCCCCACCGAATCGACCACCTCGATGACGGGTGGCGCCGCCTGCCATGCTTGCTCGCCCTGATACAGGGCGGCGCCCTGCGCGCCGCGCGTATACAAATAGGTGGCTTGCCGATTCCAGCTGCGCAGCAAGGCAAACGCGCCATCGATGTCGTCGTGGCGGAACAGGCCCGCCAGGTCTTCGTCCGACACTTTGATCACGTCAGCCAGCTGCGTCATGCGGCGCAGGGTGGCGTCGTAGCGCTCATCCATCATGATGCGGAAATTCGGGTCGTAGCTGATCTTCACGCCAGCCGCCTTGAGTTCCTGCGCCAGCGCCAGCAGCTTGCCCGCCAGCGGTTCGCGCGCCAGGCTGATGCCGCCGAAATGCACCCATTGCGCCCCCTGCATCCAGCCAGCCGGCAAGAGCGACGCGTCGAAATGCAGGTCGGCGCTGTCGTCGCCGATGAAGTAGTAGGTGGGCGGATGCAGTTCATGCACGATGGCCAGCAGCGGCGACTTCGCATGGCGCTGCAAAAAACGCATGTCCAGGCCCGCCGCCGCGGTGGCAGCGGCCAGCGCATCGCCGAAGACGTCGCAGCTGACGCCGCCCGCAAAGGCGCTGGGCACGCCCAAGCGCGCCATCACGCGCGCCACGTTCCAGGTCGAGCCGCCCACCTGGCTGTTCCAGGAGTCCGCACCCGTGCGCAGCATGTCCGTCAGCGCTTCGCCGGCCGAAACAAAGCGTGGAAAATTGGCTGCACTCATGCGACACCGCCAAGCACGTTCAGCACTTCATAGCAGGCGCCCATGGTGTGATAATCAACCTTGCCGGCCGGGCTTTTCTCGTCGCTGATCTTGGCATTTTCCGGCGTCAAAATGCGGTACCAGGCGCCGTGCTCGTGGTCGACGAAGTGCGTCCAGCTATAGTCCCATATCTTGTCGTAGCTTTGCCAGTAGGCCTCGTCCCCGGTGCGCGCGGCCAGCACGGCGGCCGCCGCGAAGCTTTCCGCCTGCACCCAGAAGTATTTGTCGCCATCGCAGATCTCGTCTTGCGGGCCGAAACCATAATGAATGCCGCCATGCGCGCCATCCCAGGCCTTGGCCAGGGCCGTGTCGTACAGGGCGCGCGCACGCGGCAGCAGCCAGTCGGACGGGCCGGCCATGAACTTGGCGTGACGCTCCATGATCAAGAGCAGCTTGGCCCATTCCGTGAAGTGGCCGGGCTGATAACCCCACGGACGGAAGATATTGCTCTTGTCGTGCAGGTTGTAATCCCAGTCGATCGACCAGTCAGGTTTGTAGTGTTCCCAGATCATGCCTTTCGCCAGGCCCGCCTGGCGCACCGTAATATTGTGCGCCAGCGTCACGGCGCGGTGCAGATAGCGCGCCTCGCCCGTCGCCTCGAACGCGGCCAGCATGGCTTCGCAGACATGCATGTTGGCGTTCTGGCCCCGGTAGCCGTCAAGCGTCGCCCAGTCGGCGCTGGCCACATCCGCATACAGGCCGTGTTCGGGCAGCCAGAAGCGCTGCTCCATCAGTTCAAAGGTCTCGTCCAGATACGCGCGCGCTTCCGGCATCCCCGCCTGCAAGGCATGGGCATAGGCGAGCAGCACGAAGGCCAGGCCGTAGCAGTGGTTGGCGCCATCTTCCACCGTCTTGACGCCGTCTTTCCACAACAGTTGCCAGGCATAGCCGCCCGTGGCGGGGTCGCGGTGCACGTCGCGCAAGAAGGCCACGCCGTGGCGCAGGGCCGCCAGGTAATCGTCGCCGCCGAAGTGGCGGTAAGCCATGGCGTAATTGAAGATGAAGCGCGTGCTGCTGACCAGATGGCGCGTGCTGGCGTCGTACACCGTGCCGTCATCGAGGAAGAAGTGATAAAAGCCGCCGCTCGGGTCAACAGCGCGCGGGTGATAAAAGTGCATCGTGTGCAGGATATGCTTTTCCAGCATTTCCCTGGAGCGGAAATCGGGATTCATCGGTCTCTCATGATATTGTTATCGATAACAATGATGATAGCATGCCGTTTTCACCCCGTCTCGGTCTACTTGGCCAGCCTGAGCTTTTCGCGCCACAGTGCCGCCTGCGCGGGGTCGGCCGCCTGTTCCAGCTCGCCCTTATCGTACACCCTGACCAGCCGTTCCATGGCTTCCGCGTCGCCCTGCTTCGCCGCCAGCAGGTACAGCGCGAAGGGCTTGGGCGCCGGCCCTTGCCGGGTTGGGCCGCCACGGCCCTGCTCCAGCAAGCGCGCAAAACCCGTCTGCCCCGGCGGGCTTTTGGCGATGGCCGCCATTTCATACCAGCCCAG
Organism: Janthinobacterium leeuwenhoeki; assembly: GCF_051380795.1. NCBI lineage: Bacteria > Pseudomonadati > Pseudomonadota > Betaproteobacteria > Burkholderiales > Oxalobacteraceae > Janthinobacterium > Janthinobacterium leeuwenhoeki. Next base: position 439,119 of record NZ_JBNYXT010000001.1, read on the forward strand.
GGCCGCCTCGTCGCTCTGCGGCACGCCCTGCCCCACTTCATACGAGTAGGCCACATTGTTCAAGCCGGGCGGGTCGAGCACCTTGGCCGCCTTCATGTACCAGCCAAATGCTTCCTTGCGCTGCGCCTCGTCTTTGGCCGTCATCATCAGACGGTAGCCGATGTCATTGTAGGCGTAAATAAAGCCGTTTTCGGCATAGTATTTGAGCCAGTGCAGCGCATGCGCCTGTTCTTCCGGGCTGCTGTGGATATTTTCGAAGTGCATGGCCAGCGTGAAGTTGGCCAGTTCCACGCCTTGCGCGGCGCCCTTGCGCGACCAGTATTCGCCCAGCTTGCGCTCGATTGCCATGCCCTGTCCCAGCGTATAGGCCACGCCCAGGAAAGCCTGCGCGGGGCCATAGCCGCCTTCGGCCGATTTTTTCATCCACGCCAGGCCGGCGTCGACGTCGCACGGCGTGCCCTCGCCGCCGTGCAGCATCTGCGCCAGTTCCAGCTGGGCGGCGCTGTCGCCCCCTTCGGCAGCGGCGCGCGTCTTCCCGAAGGCGGCGACCTTGTCTGGCGACAGGTCGGCCGGGTGGTTGATCACGGCCTGCACCCTTGCGCGCATGTCATCGAGGCCGGACATATCGAATTCGACCAGCGCCGGATGCTGGTGCGGCACTGGCTGGGCGACTGGTTGGGCCAGCACGGGCTGCGCCAGCGCCAAGGTCCATAGCAACATGATGGTCTTCATTTCTTTTCCTTTTCAGCCAGCTTGCCGCGCCATTCGGCCGCGTCGTCGGCATTCGCCTGCTGTCCCAGTTCGCCCTTGACATACACCTCGATCATGCGCCGCACGGCGGGCAGGTCGCCGCTCCATCCGGCCCGTTCGTACCAGACCAGGGCCCACTTGTCCGACGGCGCCACGCCCAGGCCCAGCTCATAGGCATGGGCGAGGTTGCGCATGCCGGCCGGCTGCTTTTCACGCGCCGATCGTTGATACCAGGTGTAGGCCTCGTTGCGCTGTGCATCGTCCGTGGCCGCCCGCATCAGGCGCTCGCCCAGCGCGTTATAGGCAGGAACAAAGTGCTGCTCTGCCGCCGCCTTCAGCCATTCGATGGCCAGCGCCTGTTCTTCGGCGCTGCTGTCGCCATTGATGAATTCCAGCGCCAAAATGGTTTGCGCCAGTGCGTCGCCTTGCGCCACGCCCTTGCGCAGCCAGTACTCGCCCTGTGCCCGGTCGATGGGCACCTTGCCGCCCACCGTGTAGGCCAGCCCCAGGTCTCCCTGCGCCGGCGCATAACCGCCTTCGGCCGACTTGCGTATCCAGGCCATCGACTGCGCCGTGTCTTGCGGCGCGCCGACGCCCAGCTGCAGCATGCGCGCCAGCGCCAGTTGGGCTTCCACGTCGCCGCCTTCGGCGCTGCGCCGGGTCTCGGCAAACTCGGCGATGCTTTCCGGGCTATGGGTAGTCACATCGGCCCGCGCCTTGATGGCGATCAGCTGCAGGTCGAGCAAGGTGGGCGAAGTTTGCGCCAGAACAGGCAGCGGCAATAGCAAAGGGATCAGCAAGAGGAATTTCCTGGGCATGCGACGGTGTCGGGAAGAAGAAAACACGCATGGTAGCCGATGCCCGGCCAGACAGGCGCGCACTGCAGGCGAAGTTTGACAGGGCACGCCTGCGGGCTTACATTGCATCAACTCAACCCCATACCCAGGAACGCCATGAACCGCCTTGCCACCACCGCCTTGTCCCTGCTGCTCGCCGCTGCCTCCGTGGGCGCCAGCGCCGCCGACACCCAGCTGGCCGGCTGCGCCGCCAAGCGCGAAAGCATCCGCAGCGAATTGCGCCAGGCGCAGGAACAGGGCCTGTCCAACAAGGTCGCGGGCCTGACGCGCGCGCTCAACGAAGTCAACGCCCACTGCCGCGACAGCAGCCTGGTCGAACGTCACAACAAGAAGATCGTCAAGGCGCAGGCCAAGGTGAACCAGACGGAGCGCTCGCTGCGCCTGGCCCAGGAAGCGAATAAAGAGCCGAAGAAAATCGCCAAGCTGGAAGGCAAGCTGGAAAAAGCCAGGGCCGACCTGGCGGCCCTGCAGGTGCAACAGCCCTAAGCTTTCTCGCCCAGCAGCTGATAAATGCTGGAAAAGTCCAGCGCCCCCGATCCCGCCTTGCTGTGCAAACTATATAAATTGCGCGACAGGGCGCCCAGCGGCACGGCCGCGCCGCTGGCCAAGGCGCTTTCCACGGCCAGGCCCAGGTCTTTCAGCATCAGGTCGACGCCAAAGCCCCCCGTGTAGCCGCGCGACGCGGGCACGTTCTCGGCCACACCCGGACACGGGTTGTACACGTCCAGGGTCCAGTTGCGGCCCGAGCTTTTCGCCATCACGTCCGACACCACCTTCGGATCCAGGCCATTGGCCACGCCCAGGCGTATCGCTTCGCTGGTGCCAATCATGAGTATGCCCAGCAGCATGTTGTTGCAGATCTTGACCGTCTGACCGCAACCCGAGCCGCCCGCGTGGAAAATCGCCTTGCCCATGATCTCCAGGTAAGGCCGCGCCGCCGCCAGCGCCGCTACTTCACCGCCCACCATGAAGGTCAGCGTGCCGTTGGTGGCGCCCGCCGTGCCGCCGGAGACAGGCGCGTCCAGCATGGGCATGCCCTTTTCCTGCGCCGCACGGCCCACCTGGCGCGCCGCCTCGGTGGAAATCGTCGAACAGTCGATCAGCAAGGTGCCCGGCCGCGCCTGCGCCAGGATGCCCGCTTCGCCAAGGTAGGCGCCGAGAACGTGGCGGCTGGCCGGCAGCATGGTGATGACGATGTCGGCCTGGCCTATCACCGCCGCCTGGTCATCGGACACCAGGCCGCCGCCATCGGCAAACTGGCGCACGCTGGCCGGCAGCAAGTCAAAACCCGTCACCGCATGGCCGGCCCGCACGAGGTTTTGCGCCATGGGCAAGCCCATGTTGCCCAGGCCGATGAAAACGATATTGGTGCTCACGCTCATCCTTGCCCCTTATTTCATCGAGATGGTGGTATTGACGCCGCTGCCGCCGTCGTCCGGGGCGAACCAGCGCGCCGTGACGGTCTTGGTCTGCGTCCAGAAGTACAAGGCTTGCTTGCCGTTCGGGCCCAGGTCGCCCAGTTTCGACGCGCGCGACCCCGTAAAACTGAAGTAGGCGACGGGCACGGGAATGGCCACGTTGATGCCCACCTGCCCCACGTCGATCTCGTTCTGGAACTTGCGCCCCGCCCAGCCAGACGAGGTGAAGATCGAGGTGCCGTTGCCGTTCGGGTTGGCGTTGATGAAGGCGATGGCCTGGTCCAGCGTTTCCGTCTCGACCACGCACATGGCCGGGCCAAAGATTTCCTGCGTATAGACGGAATTCGACGCTGCCACCTTCGAGAAAATCGTCGGCCCCATGAAGTTGCCGCTCTCGTAGCCCGCCACCTTGTGGCCACGGCCATCGAGCAGCAGTTGCGCGCCCTCGTCCACGCCCGACTGGATCAGTTTTTCCGCCCGCTGCATGGCCGCTTTCGAAACCATCGGTCCCAGGTCGGCATCGCGGTCGCTGCCCGGTCCCACTTTCAGCGCTTGCGAGCGGGCGACGATTTCCGGCAGCCAGGAACGCGCCTCACCCACCAGCACGACGACGGAATTGGCCATACAGCGCTGGCCGGCCGCACCGAAGGCCGCGCCGATCAGGTTATTGATCGCTTGCTCCTTGTTGGCGTCGGCCAGCACCACGCAATGGTTTTTCGCGCCCATCATCGATTGCGCGCGCTTGCCCGATTCGCTGGCGCGGCGGTACACATGCGTGCCCACATGGGTGGAGCCGATGAAGGACACGGCCTTGATGTCGGGATGGTCGCACAGCATGTTGACGACGTCGGCGCCGCCATGCACGACGTTCAGCACACCCGCAGGCAAGCCTGCCTGATACATCAGTTCGACCAGGTACATGGTCGATGACGGGTCCTGCTCCGATGGCTTCAAGACAAAAGTATTGCCGCAGGCGATAGCGATGGGGAACATGAAGCACGGCAGCATGACAGGGAAATTAAACGCCGTGATGCCGGCGCCCACGCCCAGCGGCTGGTAGATGTTGTAGACATCGACGCCCGTGGCCGCGTTTTCCGCGATCTCGCCCAGTTGCAGGGTGGCGATCGAACACGCGTGTTCCACCACTTCCAGGCCCCGCATCACCTCCCCTTCCGCGTCGGGCAGGGTCTTGCCATGTTCGCGCGTGATCAGTTCGGCCAGGGCGCCAATATTTTCGCGGATCAGGTGCTGATACTTGAGCATGATGCGCATGCGCGCGGCCAGCGGCGTATTGCGCCAAGTCTTGAACGCTTCCTTGGCCGTGGCGACGGCCAGATTGACTTCGTCTGGCGTGGAAAACGGCACCTTGGCGACGATTTCCTGCGTGGCCGGATTGACGACGTCGCGCCATTCGCTGCTGCTTGAAGCGTGGTGCTTGCCGCCGATGTACAGGGGGATGGCGGGGACTTGGGTGAGGGCTTGGTTCATGTGAGGCTCCGGAAAGTGTGGATATCAACCCAAGTGCAAAATCTGGGGTCGGACCCTGAGGGTCCGACCCCAGCCTTTCGCCGTTGGGGTGCTGATTTATTTCGTTAAGATTCCAGCCTATTTTTTGACCAGGTTGCACGCCGCCGCATCCATAGGCTTGAAGGCCTGGTCAGCGGGGATGGTGGACAGCACTTTCAGGTAGTCCCATGCGCCTTTCGATTCGGCCGGGGTCTTCACCTGCACCAGATACATGTCGTGGATGACGCGGCCATCGGGACGGATCGAGGCGTTGTTCATCACCGAATCCTTGATGGGCAACTGGCGCATTTTGTCGGCGACGATTTTCGAGTCGTCGCTTTTGGCCGCCGCCACCGATTTCAGGTAGTGGTAGACGCTCGAATACACGCCCGCCTGCACCATGGTCGGCTTGGCACCCTTGTTGAGCGCTTCAAAGCGTTTCGCGAACGCGCGGCTGCGCTCATCGAAATCCCAGTAAAAACCGTCCGCGTAGACCAGGCCCTGGGCCGTATCGAGCCCCAGCGCATGCACGTCGGAGAGGAACACGAGCAAGGCGGCCAGGCGCTGGTCCTTGCCGCTGCCGATGCGGAATTCGCGCGCCTGCTTGATGGCCGAGACGACGTCTGCGCCGCCGTTTGCCAACCCGATCACCTGCGCTTTCGAGCCTTGCGCCTGCACCAGGAAGGACGAGAAGTCCGAGGCATTCAGCGGGTGGCGCACGGCGCCCAGTACCGTGCCGCCATTGCGCTTGACGACATCGCTGGCGTCCTTTTCCAGCGAATGGCCAAACGCGTAATCGACGGTGACGAAGTACCAGGATTTCTGCCCCAGCTTGGTCAATGCCGCCGCCGTGCCGGCCGCCTGCGAATACGTGTCGAACATCCAGTGGAAGCCATTCGGCGAGCAATCCTCGTTCGTCAATCGTCCCGTGGCCGGGCCGCTGAACATGGCGATGCCGCCCTTCTCTTTCATCAGTTTTTGCACGGACAAGGCCACCGAGGAGTTGGTCAGGTCGGCGATGGCGTCGACCTTGTCGCGGTCTATCCATTCGCGCGCCTTGGAGGCGGCGATGTCGGCCTTGTTCAAGTGGTCGGCCGAGAGAATCTCGATCTTCATGCCCTTGCATTCGGCCTTCAAACAATCCTCGACGGCCATCTGGCTGGCGACGACGGAGCCGCGCCCGCCCATGGCCGAATACGGGCCGGACATGTCGGTCAGGATGCCCACCTTGACGACGCCATCGGAAATTTGCGCCTGCGCGCCGGTGAAAGACAGGGAAAGCGCCAGCGCGCCCATGGCCAGAACGGTTTTTTTCATGCGTGTCTCCAGGTGAACGGGTTTTCTTATATGTATATCTGCATTCTGCATGTGTAAAAATATGCACTCAAGTGAAATTAATGCATAATTCCTTTGCAAAAATGCACAGAGAGGGTTTGCCATGCTCGATTGGGACAATGTACGGGTCTTCCTGGAACTGACGCGCAGCGCAGGTCTCGTCGATGCGGCGAAAAAGCTGGGCATCGACCATTCCACCGTGTCGCGGCGCATGCGCAAGTTCGAGGAGCAGGTGGGTACGCAGCTGTTCGACCGCAACTACGTGGGCTACCAGCTGACGCCCGAAGGCCACCGCCTGATGGAATACGCGGAAACCATGGAAAGCACGGTGTTTGCCGCCACCGAGGAGCTGGGCGAACACAACCGATTGCTGTCGGGCCAGGTGCGCCTGGGCGCCACGGAAGGCTTCGGCGCCATCGTGCTGGCGCCTCACCTGGCGCAGTTTTGCGGGCACTATCCGCACATCAGCGTGGACCTGATCGCCGTGCCCCGCTTTGTCAGCCTGTCCAAGCGCGAGGCGGACGTGGCCATTTCCATCGAGCGCCCCCTGTCCGGCCCGTATGTGGTGACGAAGCTGTCCGACTACCGGCTGAAACTGTATGCCACCCCAAGCTACCTGGCGCGCCACGCGCCCATCACCAGCGTGGCGCAACTGGCGCAGCACCCCATCATCGGCTATGTGGACGACCTGGTCTTCAGTTCGGAGCTGCGCTACATGGATAACGTGGCGCCCGATTCCCTGCGCGCGTTTCGCAGCACCAGCGTGATCGCCCAGTACCACGCGGCGCGCGCGGGCCAGGCGCTGGCGATTTTGCCCTGCTTCGTGGCGCAGCAGTCGAACGAGCTGGTGCCCGTGCTCGATGGCGAGATCGACCTGCTGCGCGCTTTCTGGATGATCTCGCCCAGCGAGCGGCGCAACATCGCCCGGGTCAGCGCCCTGTGGAACTACCTGCGTACCGCCATCGACCTGAACCACGCCTACCTGATGGGCGAAACGGCCGCGCCCAGCTGGCCAGCCTGAGCGCGCTACACTGTCGCCATTGCTGATTAAAGGAGAATGCCATGCTGATGGATGCGAACCAGGCTGTTTTGGTCATTGTCGACCTGCAAGGCCGTTTGATGCCGGCCATCCACGATGCCGGCCTGGTGCTGGCACAGAACCTGCGCCTGGCAAAGATCGCCCGCCTGCTCGACGTGCCCGTGCTGGGCACGGAACAGAACCGCCAGGGACTGGGACCGAACGTGGAAGAGATCGCCGCCCTGTGCCAGCAAACCTTGCACAAGACGCATTTCGGCGCCTGTGCCGACGGTTTGCAGGCCATCCTGCCTGCGGGGCGCAGGCAAATCGTCGTCACGGGCTGCGAAGCCCATGTGTGCATGCTGCAGACAGCCATCGGCTTGCTGGAGCTGGGGTACGAGGTCATCATCGCCATCGATGCCGTCGGTTCGCGCCAGGCCGCCAGCCGCGATGCGGCACTGGCCCGTCTGGGCAAGCTGGGCGCGCAGCTGGTGACGGTGGAGATGCTGGCCTTCGAATGGTTGCGCGACTGCAAGCACCCGCGCTTCCGCGACGTGCTGGCGCTGATCAAATAACCATTCTCACGCAATAGACCAGCCTAGAAATAACGCACCCAGGCCTGCTTCGACGTGCGCTTGTAATTGGCAAACGCGCGGCAGGGAAAGTACAGCACGGGCATCAGGGCCAGCGCGATCAGCCACACTTGCCAGATATGCTCGACGCCATAGCGGCTACCGTGATTGGCGCCCAGCACGGCCGTCAAGGTGATGCCTGTCACCAGCAGCAGATACAGGTGCAGCAAATAGTAGAACATGGGCGCGCCGCCAAAGGTGGCGCAAGCCCGCGTGAACCAGTTATCGACGCTTTCCAGCCAGGCCAGGCCCAGCAAACCCAGGCCCAGGGTGAACAGCAAAAAGTCCAGCGACGGTGGATATTTTGTGAAGTTCAGCACGCTCATGGCCGTGCGCAAGGCCGTGTCGCCGGCCACCCACGGCAAGGTTTCACCATAAATATTGAAGCCGCGCAGCACGGCCAGCAGCAGCAAGCTGTCCGCGCCCAGCGCCAGCAGCAGGCGACGACGCCCCTCCGGTGAACGGCTGCGCGCATACAGGGGCCCGGCCGCATAGCCGAGCACAATCACGCCTATCCACGGCAGCAAGGGATAGCTGACCTTGATCTTCATGGCGCCATCGGCCACCAGGTAACCGCGTTGCAGCAGCACCGTCAGCGCGGAATAGGCAAAGCTGCCCTCTTCCGCGCGCAGGCCAGTCAGCAAGTGCTGGCCTGCGATAATCGCCACGCCCAGCACGACCAGCAGCGTCAAAGGCAAGCGGTGCAGCACGGCCAGCGCCATCATGGCCAGGCCGATGACCCAGATCACCTGCAGATACAGCACGGCCGGTGGAAACGCCCCGCTCCAGGCGAAATTGACGAACACCAGTTCCAGCACCACCAGCAGCAAGCCCCGCTTGAACAGGAAACCGCCAGCGCTGCGGGGGCCGGCGGCCGGATGCGCATACAGCCAGGCCGAGAGTCCCGTCAGGAAAACGAACATGGGCGCGCATACGTGGGCCGCCAGGCGCGTGAAGAACAGGGCCGGATCGACGTGGGCCGCATCCATCGGATCGCCGACCTGGTGGTGCAGGAAGACGGTTTCACGCACATGGTCGAACAGCATGATCAGCATGACGAGGCCGCGCAGTACGTCGATGACGGCGATGCGGGTGCGCAGGGTGGCGGGGGTAGTCAAGGAAATAGTCATTCGTTGATATATAAACTTTGGTGAGTCCATGGTGTTATTCACCCCACAGGCAAAAACTGGGGTCGGACCTTAAGGTCCGACCCCGGCCTTCCGCCTGTGGGTTGGGACGTGTATGACATGCAAACAGCACCACAGTTAAAACCTGTAATGCGCATTCAAAGTCACCGTGCGCTCGGCCCCCGGCGCCACCCACAGCTGGCTATAGGAACTGGCATAGTAGCTGCGGTTGAACAGATTATCCACGCTCAAAGCCAGGCGCAGTTTCACCGTCGGCGAATACGACGCCAGCAATCTGGCCGTCGTATAGGCCGGCAGGGTAAAGCTGCTGCTGACGGCGACGTCGCCAAGGCGCTCGCCCACATATTGCACACCGCCGCCCACGCTGGCCGTGCCCGTGGCCAGCGCAAATTGCTGCGTGGCCAGCAGGTTGGCACTGTGGCGCGGCACGTTGGCGAAGCGGCTGCCCGTCACTATCGTAGTGTCGCCGCGCGTGACGCTGGCGTCCGTATAAGCATACGCGCCCGAGACGCGCAAGCCGCGCGCCATTTCGCCCGACACGTCCAGCTCCAGGCCCCGGCTGTCCACCTCGCCCGCCGCGATGGCGAAGTCCGTGTTGGCGGGATTCGTCGTCAGCACATTGCTCTTGCGGATGTCGTACACGGCCACGGTGCCCGTCAGCTTGCCCGTTTCCAGCTTGGCGCCCAGTTCATACGAGCGGCTGCGCTCGGCCGGAAACGCCTGGTTGGCGATGCTGATGCCACTGTTGGGCCGGAAACCCTTGGCCGCGCTCGCATACAGCGACCACATTTTCGACGGCTGGTAGACGAGGCCCGCGCGGGGGCTGGTGGCCGACAGCGACTGGCGGTTGCTCACATTCAGGCGGTTGTTCGTCACGTCCTGCGTGTACGTATCGTGGCGCACGCCGACCAGCGCCTTCCATTGCGCGCCCAGGCCGACCTGATCCTGCGCATACAGGCCACGCGCCTGTTGCCCCTCCTGCGTGTCGATGGACAGGGCCAGCGGAGCGGCCTTGCCGCCATACACGGGATTGACAATGTCGATGGCATAGGCATTCGCGGCGGTGGGATTGCGCCGCAGCTGTACCCGGTGGTCGTCGAAGTGATAGGCGTCGACACCGGCCAGCACCTCGTGCGCCAGCGCGCCAGTCCTGAACTTGCCCAGCACCTCGACGCGCGCGGAGACATCGGTGGCCGAAAAATCGCGGTGGCGGCGCTGGCGGTTCAGGCTGCGGCCATCGGCCAGCAGCTTGTTCGCCTCGGTCGAATAGCCAGTCAATTCGCTTTCACGGTAAGAAGCGCCCGCCTGCAGCGTCCAGTCGTCTGACAGCGCATGGTGGATAAACAGCTGCTGGCCCAGCGACTTGACCGTCATGGAGCCATCGCCCGGTTCGCCCAGGAAGCGCGACACGGGGACAAGACCCAGCTGGCCATTCACGGCCACCACGCCACGGTCGAACGGCACACGCTGCCGCACTGCTTCGATTTCATATGACACGGTGGTGTGCTCGCCCAGCAGCCAGAGGAAGGAGGGAGAAAACAGGCTGCGTTCAACTTTCACCGTATCGCGGAAGCTGTGCCCTGCTTCATGCGCCGCGTTCAGGCGGTAAGCGATGCTGTCGCTCAAGGGCCCCGTCAAATCGACGGCGGCGCGGCGCGTCTGGAAACTGCCGAGGGAAACGTCGGCGGCGTATTCCGGCGCGAACTTCGGCTTTTTCGTCGTGATGTTCACCGTGCCACCCGGCTCGCCCCGGCCGTACAGGGCCGAGGCGGGGCCTTTCAGCACTTCCACGTTCTGCGTGTTGCCGGCGTCGCGCATGCCGTTGTAGCCCCGGCTGGAACTGAAACCGTTGACCATGTAGTCGGAACCGAAATTCGGGTCGCCCGTAAAGCCGCGCATGGCATAACTGTCCCACAAGCCGCCCAGCGGACTTTGCTTTGCGATGCCGCTGGCCAGATCCAGCGCGCCGGCCAGTGTCGTCACGCCCGCGTCGCGCAGCAGGTCGCCGGTCAGCACGCGCACGCTTTGCGGCAAATCCATCAGCAAGGCGTCCGTCTTGGTGGCGCCCGTGGCGGACAGGCTGCGGTAATGCTGGCGCTCGGCGCTGACGGTGACGACATCCGGCGCAGCGAGTCCGTCCGCCAGGGCCAGCGGACTGGCGGCGGCCAGCAGCAGCGCCATCGGACGCGGTAAAGAGAGGAGCATAGAGATTCCTGAAAGAGCATTAAATGCAAACGAATTGCATTATAAATGATAATCAAGTCTCATTAAAGCATTGCCTGCGGCACGGCACCACCCATGGGCAGAAAATCAGAGCATCAGCTGAGTACTGCAGGCCAGCGATAGTTTGCGAAGAAACGCCCCAGGCATTAATATGCAAGAATTAACTTGTATATTAATCTGGAGCCGGGATGCGTGAAAAACTGGAAAAACTGCTGGCGCAGGGGCGCGACAACGCCCTGCTGCGCTTTGGCCTGGGCGACGCCTGCCTGAAAGACCATGACGCCGAGCAAGCCGCCCTCCATCTGGCGCAGGCGACGCAACAGCAGCCTGGCTATTCCGCCGCCTGGAAACTGCTGGGCAAGGCCTTGCACCAATTGACCCGGCTGGACGAAGCGCAGGCCGCCTGGACCACGGGCGTGACTGTGGCCCAGCAGCAAGGCGACCTGCAAGCCGTCAAGGAAATGACGGTGTTCCTGAAACGCCTGCAAAAACAGCAGCAGGCGGCAGCGTAAAACGGCTAATGCGCGTGCGCGTCGCCCTTGGCATCGGCCGGTGCCGCCTCGCCCCGCTCCTTCGCCAAACGCTTGGCCAGCAAGCCACCCGCTTCAGCCGCATAGGCGCGGCAGGCGTTGGCGTCGATCAGGGGATTGCTTGTAGCGCTGCGCCTGGCGGCCTTTCCCAGCACGTCCGTCGTGCCCGGATGCACGGGAATGATGATGTCGCATGGCAAGGCAGCCACCTTGGCGATGCTCGCTTCGAACGAGGCCGAAACGTCAGGCGAGCCGCCCTTGCCCGCGCCTTTGCCCGTATAGCGGAAATCGCCGCTGGCATACGGGTTCAGGCTGTCCGCATACACCACGTTCAGGCAGCGCGTGTCTTCGCACGAGGTCCAGGTCCACGTCGTGCCGCCGGGCGTGTGGCCCGGCGTCATGTGGGCCGTCAAGGTCACAGGGCCCAGCTTGACGGTATCGCCCTCGCCCACCAGGCTGACCTTGCTCACCTTGGCGACGTGCACGACGGGATTGGCCTGGTATTGCGGATCATCCTTGCCATTGGTGCCGCTTTGCAGCGCCGGGGCGGCCGCTGCGCTGGCCATCACGGTGGCACCGCTGGCCCGTTGCAGTGCGGCAATGCCGCCCGCATGGTCCCAATGGGCGTGCGAATTGAGGATGTATTTCACATCCTCAATGCGAAAGCCCAGCGCCTGGATATTTGCGATGATCAAGGGCGCCGATTGGGGCAGCGCGCCGTCGAGCAGGATATGGCCCTGCGGGCTCGTCACCAGCACGGCCGACAGCCCGGCCGTACCCACATACCAGCTATTGCCATGGATATTGAATGGCTTGACGGGCGCATTCCATTCCTTGCAATTGTCACAATTAACCGGTTTATCCTGCAGCGGGGCCGGCGTTTTTGCCTGCACCGTGCTTGCCGCCATGGTCGCAACCGTAGCCAGCATCAACTTCGCCAATAGTGTCATCTTCATCTCCAGAGTGTAAAAAGAAGGGCGCCCGCACTGGCGCGCCCGGGGGGGGGTATCAGTGCATGCGGCCAGTCCTGTCGGCCAGGGTGTCGCGGATGTGTCCGGCGTCGAGCGAGCGCCGCTGCGCGCCGTCGGCGTCCAGCAACACCACGGTGACGTGCTTGCCGCCGCTGCGCATGCGCATCGTCAGACAGCTGCCGGCCTCATTGCTGCTGCCCGTCTTGGACAGCAAAATGTCCCAGCCCTTGCCGCCCACCAGCGGGTTGGTGTTATGCAAGGTGCGCGTCTTGCCATTGACGGCCACGTTCGCTTGCGGATGGCTGGTGATGCGCGCGATGTCCGGATAGCGCGCGGCCGCCGCGACGATCTTCGCCACCTCGCTGGCCGTGGACGTATTCGCGGGCGAACTGCCGACCGGGTCCAGCAAGGTAGTGCGGTGCAAGCCCAGGTGGCGGATCTTCGCCTGGAGTGCCTGCTGAAACGCCGCGCTGCCGCCCGGATAGGTACGCGCCAACGCGGCGGCGGCGCGGTTTTCGGATGGCAGCAGCGCCAGTTGCAACAGCGCGCCGCGCGACACGGCCACGCCATCGGCCAGCAGGCTGTGGCGCTGCAGCGAAGCATCCCCATCGGCGCGCACGATGCGCAGCTGTTCATCGGGATCGAGTCCCGCGTCCAGCACCACCATGGCCGTCATCAGCTTGGTGATCGAGGCGATCGGCACGACGGCGTCCGCATCCTTCGCCATCAGCACCTTGCCGCTGGCGTCATCGAATACCAGCATGTGTTTCGCGCTGACGGGCAAGGCCAGCATCGCGGCGGCAGCCTCGGCCAGCACCGCCCCGTTGACGGCAGGCTTGCCCGGCACCTGCAGCAGCAAGGTGGCGCAAGCCAGCAGCAAGGCGGGCACGGCCAGTTTCCAGCCGGCCGTATCAAGGCCGGGCGCCATCAGGCGTTCGATGCGGGTGAGCAACGCCCCGCCCCGTGCCGACATCAGCAAGCCGGAATGCTGCGGCACAGCCGTGTGCAGGGACAGCGCATGCAACGCCGTGGCCAGCCGCTGCGGGTCCTGCAGCCCATGCGCGGCCAGGGCATCAGCCACCTGTTCCCGTTCGGCCCGCATGCGCGCTGACAACCACCAGACGACGGGGTGAAAAAACAGCAGCGCCTCGGCCACGCTTTGCAACAGGTTGACCAGGTAATCCCAGCGCCGCACGTGCGCCAGTTCATGCGCCAGCAGCGCTTCGAGCAAGGCGACGGGCATGCCGCTCAGCAAGGCGGCCGGCAGCAGGATGACGGGACGCCAGAAGCCCACCGTGACGGGGCTGCTCAGTCCCGCATGCAGCTTCAGCGGCGGCCGCCCGCGCAAGCCCATGCGCAGCGCCAGCGCATCGAGGCGCGCCTGCCAGATGGCGGGGGCAGCCACGGCCTGGCGGCGCAGCTTGCCGACCCAGGCCAGGCCCAGGCACAGGCGCAAGCTCATCAAACCAACGCCCGCGCTCCAGGCCAGCACCAGGGCCGGCATCCACGCTTGCAGCGCGGCACGCCAGGCGGGCGGCGCGTCCACCGGCAACTGGGCCAGCGAGGTGCCGGACAACAGAGACAGCAGGTGAAGCGAGGGAATGCACAGGCACAGCAGCAGCGCCAGCGCGCAGACGGCATAGCGCCAGCGCGCGCTGGCGTGGCGCAGCAGCCAGAGCAGGACAGCGGAGACGGTGCCGACGATCAAGCCCTGCCAGATAAAATACAGCAAGACCCAGCCCAGTGCAGGGACCAGCTTGCCCAACTCTATGCCCAAGCGCATGTCCAGGTTCATGGCGCCTTGCCATCCTTGCTGCGCAGGATTTTTTCAATTTCCAGGCGTTCCGCATCGCTCACGTGCTCGCGCAACGCCGTCAGCACCAGCGCCTTGCCGGAACCCGAAAACACCTTGCCGATCAAGTCCTTGAGCAAACTCGTTTGCAGCTTTTCCTGCGCTTCGACGGCGGCATACAGCTGCGGCCGCTGGCTTTCATCGCGGCTCAGCAAGCCCTTGCCATGCATCAGTTGCAACTGGCGCAGCACGGTGGCGTAGCTGGCATCGGCACGCTCAGCAGCCAGGGCCTCATACACGGCGCGGGCGTCGGACGGACCGCGCCGCCACAGGATGCGCAGCAAGTCCAGCTCGGCGGCGGTGGGATGGGGAGTGGAGGTATTTTTTAACATGCAGCTAGAATACCCATTCTAGAACCTCATGTCTAGAACTTTTTTTCTAGAGTGTGAAAGCGGCTAAAATTCGCGCAAGCGGTCGAACAAGTCCAGCAAGGCTGCCTCATCGACGAGTGCCGCTCCCTGCCCACCCAGTTGCCCGCCGAGCTGTGCCAGCAGTTCCGCCAGCACCGTGTAGATTTCCTCGCGCTCGACCGTTTCGATGATGCTCGTCCGACACTCGATCTTGTTGAATTCATCCACATAGGCGGTGACCATCGCCTCCAGCGCGGCGGCGGCCGCCGTCACCTCCATGGCGCTATCGATGCTGCGCGTCACGGCCAGCATGTTCTTGTAGGTCAGCGCCGCCTTTTTCGCATGCGCGGGGGAAATATGCTCGCGGCCATCCCAGTCGCGCAAGGGATTGAGCAGGTGTTCAGCCAGCCATTCCGGCTTGGGCGGCTTGCTAATGTACAGTTCCAGTCCCTGCGCCGCCGCCGGCTTGACGTTGGCCTTGATGGCCTTGGCCGCGTCGTCCGGCAGGCTATTCATCCACAAGGTGGAAAGCTCTGGCACTTGAGCGGCGCACGTCTGCAACTGTTTCAGTTGCGCAGTGGCGGGCAGATGCGTGACCATGCCCGGCTTGCCCCAGATGCGCAACTGCCGCAGCCCGGCTGGCGGCGCCCTGCGCAAGGCCAGGGAAAGCAGAACCTTGTTGAGCTTCAAGTATGTGACGCCTGCCATGTGCACGTTCAGGCGCGCCAGATTGCCTTGGCTGAAATCGAGCTCGCTGACGGTGGACGATTGCCAGCTCAGTTCATGAAGGAAGGCATGCCGGACAACATACTCCATCAGTTCACGCGTGCCGTGGCGGGTGGCGAGGCGCATCAGCCGTGGCAATCGATCCTGGACGTATATGGCGGCAATAATTGTCCGCCAACCATGGCATCATCGTCACCGACAGGTGCATTGAATTGCTGTTGCCTGGCTTCATCGACAAGCGTGCGCTTAGAAACATATTCACTAACAACATCGGCAACATCCGCTGACACTCTGCTTCCATTCAACAACACCTGACGGTCGAATGTTGAAACATGGCAAATTTTCAGCGCCCCTGTCGTTCGGCTCAGTCCACGTGCAGCTTGTGATGCATGCGGCGCAGGCCCAGCCAGACGCCGGCCGCCACGAAGGGCACCAGGGCGCCGACGAGGATTTCCGGGTTCACGGGCAAGCCCATTACCTTGGCCGCCTTGCCCGTGTAGCTGAACAGGCCGATCACGTAATACGAAATGGCCGCCACCGACAAGCCTTCCACCGCTTGCTGCAAGCGCAGCTGCTGCGCCGCGCGGGCGTTCATCGATTGCAGGATTTGCCGGTTCTGCAATTCCTGCACGATGCCCACACGCGTGCGCAGCAAGTCATTCGTGTTGGCGATGCGTTGCGCCATCGCTTCCTGGCGGCTGGCCATCGCTTCGCAGGTGTTCATGGCGGGCGTCAAACGGCGGTCCATGAATTCCTCGACCGTGGGAATGCCTTCGATACGCACTTCGCGCAACTCCTCGATGCGCGCCTTGACCAGGCCCATGTAGGCTTTCGAGGCGGAAAAACGGTAGCTATTGTCGAGTGACAGCTTTTCAATGCGGGCCGCCAGGCGCGTGATACGGTCGAGCAAGGCTTGCTCGGCAACGCCCTCGTCCGCCTTGGCCAGACCCGGTGCGTCATCCGTGTCGACCATGGCGGCGGCCAGGGTCGCCAGTTCGTTTTCGATGGCGTTCAAGGATGGCGCCGCCTGCATGGCGTAGGGCAAGCCCAATAAAGCCATCATGCGGTAGGTTTCGATTTCCAGCACGCGCTGCACCAAACGACCCGACTGCTGCGAGCGCATGCCCGCATCGCGGATGACGAAACGGCTGAAGCCGTCCGACTGGATGGTGAAATCCGTCCACAATTCGCCGCCCTGCAGCACCTTGCTGCCGGCCAGGGTATTGCCTTCAAACACGTGCGACAAGCCCTGCATGAAGATTTCGGCCGGTTCAGTTGCTTGCTCCAGCACCACGTGGGCCGCCACCATCAGCTTGCCCTTCAAGCCCACCAGCCACTGCTGCGGCAATTGCTCCAGCGGCATGCGCTCGAACGCCTGCGCCAAAGGCAAGGCGGCGGCCGGATGCTCGGCAAAGGTAAACGTGGCAAATTCCGTGTGGCATTCCCATTTCAGGCGGAAGCGGCCAAAGTCGTAATAAAAATACTTGGCTTCGGCAGCGGGCGGCGTGACGCCGAAATGCGTGCACAGGGCCGCCAGAGTGGCGTGCTGGGCCGCCATATTCGACGCGCCCGGCGCTCCGCTGTCATCTTTATATACGGCCAGATGGGTGATCAGCTCGGGGGCATCGAGCTGCAAAAACGGCCGCGAGTGGATTTCCGCAGCCAGCGGCACGCGCAAGGCGTGGTTCAAACTGGAGTTAATCAAGTGCATGATAGCCAAAGGTAAAGTTGCAAAACTGCTTAGACCCGCGCGCGTGCTATGGCGCCTGCGGCACGGGTCTGATTGTCACAGTGTAACAAAGCAGGAAGCATGCCACTCTTTTCCAAGGTCAATCATGTTGTTTTGATAATTGCAGATGCGCCCTGTCCCGCCGCCTGGCGGCTGCCCAGCCACCAGAACACGGCGGCCAGCGCCACGGCCGAAGCCTGTCCTAGCGCCAGCTTGAAGGCGCTGTCGAACAGCAAGGGTGCGACAAAACCGGACACCAGCGCAAACACCAGCATTTGCACGAAGTTTTGCAAGGAGGCGGCCAGGCCCCGCATCTGCGGGAAAATGTCCAGCGTCGACATGGTCATGCCCGGCAAGGCCAGCGACATGCCGAAGGCGTACAGCATCACGGGCACGACGGCGAACGGGATGCTGGCCGCGAACCAGTGGTTGTAGCCGATATTGAGCGCGCCCGTGGCCGCCATGGCCAGCAAGCCCCAGCGCACCAGCACGGTGCTTTTCACCGCATGCGCGAGCTTGCCCGACAGTGCCGAGCCCAGCACCAGGCCGGCCACCATGGGGATGAACATCCAGCCGAAGGCCGTTTCCGGCAGGCGCAGCAATTCCAGGATGAAATGCGGTGCCGACGCGATGTACAGGGCGAAGCCGCCAAAGGCAAAGGCCACGGCCAGCGAACGCAGCAAGAACGCCTGGTGGCGCAGGGCCAGCCAGTAATTGCGTGCGATGTTGCCTGGATGAAAAGGCTGGCGTTGTTCGACGGATAAACTTTCCGGCAAGCCTTTCAGGCACGCCAGCGCCAGCAGCACCGTGACGGAAAAAGTGAACACGAACGTCGATTGCCAGCCATACGCCACATGCAGCCAGCCGCCGATGATGGGGGCGATGGCGGGCGCGATGCCGAACACCATCATGATGTTGGCCAGCATCTTTTGCGCGGCCGCGCCCGACAAGCTATCGCGCACGATGGCTTGCCCGATGACCCTGCCCGCACCCGCCGAGGCGCCCTGCATGCCACGGAAGAACAGTAGCCAGCCAAAGCTGGGCGCAAACGCGGCGCCGATGGAGCCCACGGCGAAGATCAGGAGCGAGGCGAGAATCACGGGACGGCGGCCAAAGGAGTCGGACAAGGTGCCGTAGAACAAGGTCATGAAGGCATAGGCGGCCAGGTAGACGCTCAGGGTCTGCTGCACCAGCACGCTGCTGACGTCGAAATGCGTGCCGATCGCGGGAAACGATGGCAGAAAGGTGTCCGTGGCGAACGGGCCCAGCATGGCCAAGCCGGCCAGCACCAGGGTCAGGTTGCGCGCCTTCATGCATTCACCTGCACATCGTCAAACTGGCGGCGCAAGCCTTCCAGGGCCGCCAGCGAGAATTGCGACACATGGCGCGCGATACTGGCGATGCCCGCCTCGTCATAGGTCATTTCCGGCGCCACCAGTTCATGCACGATGCGCGAACGGGCATAGAACACGGCCTGGCCGATCACGCTGAACACGCATTTCTGCACCACGTCCGCCGGCATGGCGTCGCCTACCACGGCACGGATCAAGCTAGTGAACAAGGCGTGCTGCGGACGCACATTGCGCTCCGCCAGTTTGTGGATGGCGGCCGTCGGCTCGATCAGTTCGCGCGCCACCAGGCGGCTGAACAGGGACGCGGAACCCGAGCGCAGCATGTCGGAGACGAGCGCTTCGATGGCCAGGCGCAACTGTTCCACGGGCGGCAACTGCGCCCGCGCGCTGGCGGCCGCCACGTCGGCGGCCGAGGCCCGCGCCAGCGCGCGCGCATGGTCGAAGGCGGCCAGGTGCAGCTCTTCCTTGCTATGAAAATAATAATTTACCATCGCCACATTGACGTGGGCCGCCTCGCAGATACGGCGTACGGACGCGAGCTTGTAGCCTTCGTCGGCAAACAGTTGGACCGCCGCCTGCAGGATGCGCGTGCGCGCTGATTCGACTTCTTCTGTCATGCCACTCCCATCATTTAAACAGTTGTTTAATATTGCCCAGCATTGTATCAAACAGCTGTTTAATTTTCAAATCAACGCAAAAAAGCCCGGCGAACCGGTAATGCCGTTCAGTTAAGACTGAACGGCATTTTTATTTGGGGCTTGTAAACGTCAGTGTCTGCTGTTAACCTGCCTGGCTATGCTCGACGATACTCTCCACTTTCTTGCCAACCACCTTGAAGCACCTGACTGGCGCCGGCTGGGCGAACACTTGCCGGTCGAGTGGATTGAGCAAGCCGTGCAGCGCACTGATGCAACGAGCATCCGCCATCGTCGCCTACCGGCCGAACAGGTAGTCTGGCTGATGGTGGCATTGGCGCTCTATCGTCACAAGTCCATTAGTGAGGTCCTCGATGACCTCGGCTTGGCCGTCCCAGATGCACAGACTCCTTTTGTCAGCAAGAGCGCGGCTGCCCAGGCGCGCCAGCGCCTCGGCTCAGACCCGTTGAAGTGGCTGTTCGACCACTCGGCACAGCATTGGTGCGGCCAGGATCGTCGC